>JAADER010000062.1 GCA_013153275.1 Thermoproteota archaeon
ACTAGCAACGATAATAATAGCAACACTCCTAACAGTGGTAGCACTAGTAACATTACTACCAATAGGAGGAAAACCACTAGTAGCAGCAACATCCTCGTCCTCATCATCTTCCACCACGACTACGACAGTAGGCGGCACATTCAAGATAGTGAGCGGGAGAACATGCTCCATCTATACTAACCCACTGTTCCCGCCACAGGCTCGCTCACTACTTGAGGCAGGCCCATACTGTACAGAAGTAATAAAACCAGAGAAACCGTTCGCAAGCTTCACAGTCGAGGTACTACCAGAGAAGTCACTAACATTTGAGGAGGGACAGACATTTACACTCGAGATATACCTGAAGCCACAGTCAGATACTGTGTTCGATATCCTCAAGATAAGCAGAATAGATGTAAAGATGGCCTCTGCATCCTCGCCTGATAGCTACTTCGCAGAGTCATCCTCATGTACAGTAACCGTGAAGAGTGTAGAGGGAGTAAAGGAGTACTACATAAGCTGCTCCATGAGAACGAGCAAGACCGTGAAGAACCTCAACGACTTCTACATATATGTCAACATGACTCAGACCTCATTATCACTGTCTAAGGCAGAGTACATAGAGCTTGATCTAGCAAAGCTAGTAATATCACCACTGAAATACCAGAGCGGTATATACTTTGTAGAGTCAGATCATGGTCAGCTAGTAATAACCACTCCAGCATCTGGAACATCAACAGTAGTGAAACTCAACGCACTACCGTTCGTGTCGATAACACTAAACAAGTACGCATTTGAGGCAAACACGAAGAGCACTCTAGAGATAACGATCTATGGAAACTGGTCGGAGAGCACATATTCAGAGATATCTGCAATCAAGCTAACAAGCGGACAGAACGGTTATCCAATCAAGATACTTGGAGGAGTATGCAAGGAGACTGCTGGAACACAGACAATAGCGGTATACCCAGTGCCAGAGCAGTCTGATACCACAGTATACATACCGGCTCAGGGCCAGTCTATAGACAAGTTCACACAGGGCGTAAAGGTCGTATGTACGGTATATGTGAACTTCACTCTACCTAAGGGAGTATCTGTAGAGGCACCTAAACTAACAGTAGACATAAAGGCACCATCCGGATCCATATTCCAGGCATCGACCTCGACCTTCACAGTATCAGAAGTAACGCGCACACTATACCTAATGGTATACAAGCCGACGAAGTCCATAACCATACAGGAGACAGAGAAGGAATCAACATCGCCAATATATGTGAAGTCGCTAGACATGACACTGATAAACAACACGATATCAGTATCCTATACAGACAATGTCTACAGCACGCTGTCGTCAGTAAATAACAAGTGGACTGCATCAACCTCTATAGAAACAGCAACTCTAACAGCACCATTCTACAACATGTATAACCCAACAACAACTCTAACAGCATGTGTTGAGACGCTAAGTGGAAAGGTGCTTGCATGCAAGTCAGTAAGCTACAGCCTATCAACATCATCGCCACCATCACTAGCAGTAGACCTACTAATAATGAAGAACGGCAAGGTCAACGAGACAATGCTCAAGCTACTAGAGATGAACGACAACGTCTCAGTAATAGTAGAAGCAAAGTCACCATACTCAACACTGAGTAGCACAACATATCACATAATACCATACAGAGGACCTATAACAACACTAGAGAACGTCACAGCAAGCGGAAAGAAGTTAACATATGCTAAGGGATACTACTGGTTCACAAAGAAGGACAAGACCGTGACACTATATGTAGTGGTAAATGTAACAGGAAAACACGAGAGCAGCTCATACTTCACAAGCCACGTGACCGAGAACGTATACATAAACGGCTCACTAACCAGCATAAGCTGTAGTATACCAAAGAATGAGAAGCCAACATTCAGCAAGAAGACAACGACAACATCAATAATAATCAAGTGTCCAATATCCACAAGCAATCTAGGAAACATGGCTAACGTATCTGTGAAGGTTATAGAGAACTCAAGCTACTACACATGGCTAAATGTAAGTCTAAGAAAGGTCACCGTAACACCACCAGTCGCAACATTCAAGTATCTGAAGGAGGTAGGATATAACGTAGGAGTATACGACATAAAGCCAAAGGAGACACCAACAGTCGGAATAGACCACTACAACCTGACACTAATAGTCAACGGTAAGAAGTACCTAGAGGTAGAGGCACCCGTAAAGGAGCTAGAGAGTCCATACTACTACTTCTGCACAAACTTCACAGTAGAAGTAACATACACGCCACAGGGCTCAACTAAGCCAAAGACAGAGACTCTAGTAGTCACCGCATGCCTACCTGCTAACGTATCGCTAGTAACAACAACGAACAGCACGCTAGCTAAGCTACTGAAGCCAGTCGTGAAGCCGATAGTTAGCTCGAAGTTCAAGGTCACGAAGTTCTCACTAACAGTGAAGTCTGCAGACACTGCAAAGTCTGGAGCAATAGTATTTGGAGACAATGAGGTACTAGTCGTGCCACCAGCCGGTGTAGAGAAGGTTACACTGAACATAACGTCGGTAAACATTGGAGGCATACCAAGTGAGCCAGTATCTGCAACGATAGACTATGGAGTTGCACCAGATGCATACTACATACTATATCTACAGAAGGGTCTAAACATGTTCGCAATGCCAGGAGCACTAGAGCCAGGATGGACAGCAATAATGAAGGACAACGTGAGCAGCGTAGTAGTATCCGCATACTGTCTAAAGCCTGGAGCAATCACAGCACTAGAGCCATGTATAGTATACAAGGTCAAGCCAGTGACAACAACCACGACCGGTGAGATCAAGCCAACAGTATACTATGTCCTAGCAAAGAAGAATGCAGTGTTCGTGATACCGGTAACATACCACTACATGGGTCTACCAATGGCAATGCCGGTCACAGTATCAGCATTCAGCTACAACGTGATACCGATGGGTCTATCCAAGATGCCACTGCTAAACATGACAAGCACGATAGTGCCAGCGCCATCAGATGTCGTAATGTGGGTATACATATGGAACGCTACAGAGCAGAAGTTCGTCTACGCATCAACATACAAGACAGGTAAATGGACTGCTGACAAGATATTTGTGCCACTAGGAAGCATAGTGATAGCGTATCCGACGAAGTCAGTAACTGTACCAATAGTACCAACAAGCTAATCTAAACGTAGCTCTCTAATATATCCTAATTTTCCTTCTCTTTTGTTTTAAATTTCTAATATTTCTCTCTTTAGTTTTCTTTATCCTACTTTTAGGTTTAGACTATTGAGTAATGCTTTTAAATTTCTTCACGATCCTAGTAATGAGTATGAATAGACGTACACTACTAACGATACTGGTTCCGCTAGTAATAGTTATGGCATCACTAATGACTGTACCCCTAAATGCTCAGTCAACTATGGTAACAATTAAGGGAACAGTGTACGTGTACTATAACACCACTAAGACGTATGTTCCCATAGCGAAGGTTCCTGGAGTAAACGTGAGCAAGCTTGTAATATTCTTCAAGCCTACATTAACAAGCTTCGAGATCTATAAGAACTCTACATATGTGGCTCAGGTTCCAGCTGAGAAGCCTATATCAGTATATATTGCACTTGCTGAGAATCCTCTAACAAAGAACGTTCCAGCATACTTCAACATTAGTGGAGTACTAATGCACACGTACACGTTCCTACCAACACTCTTCGGAGCTCCATCAACGGTGAACATAGTAGTTAACTACTCTGAGCTCATGAAGATCATTCCACCACCAGCAGTATTCAAGGTATCGGTCGTCAAGACAATTCCAACAACAGTAACTGTAGGAGAGACATATGTGCTAAGTGTAAGTGTGAAGAACGTTGGTAAGGCGACTGGAACAGACAACCTGTGCCTATATATTAACAAGACATGCGTATGTAAGAAAGTCACAGTATCACCTGGCGAGACCAAGACAGTAGACTTTGCAGTGAAGTTCAATGCTACTGGAACTTATCTACTTAAGCTCACTTCAAATGGTGCAAAGGTCTGGTCAGAGACTGTTAAGGCTATATCTAAGCCGAAGTATGCCTACAAGGTAGTCTCAGTACAAGTGCCCTCTCAGTTCATATCAGACGTGCCTGGAACAGTCACTGTAACGATAGAGAATACAGGAACAGCACCAGTAACCCTAGCAGTTAAGGCTGTAGCCCTCCTAAAGTCTCCCGTAGGCAACATAACCTCATCTACAGTATCTAAGAACGTAAGGATAGAGCCCGGAAAGACAGCAAAAGTATGTCTGAGCGTTGTATTCCACGGTGTAGGTACAGGATATGTTGACGTGTATGTGAACAAGAGCCTAGTCTACTCGAAGTCTGTTAAAGTGATCTATGTATCTGTTAAGGTAGCTTTTGCAAAGAAGAGCTACATACTGACACTTGGAGAAGAGAAGAATGTAACTCTACTCTTACTAAACGGTTCAAAGGCTGCTGGAGTCAGCGTGACGATACGCTATAATTCAAGTGTGATAAATGTAGTTGCCGTCAAAGCTGGAGACTTCAAGAGCAGGGTCAGTGGACTAGCTACATACAGTATAAACAACAAGAAGGGAATAGTAAAGATAGTGATAGCTGGATCCACTGCATGCGGAGTAAATAAGACAGTCATAGCCTACATAACGTTGAAGGCAGTATCCGTAGGAAAGACAACACTAAGAGTAAACGGAACATGGTCAAACGTTAACGGTCAGGTATTCCCAGTAATGGGAGTACCAGCAAACGTGACAGTAACAAAGAAGGTCGCAATATTCAATGGAACAATATCAGCACCATCAACAGCATATGCTGGCGTACCATTCAACGTCAAGGTCACAGTAAAGAATATTGGTAATGCTCCAGGAAAGGCATCGGTCGAGATAAAGTACGATAATAAGGTATGTGCTGGACCCGTAGTAACTCCAGTACTGTCACCAGGAGAGACGTGGACACACACGTTCAAGTGCACCATATCTACAACTGGAACATACACACTATCACTAGTAGTCAATGGCACAGTTAAGGCAACAACATCTGTCACGGTGAAGAAGGTTCCACCATACAAGGTATACATGACAGTCATGCCAAAGATGTATGTGTACTGGGCAGGATATCCAGTAACACTGAACGTGACAGTGGTGCCAAAGGTCAAGACAAGCACTGCAATAAACATAACAGTCGTAGAGGTTACACCATATGAGGTCAAGGTCGTAGGCTCTCTATTTGAGCCTCTAGTAGTAGGAAAGGCATACTCAATAGTCAAGAAGATACTACTACCAACATACACGACAACTGGAGAGATAATAGTATATGTGAACGGTGTACCTGTTAACAGGACAAGCTTCAAGACAACTGGAGTAGCCGTAGTAGTAAAGCCACGTACATACGAGCTGATATCAGTACCAGTACTACCACTATCATATGCATCAGAAAGCCAGTCACTACCAGCCCCACCACCAGGTTCAGCACCAGTAAAGCTACCAACCCTCGCACAAGTATTCTCGCTAGTATATGATGTGAGAACAGGAAAGAAGGTCAACCCATGGTCAGCAATCGCAGTATACTACTATAATAGGGCGGCATCATCAGCACCATTCTACGTAGCTATATCACCAACATCGACACCGGTGAGACCAGGAATGGGCCTAGTAGTGTACTCAGCATATCCACATGAGCTGGTACTGATAGTGCCAATAAACGTCACAGCAGTATCCTCAACAACACTCAAGACACTACTAATGAAGACTCTAGAACTAGCATACGTACCATCACCACTAGAGCCAGGATGGGCAATAGTAGGACCAATAGGACTAGTACCAGTAAAGCTACTGCCATCAAAGTTCCTGAACCTGACACTATACTACACAGAGTCAACAAGCAACAGCGCCTGGACAACTGTAGAGACAGTGACAACAGGAGACTACGTATATCCAGGAAAGGGCTACTGGATATTCTGGAACCTACTGACAATACATGCACTACACCAGAACATGGAGAGCTACCTATCACAGTACTATTCAGTCCTAGGATTCGCCAAGTCCTGCAAGTAAGAAATAGAAACACCTTTCTCATTCTCTCAAACCTCTCAATGTATAACATATAAATCCTCTTTCTCTCTCCTTGTACATGAGACGTAGTATCCTGCTCATGCTATCCTTTCTATTTCTAATACTTTCCCTAGCTCTCACAGCACCAACACTAGCACAATCGCTACCACCCCCACCATCACCATCCACAGTAACAACAAATAACACAAACATATATAAGATAATTCAGACAAACAATAACATAACAATAAACGTAACAAGCAGCAACGGAATAATAAAGAACGTAACAATAATAATACCTCACAAAACAGTGAAACAAAAGCAGACTAGAACACCACCAGCCACTACTAGCGTCACGAAAAAGACCACAATAGTACAGCATAATGTTACGATAAACAGGGAGATAAGTGAAGAAAAGGCAGGTCACAGCTTCCTCATATTTATAGTTCTCGCCTGCATCATAATCATAGTAGTAGCCGTAGTCGCTATAGTAGCTATACTACGTAGAGGAAAAAGGTGATGTATCCTAGACCAGGCTGAAAAGTGATGAAGTAATCGGGTACTGAGTTTAACCTCTCTCGCTTAATGGAACATATCTGAGACCTATAGGTCCAATATAGCGCTCTAACGGTCTTATCAATCTATTATGCTTCCAGTACTCTAACACGTGTGCAACCCATCCTACTATCCTGGATATTGCAAATATTGCAGGATTATAATCTGGAGGTATATCAAGAAGATAGAGGAGGACACCCGCATAGAGATCAACGTTTGGTCTGACCCCCTTACCTCCTAACCTTGATGTGACCTCGTTCTCGAGCTTCTCAGCTATCCTATAGACCTTCAGATATTTTCCACCCTTCTTCTCTGCTAACTTTCTCGCAACCTCTTTAAGAATAGGTACTCTAGGATCCCCACGTGTAGAGGACTTATATACCCTGTGACCAAAACCCATTATCCTCTCTTTTCTCTCAATCTTCTCACTGACAAACTTCTCAACATTCGACTCGTCACCTATCTCAAGTATCATGTTCACAACCTCACGGTTCGCACCACCATGTAGCGGACCTTTCAGGCTTGATAATGCTGCCACTATTGCAGATCCTAGATCAGATAGTGTTGATGCAACCGTTATTGCTGTAAATGTAGAGTTCGCTAGACTATGGTCAGCATATATTATGAAGATCGTCTTCACGGCCTCATACTCTACAGGATCCGGCTCACGGCCCATCATCATGTAGTAGAAGTTTGCTGGATGATCAAACTCCTCTCTTGGAAGAACCACGTCGAGACCCTTGCTTATACGGTAGAAATATGCGAGCACTACAGGAAGCTTGCTTATGAGGTCTATTGCTAGGTCATAGTTATCTTTGAGAGAGCCCGTATTTATGAACTTCCTACGAGTACAATAGAAGTCTATACTGAGTCTCAGGACGTCTATAGGGTATGCATCTGATGGAAGCATCTTCAATAGGTCTATCACCGCACTATCTATGAACCTCCTGGACCTTAAGTCTCTTGAGAACTCTTCAAGCTCTACCGAGCTCGGAAGCTTGCCATATATGAGCAGGTATGCCACTTCTTCAAAAGATGCGTTCCTTACCAGGTCCTCCAGATCGTAGCCTCTGTAGTATATCTTGCCGCTGTCATTATCTATATAACATATCTCTGTCTCATTGACATAGAGACCCTCAAGTCCCCAGAAAACCTTTTTACTCTCACCATCAATATGTTGACATAGAGACATTATCTACAAGCTAGGTGTAGTGCTTATCTAAAATATAAACATTAATATCCCTCATAGATGATAACTATACTTTACGATACTTCGCTAATACTCAATTAGGAATAGTGTAGAAGACTAACCTTAAAACAAGGCAGAGAGAAATGATAGTGAGAGGAAGAGACGTGAGAGCTAGATGCACCTTCTGTAACGAGGAGGCTATATACATAGTCAAGCACCGTAAGCTCAGACTCTGTAGAGAACACTTCATAGATTATGTTAAGACGGAGGTAGAGAACACTATCTACAGGTTTGAAATGTTAAAAAACGTTAAGAAACTTCTAATAGCAGTATCCGGAGGTAAAGATAGTGTAACAATGCTACACATACTCCACCAGATCTGTAGAGAACTTGGGACAGAGATTCTCGGACTAACCATAGATACAGAAATAGGAGAGTTCTCCAGAAAACAGGTAGAGACCTCTGTTCAAGTGTTCAAGAGTCTAGGTATTCCCTATAGAGTCGAGAGGTTCTCAGATTATGGAATAGACCTACTCAGACCTGACCTTGAGAAAATTACCAGACGTCCACCATGCTCAGTATGTGGAATAGCTAAGAGATACATAATGAACAGGGTAGCTCTAGAAGAGAACTGTCAAGCAATCGCTACGGGACACAACATGATTGACATAGCACAGTACGCCATAGCTAACATATTGACGGGAAGCTTAGAATACCTCACAAAACTGTTACCAAAGGTAGAGGAGGGACCTAGAATGGCTAGAAGATTGAGACCTCTCTACTTTATAGATGAGAAGGAGACGAAGCTATATGTAGAGACAGTGAAGCTACCATATGTGGCAGATCGATGCCCACTTTCAGATTCTAGAGAGACCATGCAGGACACAGTGCGAGCACTGGTGAGAGAGCTGGAGGATAGACATCCAGGATCTATAAGATCGTTCGTCGATAAGCTTGTACGTAGGATAATACCTTCTCTTAAGGTTCCTGAGGAGAGGTATGGGACCTGTAAGATATGTGGAATGCCCTCAAAAGGGGAGGTGTGCTCGTTCTGCAGGATACGTATGTTACTGAGAGGAGAGACATGAGAATAGAATTGAAACGCATCAGAATAAGCAAGCTCATCCCACATGAGTCGACGATAGAGGAGAGAGTTAGAGAGCTCATAGAGAGCATAAGAAGAACAGGATTACAGGAACCTATAATAGTAGACTCAGAAACATATATGATAATAGACGGACACCACAGAGTAGAAGCATGTAAGAGACTCGGAATAACGAAGATACCTGCACTACTCGTAAACTACCTCGACGATGATATAGAGCTTAGAAGATGGCTATACGTGTACAAGATGAGGAACGAGCCTATAGACAAGTATTATCAGAACAGCATGGAGATACCTACAAGAATAGTCCAGAAAATACTCTATAACCTACGTCCTGGAAACGTCGAGACAATAATAAAGACCATAAGGTCAACAACGAAGATATATCACGACAATGTGAACGAGATGTACTGGCTACTTCATGAGGCTATAGAGAACATACCAGAGCTTTCGAAGGTTCCTGAAGATCAGTACGATGGAACGCTCCCGGTAGTATATACACCGATAATCTTCAAGCAGATAGTGATCTACTATGCAAAGATGGGAAAAGTATTCCCACCTAAGACAACTAGGCACATAGTCCCGTACAGCGTGAGCCTGATAAGACGCTAGCAGGTTCTAGGTATGTTCCAGGGTATCGAGCTGTAGGATGGTACAGACATCAGAGCCCAGTAGAAGCCGTAGACTACGAGAAGAGCAAGCACTAGAGCTACTAGAGTCCTAGAGATCCTGCTCTCGAACATATGTAGAAGACTGAACAGGAACACGCCCACAAATATATGAGGAAAAACGTTAATTATGACTCTGAGAGGCTGAGATAGAAATGGAAACAAGGACACGAACAACAGCGTGTCAAGGTAGTTAAGCCTCTCCTTCACATGTGTAAGATAGAGAAGAGCGCTTATACCGGCAAGATAGAAGAAGAGTACTGAGACAGAGCCCCATACAAACACGT
This sequence comes from Thermoproteota archaeon, assembly GCA_013153275.1. Lineage (GTDB taxonomy): Archaea > Thermoproteota > Thermoprotei > Thermoproteales > Thermocladiaceae > JAADER01. The sequence goes on from JAADER010000062.1 coordinate 9,861, forward strand.
TAAATTGAAACCACATGAAGGACGGTAGCTGAGACACGTGACCTGTAGTAACTACACCTATAACCGGCATCGCAACTGACCTCAGAGCCTTAAGATGGTAGAGCAGCCTTGCAGCACCGCACACGGTCGATATCAGTATGAAGGTCCAGAGCTTTCTCATGGAGGAACCTCTCTTTCGGAGATGTAGAATTATTGCATATATCACGAGCCCAGCAGTAAGCTGAACCCATACCCATGGATGTATAAAGAGAACTAGTATAGATATTATACAGGAAAGCACAAAACGAGGAGACCTGACATCTCTAGCAGAGAACAGTAGAATCAGACATATCATGAGAAGAGATAGAGCAAAGAGATTAGCATGAAAACCACCATAGAGAAACGTTATGAAGCTTATAGATAATGGACATACGAAGGTTGCAAATGCTGCAATGAGATCATTCTTAAATATAGCCTTCGTAAAGAAGTATGTAGTGATAGTAAAGAGTATCAGAAGAGGAACAATATGGTACATCGATACTGCCCATATTGGTACCCCAGCCAGATGTATAAGGTAGAGCAATGTGAGATATATTGGTCTAAGACCCATGTCGGTAACGTATGCATATGCTATACCATGCCTCTCTATCGTCACTAGCCACCTATAGTAATAGTATGTGTCCACAGATATGGGGACCCCACTAGGATTTACGAGAGGCGTCAGCGGAAGAACGGGTAGCAGTATAGAGAGAGCAATGCCTAGATATGTCAGAATCTTGCAGAGACCCCTCCTGTGAGAGCCAGGTTCTACAGAAAGGATGTCTCCATTGTGTCTTGATGTGACTATCCTCATAATTGACAGAAGGAGGAAGGCGAAGGCTAGGAAAATTGAAAGATCGTTCACAGCTACAGGAACCGCAGCAAGCCAGATCATTCCAGAGGCCGCGAAAAGATACCCTAAAATGAGATCGAGAAGAACAACGATAGCGAATATACTGAAGAACCTATATAAAGAATCAATAACACCTTTCGATAATTCTCTAAATATTGTATAACCATAGAGAATAATCAACACTACAATCACAAATTGCTGAACAAAATTAACAACAGGTACGAATAAGCTCGGAAGATCAACGATAAGGCTCAAAATAACGTATATCAAGCTCATAGATATTCTCCTATCTCGAAACTCTACAAATCCTAAGATAGCAAGACAGACAAGAGCGAGGCCAATGAGTACTCTCGAGTCTATATAACAGCTGAAGCTTTTTCCCGATAATAGGTAGTATGTTATGTCTAAGTTAAAATGTCTATATATTATTGATACAATATATATAACTCTCTTATATAATACATATGAAACTCCGAAGAGCGACACCGAGAATAGTATCAATGATGTAACTATCACTATCGATGCTAGTACAGCTTTAGTAATTGCTTCTTTTTTCACGCTTTCTCATATGGTGTGTAACATATTTTTCAAGTATTCCCGCCTCCTCTAATGCTGATACTATTCCTATCACGGTCGAAGTTATAGCATAATCAGTCGATATTGTTACCTGAGGTATCAGGTCTACTACTAGGGTAGCAAACCTGAATATTCCTACAGGTATTCCCTCTCTAGCACCTACAAGAATATGCACTCTATCACTCTTCTTAAATATCTCTGCAAGCTTATCCTTAACATGCATCACATACTCGCCTTTTGGATCTGTAACGATTATTGGTTCATCCTTATGTTCTCTCACGTACTGAAATAGCTCGTACACGCTCACAGGAACCTTATGTACGGGTCTTCCATAGCATCTTCTCTGTATATCGTATCTGGACTCTATACCCTCAATAACGCCCTCTAAGAAGCTTACAAGCTCTCTAGCACTCACGGGTCTGTAATGAGCAACATATAGTTCACCTATCTCAAAAGTCTGTACTGCTCTTCCAATTCTCTCACCCATCTTTCTACATGCTTCAAGAGGTCCGGTGTACGGCATCTGGACGATAACCATCTTCCTCAGTATAGGGAGAGGAAGTGGCTTCCCAGGTCTAAGCTTCCTATACTCTTCTTCGCCCGGTACAACACATATTGCAGCTATATCATCAAATATCTCTACGTATATAGCCTTACTAGGGCACTCAAGATCAACTTCGGCCCCAGTCGCCTCCTGTACCACTTTACCTGCAAGAACGTTGACATCCACAGACGTGAAGTCATGTTTCCCTCTTCTATTGGTCCTTATTGCAAAGGTGTCTCCAGGCTTTATGACTTGAGACGCGATCTCTCTCACTGCCTCGCATATGTCCTGTAGTCTTGCTGGAACTATCTTGTACGCTACCAGCACGTGAGAGGCTTCCGGTACCTCTCTCTTTATGATCTCAGCAGCTTCAAACTTTCTATCTCCTAGCCCGGAGACGAACACTATTCCCAGCCATCTGTCGGTGTCCACTATGACCTTAGGATTGAAGCCATGGTTTCTGAGCACCTCCTCTATATGCGATGCAGCAATCTTCTCCATCTCCTTAGGTACCTTCACAATTAGGTCGAACATCATAGATCTGACCACGAGGCTCTATTAAACTGAGATGCGGTGATGTATTTCTCTTTATTGTACGTTTATTCGCATAAACGTTGTACTAATAGGATGAGAAGAGCATAGATATCAGATTGATCACGGAGATGCATAGTACTATTCCTCCAACTATCATAAGTATTCCTCCAATGGTTGCTATCTGGTAGAGTAGACCTCCTATCATGGACGCGGTAGACGTCATGTAGTATCCTAGTATTATCACGAATATTGCACAAGTTATGAACCCTATCACCTTGAGCACCCTAGATACGACACTTGCAACATCGTTCTCGCCAAACAGTATCTCTATGAGGTTTCCCACAGATGCTATCAGGACTCCGACGAAGAGTATTGTCAATGCTCCTCCGGTAACTAGTGATAGACACGATGCTATTATAGCCAGCACGGTCCCTGTAGTGGAGCTAGCATCGTTAATGAGGATGTTAGCAGCTATCGGATACATTATTGCTCCAGCTATGAGAGCTAGCACCGTAGTTGTGGAGGTGTTAACCATGAACATGTCTATTATGTATGTCATTATTGATGGAGTTGGAAGCCCGATAAGATATATTATTGCGAGAAATATTATTATTACCGAGAACATGGTAACAGTCTTAACGACAGTCTCCTCAGGAAGGAGACCGCTCCTCCTGTACTCATTAGAGACGTCGACTATTAGAAGGCCGAAGAAGGCCATAACTATTAGATAAGCAATGGTGAGAACGTCTCCTAGGCTCACGTGAAGTCTGATGATGTCTAGCAGAGTTGAGAATACTGGAGGTATTGAGAACAGTAGGAATCCAAGACCGACGAGCGTGCCTGCAATGCAGCCTAGCTCCTTCTCTCTGATTATTCTGTACACGTATTCGTAACAAGACAAATATTTAATAAGCCTTTTGTAAGAGGAGGATGGATAAGGATGAAGGTTCCGTACGTTAGAGAAGAAGTTGAGATACCTCCAGGAGTAGATGTACAGGTCGAGTCGAACGGCAGACTCATAGTCAAGGTGAAGGGTCCGCTAGGAGAGCTTGTCAAGGACTTTGGCAGTGTTCCAATAATGGTCAGAAGAGAGGACAATAAGCTCGTTCTCGAGACGTATTTTGCGAGAAAGTTCGAGAGAGCACTAGTAGGGACGATAGCCTCTAGAATAAGGAACATGATAAAGGGAGTCACAAAAGGATGGAGATACAAGCTCAAGATAGTGTACTCTCACTTCCCAATAATGGTTAAAGTACAGGGAGACAAGCTCATAATAGAGAACCTTCTTGGAAGAAAGGACAAGATAGTGCTACAGATACCTAAGGGAATCAAGGTCCAGGTAACGAAGGACGACATAATAGTCGAGGGAATAGATAGAGACCTCGTAAGCCAGTTCGCAGCAAACATAGAGGAAGCAACAACACTGAGAGGAGATGAGAGACCATGCCCACACGGAAGAGAGGGAGGTCCGGGAGTGCTCGATGGAATATACGTATACGCTGTAGAGCACGTCAAGGCGTAAACAGTCTCCTCCTCAACCTATCATAGAACCTGTAGCTGCGAGTACGTACAAAACGGACAGACCTGTCAGCCCTATCGACAACTATCCTCTGAGACCTACCATAGAGAATACCATCACAGACAATCATGCAGTCTCCCCGTGACTCCACTATAACCCTGACATCCATGGGATGTACAATAGGTACAAGAGCTGGAGAGAAAGGGGCAACAGGAATTATCACCTTAACAGTCTGAATCCTATAATCAACAACAGGACCACCAAGAGCAAGAAGATACGCAGTAGAACCGGTAGGCGTGGCAACGATCACACCATCCATACGTCCCTGAAGAACCACCTCTCCACTAGGCTCGGTAACATAGAACTCAACTATCTTGCCAGGATTAACGTATCTCATAACAACTTCATTCAGCGTTACTATCCTCTCATTGTCCATATACGTATATATGAGAGCCCTCTCATCTATGGCAAATCTACCGTTTCTAAGATCCTCAAAAATTTCTCTACTGAGCTCCTCTACTGTTATGTCAGCAAAGAAGTTTACTTTACCCGTACCTATATGCAGTATAGGTATATTAAGAATATTATCCTTCATAAAGGTCTCATCATGCACGTACTGAAGTATTGATCCGTCACCTCCAAGCACTATAACCACGTCAGGTCTCGGATCCAGCTCACATATTCTGACGTCTATTCCCACATCTCTACATAGACTAACAATCTTGTCTATATACTGTCTATCCCTGTCCCTATAATAGATCAATGATGCAAGCTCTATCTGTCTCATACATGTGACTATAGTTAAAAAGATATGACTAATATGTGATACGTCATGTCATGTCCAAAATGTGGCTCTACAGACATAGCTATCTCGGGAACAGAGTCACTCACTTTCAGGTGTAAAAGATGTGGACATACATGGTCAGTAGAGCAGAAGAACCTCGCAATAGTTAACACACCCTCTGGACCAGTACACTGGACAGTTCACACATATTATAAGGAGCTTGCATTACAGGACGCGATAGATATGATAATAAATAATAAAGATATTAACACAATAGTTGAAGAACTTAAGAAAAACTACTCGAAATATCTCTCGGAAGAGGATATTAGAAAGATAGTAGAAAAAGCTAGAAAAATAGCCCAATACCTATAGAACTATCTTAGAGATCTATCACATATTATATTAACCACCACAACCTCCTGCTCCGGCCTCATGCTCTCTCCAAACACGACCTGCATATGATCGACCTCGAGAGAGCCTAGATACCCAGTAATGTACATGAACGCTCTTAAACTAGAGAATGCTCTCATAACATCTATACCAACGTTAGATCTTGCAAGAACCTTATCAACTTTGAACTTCTTAACCACATCTCTAAGACTTACATCTCTATCTATGAACACACCCGTATGAGGTCTTCTATGTCTGCTCTTGAGAGCCTTCTTTATGATTCCCCATGCTGATGCTTCGTCTGCTCTCAACTGTCTTATCTCTGAACCGTATAGTGAGATCAAGGTTCTATTATCTTTAAGGTATATGCATGATACTGCATCTTTTCGTACAGAGCGTGATATTAATAATGATGATACAACAAATCTAGATGCAATACCTTTTCTTCTATATACGCTCTCCATATCTGTTACTAGAACAAACACTCTCATTCGCAAAGTTAGGAAAATATTGAGCTCAACTTAAAGGTTCCTGTGAGAGTAATTGTAACAGGAACTCCCGGCACTGGAAAGACAACTGTAGGGAAAAGGCTGTCTGAGATACTTAACTACGTCTATGTTAATCTTAACGAGGAGCTTATACGTAGAGGAGCGTGCACTTATAATCCCATACTAGATACATATGAGGTGATGGATAGAGAGATTGCAGAGAGGATTGCAGATGAGGTTATTGAAATCTCTAGAAATCTAGTGATAGATACTATTGCATTATCAGTGATCGATCCTGATAAGGTTGATCTAGTCATAGTGCTGCGATTACATCCTCTAGAGCTTTTTAAACGCTTAAAATATACCAAAATGTGGAAAGGAACAAAATTATGTAGTAACGTGATGGCTGAAGTACTTGACTACTTTCTTATAGAGGCTGTCGATTGTTTTGGAGAGGAGAAGGTAGCAGAAGTTGATACTACCGGTAAGTCCGTGGAGGAGGTTGTTGATGAGTGTCTAAGCATTATTTATGGAAAAAAGGAGAGGAGAAGAGGCATCGTGTCCTGGCTCTCTCTTCTTGATCCCGATGTTGTTGCTAGACTGGACATGTGTGCTAGGGGTGAGGTATCGGATGATGTTCTAGTAGTCGGCTGATGCTTTGCGTGCTAGTTTACGTATCTCGAATAGTAGTATACGGTTCCACCCGAATCTCTCTAATCTCTTGACTATGTGTCTAAGTGCTCCGCTCCCGAAGGATAGTATGAGCACCTTAACCGCTTTTCCTTCCTCGTCTATGTATAGTCTTATGAGGATGCTTTTCTTGCTGACTTCTGCTATGTAGTCGACTGTCTGCAGGTTTGCTGGTATGTATTTCCGGAACTCTTTCTCTACTGTCTCTATGTGTTTCAGGTACTCTTCTGGGAGGCTCTCTACCTCTACTATGTTCTTCACGCCGGCTATCTGTAGTTCCAGCAGCACTACGTCAGGATCTTTTCTCAGCTCAAATACTGCTATACCATATACTCTAATTGCTGACACCCGACCTACCTATACCTTCGTTTATTAAAAAGCTTTTTGTTACTAATACCCGTATCCTCTACTAGTCTATACTGCAAGGGGTATATAAAGGATACAGTCAATAACGGAATGTATACAGACGTGGGGAGAGAATGGCTTATATTTTCCATACTGGAAGTATAAGGCTAGAAGAGCAGGCCATGACAAAGATACTTCTAGATCCTCAAGAAGAGTATATAATACTTCCTGTAAGGATAGTAGAGAAGCTTGTGAGATATGCGCTCACGCTATGTCAGGACAGGTGCCCTACAGAGAGAGACCCAGAGACATGTATGTACCTTGTGAAGCTCTGCAAGATCCTCGGACTTGGAGGACCACCATGTCTAGAAGAGTATGAGAACTTCTCTCCGGTAACCTTCAGGACAGTGATAAGAGATATAGAGAGAAAGTACGGTATGAGAATAGAGGAGTTTCTAAGAAAAATGAGGAGCAGGGGACCGAGAAGTCTCGAAGAGAATACAGATCTCATGGAGGCGGAGTTCGCTCTAGGAGTGATCAAGGCTCTCTCCCGTAGAGCACACATATACGTGGTTAAGGGATCTGACATAAGGATAAGCGTGGAGAAGGAGACCCAGAGACATGGTACATAATAGTACGCTAGTACTAATATATGTTGACAAGCGTAGAAAGATAAGATTCGAAATAGACGTGGACTGCCTATCAGAGATAGTGAAGGATCTACTAGATCTGGAGAACGTGTTCGACATAGCATCACACATAGGGCTCATAGTGCAGACACTTCTCGAGAAGATAGATGAGGGATATCAGCCACGTAGAGCCATATACTCAGCACTGTATGTGCTTCTCCAGGATCTCGGAGTGAGAAAATACTTCGACTTCGCTGAGAGAGTAGACAAGGCATCAAGATGCGTCACATATAGTGAGCTGAAAGATTAGGTACCTGTAGACGCGATCCTGCATAGGAGCTCATGGACGAGCTTCCTGATCTCCTCGAGAGAGCAAGTCTTAGGGCGAACCATGACCACTCTGCCGTCATATGCTATCCACATTCTATCGACACCAAATCTCACATGTACTACTTGATCACCAACCTTAACTGAGGCATCCCAGGATGAGCCTTCTAAAACGACCTTCGATATATCAGGATCGAGGATAGAGACCTCGAATATCCTATGACTAAGCTTGACTCTCCTAATCATCATTATCTCAGCTCTCACAGAACATATAGGACAACTAGTTAAAATAAGTAGCTGTACATGATCTCGACATTACGTATAGCATGCTCCCTAAACTTCTCTAGACTGCCATCGACGGAGCACCTCCTGAGCTGAGATAGCACAAGCATAACATGTTCTTTTCTCCTCAAATCCGATAAAGAAGACCAACACTTAAACAACCTGCAGAACGAAGGTCTAACAGGATATATAACACATCTCGTAACACACCTCTCCTCCTCACCTAGGAAAGGACAAGGACGTAGAAACCGCACATGTGCGTTCCATATAACAAAAAGCTGAACGTCAGACACGATATTGATGTCAGAGATCTTCGAGAAATAGTTAACAATGACATCACGATAAGAGGAAGACATCATTAACGCAGCATCCTCAAGCGTGATACAGGGAGCACCATTAACACAACAGAGCCCACACCTGACACACAGATCATACTTATCCAAAAACTCATCAACAATATTTAAAACATCACGACCAAAAGACCTCTCAATAAAATCGAAAAACCTACTAAAACTATCAAAAGATAATGAGCTACCCCTCACATTAACATATATCTCAGTAAATGGAGCACAATCCTTAAGATATCTCTTAACATCAACATGAATACTAACCCTCCCTCTAATCACATCAAAGCAACATCTCTTTAAGAGATCTCTCACAAACACCCAACATATATAATAGAGACAGAAAAATAAACATTAACGAATGATGAGAAAAGGGCCTCAGACCAAATGAAGAAACCTCGTTGAACTGAAAAAGACAAAAAACCTCAGAAAAACACGTAAATACACTCTTTACAGCTCTTTTTTAAACCCCCTGTAAGGATGTATTTCGTGGGTCTCTCGGACGTAAATCCATGGTGGAGACTTGAAGGATTGAAAGATAGCAGGCTCGTCAAAGAAATTGAAAATATAGTAGAAAGCGATCGCGAGCTACGTGACTATGCGTATGGCATGGTAAAGGTAGATTATCCCTTTCCAGATATCTTGTTTAGGAAAAGAGTAAGGTTTTAGAGAAAAACCGTCCCCATTATAGGCCTACCTGTTGTAATAACCGTTAGAGGACCACGTCAGACAGGTAAAACCACTAGACTTAAGCTATTAATATTAAGATTGATAGGTATTCAAATACGTTCTAGGAGATTTAGTAATAAGCCATATGCTGTTAAGTATGATAAGAATAATGCTCTCACAAGACCTAGACTTATCCTGTATGTTGATTGCGATAAATTGATGATAATAAACCCAAGAGAATTAATAGATCTTGTTAACGATTATATTAGGCTTTATAAAAGAGAACACCTATATATCGTTATCGACGAAATAAGTAACGTAAAGGAATGGACTAGAGCACTTAAGGCAGTTTCAGAGATAGTTATATCAAACAGATGTACGTTAATAGTATCTGGAAGCTGTAGTTTTGATATAAATAAGGTATCAGAAACGATAGCTGGAAGAAGAGGAGAGGAAATCCTATTTAGAAAGGGATTGCACACAGGTCCCGACATAGAGTTCCTTCCGATCCTATTTAGAGACTATGTAAAGACCTGCGATAAATCTATAAAAAAGATTCTAGTAAATTTGGACGTTCTCCGTGTTAGATCAAGGATAGATATATTACAGGGTATGCTAAGAGGACAGAATGATAAAATATCTAAACTTAGAATTCTTCAAAAAGAGACAGGAGAATCTTTGAAAAACTTCTAAGAAATTATATGATTACTGGAGGAGTACCATCCTCTATGGAAGACTTTTATAAGAAAGGTAAGATAGGCAGAGTAATATATGAGAGAATATTTGAGCTTATTAGTAGAGACTGTCAACGGTATGGTTTCTCACGAGAATTATTAAGAATATTCTTAAAAAATCTTACAAATGAGACACCAGATCCTATAGGTCTAGAAAAGCTTAGCTCAAAGATTGGTGTCTCGAGACTAACACTTCAACAATTAATAGATTTTTTAGAACAGTCGTATATAATATTCTACATCTATGCATACGATATAGAGAAGGATAAGGTCTATATTACAGGATATCCCCGAAAGTATTATTTTACAGATCCTTTCTACTATCATGTTTTTAGATATCTCTTTCTCAATGTAGATCCTTATTCAGCATCTAGTTTATGCGTGGAAGATCCAGAAGAATCAGGTAAACTTCTTGAGAACATTGTTGCCTCTCATCTAAGAAACTTTGTTAAGAATATAGTAGGAACATCCTTACTATATCATAAGGATTTTCTATATTTCGGGCTCGTTAAAGGCAATGAATTTGATTTCTATGTTAGAGTTAATCAGAATAACACTCTAATAGTTGAGGTCTCTAGAAGAGAAAAAGATAAGAAAGGATTTTTAAAAGCTCTAGCAAAACTTAAATCAAAAGGCATCCTTGTGACGCTTGAGGACAATATCGAGATGTATTATAGTTATATTGAGATCCCAGCATGGATTTTTCTACTATTGGTATAATACCTAGCTGGACCTGAAGGTTGCTCTCGATATCTGTATGAGAAATCTTGCCTTGTGTGAATAGAATCTATAAATTATTGATAATTCTACATATCAGTATATGTGTTAATCTATTATTAATATAAAATTAGCCATTACTCGAATATGTTTTCAATTGGAAAATACTGCTAGTCAGTATTATTCTGGATAATTCTTAGTAGGATTTCGAACAGGTATGAGACCTAGCAGTTAGATTAGTATTCTTTATATAGTAGAGTACACGTCATATTTTAAGAGTCTTACTAGATATTGTTGAACGGTTCTCGGATAGTGTTAGAGAATAATGTTTAATACAGTGAACGTGCTCTGATGTCTCGATGATGGAGGTCTCTATTGGTGTTCTTGGATCTCATTCTGCTCTTGATGTTCTTGATGGCGCTAAGGATGAGGGGTTTAGGACTGTTGTTGTGTGTCAGCGTGGTCGTGAGAAGCCTTATCTGATGTTTCCTGTTGCTGATGAGGTTGTTGTTCTTGATAAGTTTGTTGACATGGTTCGTGAGGATGTTGTCGAGAAATTGAAAGAATTGAACACCATCTTCGTTCCCAATAGGAGCTTTGCAGTATATGTTGGTTATGATAATATTGAGAACAAGTTCCCGATACCTATCTTCGGTAACAGGAGGCTGCTGAGATGGGAGGAGAGAGTTGGAGAGAAGAACTATTATAGGCTCCTTGATCATGCTGGTATAAGGAGACCTAAGACGTTCAACAGAATTGATGAGGTTGATAGACCTGTAATGGTGAAGATCCCCGAAGCTAGGAGGAGGGTCGAGCGCGGTTTCTTCATTGCTAGAGATAGAGATGATCTTCTTAGGAAAGCTAAGAAGCTTGAGGAAGAGGGTATAATAAAGATAGAGGATCTTGAGAAAAATGCCTCAATAGAGGAGTTCATAGTGGGTGCACATTTCAACGTCAACTACTTCTATAGTCCTATACTTAACAGACTTGAGCTGCATAGCATAGATAGGAGAATACAGACCAACCTTGATGGAATAGTGAGACTGCCCGCAGACGTTCAGCTAGAGCTGAGACCAACGATGAGAATGATAGAGATAGGACACATACCATGCACAATAAGGGAGAGCCAGCTACAGAAGATATTTGACATAGGTGAACGCTTTGTAAAAGCAACACAGGAGCTGGAGCCTCCCGGAATAATCGGTCCATTCACATTACAGATACTGGTGACACCAGAGCTGGAGGTCGTTGTCTACGATGTCGCTCCAAGAATAGGAGGTGGAACAAACGCATATATGGGCATAGGAGGACAATATAGCAAGCTCTACTGGAGAAGACCGATATCTATGGGTAGGAGAATAGCTATAGAGATCAAACTGGCTCTAGAACAGGACAAGATAGAGAAGATCGTCACCTAGCGACTCATCCTGCAACTATCCTCTCTATACGTAGCCTACCAAAGCCGAGCGCTCTGGATATGCCTACACCCACTATTTCAGCAAACTTGAAGAGCATTAATAATAAATGAACGATATTCGATCTTCCTGAGACCACATATACTACTCTTCCCATAAAGGCCGGCACTCTCCTACCCTCCCCGATGTCGACAAGAAGCTTGACGATCTTCAATATGTTGCTTATGTCCATTATCTTGGAAACTTGGTCACATACATGTTTGAGGTCCATACCTGTTAAGTAAGTGTAGAACTTAGCTATATTATATACAAGCCTCATAGGACTTGGATAGAGGATATCGTTTCCGTGAAGCATGAAGCAGGTAGGAGTTCTGAAAGATACTAATATTCTGATAGTGCACCAATCACCTGACGCTTCACTACATATGTTCGGAACCTCCAGCTCTTCAAATGTTAGACCTCTAATAAACAGTTCTGTACGTGGAAGAGCTACTATATCGCTCATGAGTAGCGCCTCTAGGAGTCTCTGAGAGAGCTCGCTTTCTGTGATGTAGAGGTTGAGAGAGAATCGTGTTCCCGGTTCGAGGACTTTCATGCTGTTCCTGGTACTAATGATATCATCACGATCTCTCTCATATATCCCTGCCAGTATGTATCTGCCGTCTCTGAGTGGAGGCTCAATTATGAGTGGTTTCTTTTCTCTCTTTGCAAAGTCTATGCCGACTCTATGGAGAAGGTCGTAAACTATCTTGAGCATTAGAGAGCCTGGCCATACAGTGATTATTAGGGGCCTATCAGCTATCTCAAACGTTACATTTATCCTATATATGTTAACCATTTTTCAATTTATATGAGAAGCTTGCATATATGTTTTGCCCTGGCCCTCATAGGCTTTCCTCGTGTTATCTCTACTAGTCCAAGCTCTTCGAGACTGTCTAGGTGACGCCTCACTGTTGATACATCTAGTTTGAAGATCTCTGAGAGAGATTGAGCATCAGCCTCTCCTCGCTCTAAGAGAGCCTTTATTATTCTGAGCTTCTCGTTCGTTATCCTATCTATCAGTCTGCTCACCAGTATTATCTCGGGCGGTATGTTTATCAGACTGTTCCCGTCCTCCCGCTCAACCTCTATTATCAGGTTCCTACCATTGAACAGCGATCTCGGTATAAATAGCAGTGCTGTGTAGGTGGCTAGAACTAGGACCCTCATGCCTCCCGTCAGATTTATTACAACTGTGCTATGTTTTGTGATCTCAGAGGTTATCTTGAGCTTGATCTCCGATACCAGACCTTCGAAGTCCTCGATCTTCAGAGGTATGAGCTCGATGTCGGCCTTATCTTCTCCGAAGTATTTCTCTACGAAATCTCTAACTATATTGTATGCACTCTTAACCTTATCTATTACCGGGTCCACCGTGAAGAGCATTATTTTACTTCGATCAGAGTGCGGTCTAGATTCCAATATACCTCTGCTATGTCTCATGAGAGACCTTAATACAAACTTTTCATCGAAACCAAAAGTATAGACCATTAGTTGGGACATACATAGACTTTGTATAGAGGGTTTTTAACATACACCTTAATGCATGTTCAATACACGTTGTTTGTATATGAAAATTAGGAAATATCTCCTGAAAACGCGGTAAGAAATCCTAACCAGAGCGGGTGCAAAAGGTAAGATGCATAGTAGTTGCATCTTACTATCTAAAGTAGCATGTACACAAAATTTAAATACAGAGCATGAATATTACATCATGTCTAACGTGAGTGCAACATACGCTATCTCTACACAATATAGCAAACAAAAGCAATGTGGACACGTATGATGAGTTACATAGAGCATGCGTATACATAGTGTACGTCACAAGCATTTTAAGAGTCTATAATGCATTTACACAGAGAAGATCCTTAGTCAACACATATAACAGATAGAGCAGAGGCCAAACAATCACGTTATCAGAATGTTAGACTTTTTAAATGTATCTAATACAAAAAGAGATAAGAAATTCTAACCAAGAAGAAACATCATCATATTAGGTTATTACAGAACAGTTATGAGCGAGCAAAGTCAGTACAGTATTCTAAACATTAATAATAATGTTGACACACTATGACATATAATATGCTTGATCTCTCATCTATAAGTTCGAGAACCATAGAGGAGCTAAGGTAGCGGCTCGAGAAGAATAGAGGCGGATTAGATAAATTTTGTATAAAGACTTCTGTCAGTGGTACTCCCTGTCTTCATCTTTTCTGCATAATCCTCTGGTCATCATTCTCTCTATATGTCGAGAGGTATGTTTTAAATTTTTGTCTTGTCGTCCTTTTCTTCTCGGTGGTTTGTGATTGTTTCTGGGCGTAGTGAGGATATCATTGTGCTGCCTGAGGAGTATGTTCGTATTTTGGAGATCGTTTATGAGAGAGGATGTGTTCCTGTCGAGGATGTCGCCTCTGCGATAGGTCGTGACGTGAGCTCCCTCATGAGAGTGCTTGGCGAGCTCGAGTTCAGGGGGCTGATAAGGACCTTACGTAGCAGTGTCAGGTTCGTAGAGCTCAGTGACGAAGGACTGAACTATGCTGAGGTCGGTCTTCCCGAGCTGAGACTTCTCAGCTATGTTAAAGAGAAGTTCGGATCAGATGTTCATGAGGTTCCTCTTGATCTCTTTCTTCAGTGTTGTAGAGAGATGTTTAGTGAGAAGATGTGTAGTATTATTCTGAGCAATCTAGTCCGTAGTGGTCTATGCAGAGTGAACGGGAGGGCCGTGAAGTTTCTGGGAACCGTGAATGAGGCTCTCGAGCGTGTGTTAAGGAAGCAGAGAGTTCTTGAGAAGTTGAAGAATGAGGGTGTTGTTGAAGTATCTTCTATTCCTACAGATGTTCTCCAAGAGTTTCAGAAAAGAAGGCTAGTACGTATTCGTGAGCGTGCTAGGATAGTTATCGAGCTCACAGACCTAGGACGTAGGTTGATGTCTGAGAAGAAGATTGTTCCTGCAAAGATAGTGACTGCTCTGACTCCAGAGATTTTGCGAAGTGGAGAGTGGAGTAGGGTTATTTTAAAGGAGTTTGACCTCAATATTGAGGTTCCAGAAGCAGAGGTCTCTGTCCCTCACTTTATGAGAGAGTTTCTTGAGATAGTGAGAGATATATTTGTAGAGCTTGGATTCGAGGAGGCTCATGGGCCGATATGTGAGATAGAGTTCTGGAACTTTGATGCTCTCTTTCAAGCTCAGGATCACCCTGCTAGAGAAGTTCATGATACGTTCTTCATAAAGCACCCCATTCTTGGATCCCCGCCCCCGGACGAGATCATGGAGAAGGTTGGGAGAGTGCACGAGGATGGGTGGGAGACAGGTAGTAGAGGCTGGAGGTATAGGTGGTCTCCTGAGAGAGCGTTAAGGCTCATTCTTAGAACTCAGACTACTGCCGTCACCGTAAGAGCACTCTACGAGAGGGGGGAGGGAGAGTATCGTGTCTTCACCATCGGGAAGGTGTTCAGGCCAGAGACGCTCGATCCTAAGCATGCTATGGAGTTCTATCAGGCAGATGGCATCGTTGTTGGTAGGAATGTAAGATTTAGACATCTCTTATCGATATTGGAGACTTTTGTGAGAAAGCTAGGAATAGAGAGAGTGAGGTTCAAGCCTGCATACTTTCCCTTCACCTGCCCATCTGCTGAAGGATACATATGGCACGAGAGGCTTGGGTGGGTCGAGTTCGTTGGATGCGGCGTGTTCAGGCCAGAGGTCACCTATCCTGCTGGGGTGAGAGAGAGCAGGGTTCTAGCGTTTGGTATGGGTCTTGATAGGCTTGCCATGACTATTCTGGAGATAGATGATATAAGGTACATACATGCTGGCGATGTTGATAAATTGAAAGAATGCTACTCGAAGCTCATACGAAAAATGAAGACCATCAGATCATGAGATAACACTTAAACTACTCTACACAACCTATAGAGGGGAGATCAATATTGTGTCGAGAGAGGAGAACCCACAACAGGACAATGGAAACCTGGAGATATACGAGAGCGTGCTCGAGCTAGCTAAGAGACACAGACCAACACCACTAGTGAGACTACGAACATTTGGAGATGTCTGGGCAAAACTAGAGTTCTACAATCCTCTAAGTAGAAGCATCAAGGACAGAGTAGCATTATACATGATAGAGCATGTGAGAGGAAGATGCAGAAGAGTAATTGACGCCTCATCGGGAAATTACGGTATTGCACTTGCAGTGCTCGGAAAGCTGTACGGAATCAACGTGACAGTGCTGCTTCCACGTAAGGTTGAGAGATATGTTAAGACGATACTTAAGATACTTGGAGCAGAATGTATAGAGACAGATATTGAGATGAATAATGACGACATGATAAGACTATGTAGAGAGGTAGCAGATAGATATGAGGCATGTTTCATAGACCAGTTCGAGAACACACTGAACCCAGAGGCTCACTATCTCTCTACAGGAAGAGAACTCGTTAAGCAACTTAAAGCTCTATCAAAAGCTCCTGACGTGCTTATTGCTGCTGTTGGAACTAGTGGACATATATGTGGTATAGGTAGGGCGCTTCGCGAGGAGTTTCCAAATGTTAAGATAGTAGGTGTAGCATGTAGAGAGAGCGATCATATACCTGGAATGAAGCCACTATCTGCAAGACCTAGATGGATCGATGCCGTCGACGAGATTGTTGAGCTAGGTATAAGAGATGCTGTACGAGGCGTCGTGAAGCTTGCTAGGAGCGAGGGTCTGTTGGTTGGTCTGAGCAGTGGTGCAGTGATCTCCGCTCTTGAGAAGATTATTGATAGGGTGGGAAGAGATGCTACATACGTTGTGGTATTTCCTGACGATGTCTTCAAGTATGTTGATACTATTGATAGACTGCTGAGCGAGGTATATCTATGAGAGAGTTTTCCGAAAGTTTTGGACCTCTCTATAAGTAATCTTTTGCGATACTTTAAAAAGTAAGTTTACGCTAAGTATACGTAGAATGTTTAGAGTATACATTAACCATATTAAGGGAAGAGTACTAATAAGCGGGAGAAGGACAGACCTCGATCTCTCAAAACAGGGGTGGAAGATAATATATAAGGCAGACACATGGAAGAAAGCCTACAATTATGCTAGAAAGATAGCACTAAAATATGACTACGTGCTAGAGTGGTATCTTGAGGAGATGATAACGTTCTCCGAAGAGAAAGTCTCAACAAAGCTCCTTAGCCTTAACTAGACCCAGAAGCGTGGGAAGCACGACAACTCTACCATCAGGAAGATACCGAAGCTCCACCAAGCCCATTCTCTCAAGCTTGAGAACACAGGAGTCAACAACGCTCTTATCAACACCAAGCTGATGTGCAACGCTCTCACGTAAGGCATTGAGAGACATGAACCCAAGCTCGGAAAGAGACGATAATATCTCTCTAGAGACATCATCCAGCTTAGTCACGCTGAAAGAGATAGATATAGGAGAGGAGCAGACAAGTAGATCAGTAGGAGTACATCTGACTACTATATCGTTCCTTATCTTGACTATACCATACTTATCTATACGTGGAGGTACATATATGTATGCCTCATCGAAAAACTCGAGCCTCGAAGCTCTAAGAGAGAACACATATAGCTCCATTCTACGAAACATCAGTAACATATCGATAACGTTGTCAACACTGGTTAAGTAGATAAGTACGGGCCTATCTATATTATGCTGATAGAAGTATAATAATGCTGATAATGTTAAGAAAGTGCAGAAAGGATCTGTGGGCCAGGTACGTACGTAGCTAAGGTCTTCCTGATATCTTCTCTGTGCCGTTATATCTCTATAAAGATCTACAAGATAGTTCAAGTTAACATCTCTAAAGTTATGATTTCCTATTCTATTGAAAAAATCTTTAAGAGTCTGTGATTCTGCTAACGACTCTCTAATTATAGAGTACTCCTCTCGTTCTATTTTAAATAGCTTCAGCATTAATGTAAAAACGATATGTTTTACATATGTATTTTCTATTCTAATCTTCTCGTATACTTCAAAACCACCTTCAAATGGCGATATTATGATACCTCTCTCTTTTCTAACTTTGTTATAGATTACGTCCAGCGTCTTCAGACCTGTCACTAGCTTCAGCATGTCTATAGAGACGTTAGTAGGAGTAGAAAGAGTTTATGTTTAAAAATACTCTGCCACGAGTCTAGTCAGGTAATGATAGCTCACGAGATATTGAGCAAACTTGCTAAATACTACGTTGATAAGTACTTTAGCTGGCTATTTCAGGGACCTAGAGAGAACCAGTTTGCTGTGTATGAGGTTCTAGAGTGTCGAAGTAAGGTTATGTTCACTAGAGCTCTCCCATACACTATAATAAATACCATATTATCACCATCCTCAATAATAGGTATGTTACTGCACGAAGGTTTTGGAACAGTATTCTCTGAAGAGTGTGCTGGATACTGTAAAATATATTCGAGAGAGATAGAGGTTGACGGCATGAGATACACTATCAATGGCTGGCCAGATTACTATGATGGTAGAAAGATAATAGAGCTCAAGTACACTGGTCATCCTGTTAAGGAGCCAGAGCAGAGGCATGTTCAACAGGTAAGAATGTACATGTGGCTTACAGGTGCCAAGGTGGGATATCTGCTCTACGTTACTCCACGCAAGATGTATGAGTTTGAGATAACTGATCCCATGACTGATGCTGAGGTGGTAGAGCTTCTTAGAAGCTGGACATCACCGAGAGACCCGTCGGAGTGTTCTCAATGTGTTTTCAGGAGTGTGTGCCCATACTCGGTTGAGAAGTCTAGGGAGCATTCTACTCAAGACCGAGAGTCTCGGTGATTAAGGACTCGACCTCTGTAGCTATTATTGATCTCTGCTCACCAAATTTGAAGGGTTCTCCATGTCCTGGAAGGACCAGTGTACTATCTGTGAAAGTATTTAGAAGCCTCCTTATTGATCTAATCATTCTTGAGGGATTTGAATGCGGAAGATCTATTCTGCCTATACCCCCGTTAAGTATGACGTCCCCTGTGAAAGCTAAGTCTAGCTCTGGTGAGTATAGCACAGAGCTTCCTAGAGTATGTCCGGGAGAGTGTATCAATAAGAAGCTTACGTCTCCAATATTTAGACGTGCATTATCTTCAAGCAACATGTCTGGACTATGTCTTCGGGATCCAAATAGCTCGGGAGCATAATCGTAGAGACCTAATGTCACTCTTATCAGGTCATGTTCCGTATAGTCTTCTAGCAGGTAGGCATCAGCTCTATGTATCATTATTATTATCGATTTGTTTAGATCTTTGAAATCCATATTAGCACATGAGTGATCTAGGTGACCATGTGTGTTGAATATGTACTTGTTCTCGCAGGATCTGACGTATCTATCATATATGTACTTCACCATGTATTTTCTAGTGATGTCGAATCCTGGGTCTACTATGAGTGCATCTAGTCCTGATATTACTACGTACGTGTTTGTCCTATAGTGGTTAGATACTGATCTATATATGGTTATTTCTTTCTCTCTTAGAATTTCCTCTATCATTGTCTCACTCCATTATAATTATCTCTTCATCTATAGGTATGATCTTGCTGTCAAGAATTACTACCTTTACTAACGATCCTTCAGGAATATCTCTTGAACCTAGATCAACGATCTTGTCGCCGTACATGACTAATGTCTTATCACCTTTCTTGATAACCTTCCCATATCCTGTCTCTGTACTTATCTTTCTTATGTTTCTTCTCAGTATCTCTCCTATGCTCATCCTCACGTTCTCACGTGTCTCAAGATCCTTCAAGTATATGCTACTTCTCGAGACCGCTAGAACATAGTACCTTCCTCTCCCATCTAGTGTCACTATGTCTCCCTTCTTGAGATTTAGCACATGTATGCTTATTGTGAGACGAGTGATCGGTTTACCGCTTCTATCCATGCCTATGAGCTTATGCGACTCAATCATCTTACTTGGGAAGGATCTATGTATTGCCGATGCTATGGCCTTAGCTATCGTGTTGTTAGTCAGCTTTATATCGAAACCTGATCCAGACTCTTCTATGTCTATTACTGCTCCTCTCTGAACTTCCTCGCTCTTTGCAAGAACCTGACTTATTATGTGACGAAGAACGAGAAGATCCTCCCTACTATGCCTATCTCCGACATACCTCACCTGGATTAAAGCACGCTCCTTGCCCATTGCAATGCTTCTACATGTAGGACAGATGTCGGGAACAAGCTTCACATATACCTTATACGTCTCACAGTAGTCCTCTCTCATGTTCTCGCTTGCTCTGCCACAGATCTTGACCTCGACCTCCTGTTCGCCCTCCTCTAAAGATATCTCTCCAATCTCTATCTTACTGATGAGTCCTCTAGTCTTAACGAGGTCGAGTATATGTCTCTTGATGACGTCTAGTCTTCTTGTCCATCTGCCTTTATAGAGAACCGAGCCGCATACGACACATACTCTGAATGTCAATCTATCAATTCTAGGAAGATCTCTGACGAGAGGGTTACTTCTACGGTAACATTCCTCGCAGAGACCGTCAACTAGGCGATCAACTTCTCTACCGCATACTGGGCAGATTCTCCTCATCTATGATAGACATAGGGTAGGCTCTTCATAACCTTTTTTGCATTACTATTCCTTACGGAATAGCTTATTAATCCTACAAACATGATAGCACTTTATGAGTACTAGGTTCTATATAGCGCTTCTAGTAGCTATAACGTTAGCGATAACAGCCACAGCATACGGTCTCGCAACCATACCGAAGTTCATTTACCATACCTCCTACATGACGTACAAGGGAAAGAAGATCCTAGTCATGTATCCTGAAAAAGCCCTAAAGAAGCTACATGAGCTACAGCCAGGAAGTGTGACGATCATACCCTTCGTAGAAGAGACAATTGTAACAGAGAATACAAAATTCACGCTATACGCAGTAGCTCTCAGATACGGCGAGGGGCCTATAAGCAACTACCCACTCGAGTTCAAGGTATACTGCAACAACAAGCTAATAGTAGATAGGTACGTCACGACAGACAAGTATGGACTAGCAAAGCTCACCATAACGACACCTAGCAAAGCAGGAGAATGCTGGGTAGATGTATGCCATAACGGGCAATGTGTTGGTGAGTGGTGGTGGATGTCCTACTTCGCAGTAACAAACGCACTATCCATACCACCATACTTCAAGGAGACCAAAGATAACATTAGAAGAACATATATAGCACTAATAAAACCTGTAACAGGAACGCCATATAACGGCATCCTTCCCATAACCGTATCAGGAAAGAGAGAGACCTTATATGTTAAGAATGGAGTTACGAAAATAAGCCTAGATCTTCACAGACTTGGAAGCTTCAGCATATCTTACCAAGGCCTAGACCTCCTACATTATGACGTATATCCAAGCCTAGGAACGACAATGCCCACCTTTGATATCTGGAACTTCTATGGAAGAACCATAAAGCTCATGATACTACTCTTCAACGAGAACTTTACCGCACTATCGGGCGTAGTAACATTAACCGTTACGGTGGACTTTATTAATGGTTCACTTCGTACGATTAGCAACGAAAACGTCACTGTGAAGAATGGCATAGGCTTTGCAACGATTACGATACCTAGTGAGTTAATGAAGAACATAACAGATCTATTCGTGTCAGTATACTATGCTGGTCTGTGGCTAGGTTCGTTCTCCGTATACCTATTCTCACCACCAAAACCCTATCGTCCACCACCTCCAACTCCATATATATCATTAAACGATTATTGCTCTTCTAATGGAGTATGTACCATAGATGCATATCTCTATAACGGTACCAAGCCAATGCCGAACCAGACAATATGGATCTACACGAGCTGGGGATTCGAAACCGCACTAAAGACGAACAAGAGTGGAGAAGTATTTGTTAAGGTGAGAGCACCATTAAGATACTTCATAGGTAACTACTTCATAGTTGTAGCATCCAGATGGACATACACGACAGACTCTATATTAAGATGGCATAACGTCAACTACTACACCAACGTTACAAATAATAAGATCTACATAGATCTAAATACAACTGAACCCACAGTATTAAGTTATGAGAAGATCGCGCCACCATGGCTAGATACCGCCAAGGTAATCTATACGGAGATCCTAAACAGGAATACAACCATAGAGCTTCCAAAATATAACAACTACGGCATATACTGCGTAGAGCTATATTTCAGCCAGTGGTCTGCTTATCTACCATACTGCTATGCGGTCCTTCCTCTGAAACTCATATATGAAACTCCAAGCATAGAATACACGACATCCGGTCCCGTACTAACGTTCCGCGTTCTAAATACAGAAAACAGAACCGTACCTGGAGCTAAGGTATGCGTCTTAGCCTACTACACTGCAGATATACCATACAAGGGCAAGTACGTAGAGGCCTCCCTACAGATGATGGCTAAGTGCGGTGTCACGAACAATAATGGTGAGGTAACGATAAGGCTACCGAAGCTAAACTTCTCTAACGCAAGAAATGTAGTATTGAACTATTATGCTGTAGCATCAGCTAACGGCTATATATCTAACTTCACGTCCGCGACCGTCCAGATAATAAATGTCAGTCTACCAGACTTGACGGTGGAGAACCTCACAATTGTACCGAGATATCCTGTAAATGGAGACCTTGTGAAGGCCATGTTCGAGATATGTAATATAGGTACCAAGAATGCGAGCGACGTAGAGTATCAGGTTCTTCTCAATAATGAGGTAATTAATGAGAGCACTATAAGCCTAGTAGCAGCTGGAGAGTGCATACCTGTAACAGTGTCTCTTGGAAAATTAAGCTCTGGATACTACACTGTGCAGGTCATAGTTAATCCATATAACACTATAAGGGAGGTCACTACAGAGAACAATGTTGCATGGCAGGCAGTACAAGTATTCTCTCCAAGCAGCTGCATCATAAGGATACTACCATCATCAATATTTGCAAACATAACGATGCCTCTGAAAGTAGAGCTCTATAACTGTCCCTGGGTAAAGTCAATAAACATAACGTTGAGCTTGAACGGTGTACCTGTCAAAGTGAAGAACGTAACCGCCGGTCCAGGAGTCAGATGCATGAATGGCTCACTATCCAGCGTCATAAAGAACAACGTCATAGAGATAGAGGTGAAAGGAAGAAAGAGCTGTGGAAACTTCACAACAGTGATAGCATATGTATACGTTAACGCATCAAAGACCGGAACACTAACAGTAAAGTACGCGGGATCGCTCATGGACGCTGAAGGAAGAATATTTAAGACAAAGGTTCAGACGAGCAACATAACTGTTAAGAAAGTCCTAGAATGCGACTTCAACTTAAATGGTCGTCTTGATGTTGGTGATGTTGTTCTGCTACTACGTATACTTGTAGGAAAGTACCACAGCATAATACCATGCGACCTCAATCACAACGGTAGATTAGACATCGGAGACGCAGTACTGCTCCTTAGAAAGCTCGCAAGCATCTGAAAGTTCCGGTCTCACTCTTCGAATCAGGTTCATAACTATTTTTCTAGACGAGTCTCTTCATACTTAAACTATTTCAGATAACTTTAGAAATATGATGAGTGTAAGATCCCCGCGGCTCGTCAGGTAGCCTCATTGGAAGCCGCCTCGGCTTCCTCAGCTACCGAACCTATCAATATGGGAACATATTTATAAAGGTTTTCTGAACACATCTTAATGTCCCAGCACAGCCGATAAGTGAGGAGGGGTCTCTCGGCCTGAGAGAGTGATGTCTTGAGAAAATTGAGTGATGAGCTGGACCTTCTATGATCGGTGATTAGGCTGAGCTAAGCTGAGAGATCAGCTTAATAAGAGACACCCCCGTAGAGTCTTGTAGGACGCGTGCTGAGATATTCTAAACAGGTCAGAGATCCCGTGCTTGGATGGATATGGCTTACAGATGAGGAAGTGCGATTTATGGATGGTTGTGCATTCATTCAGAGACTAAGATATGTGAACCAGCTAGGCCTTGCGCATCTAGTCTATCCTACTGCTAGACACACGAGGTTTGAACATAGTCTAGGGGTTGTACATCTTGTCTCAAAGATTTTTCAGGTCTTTATTGAGAGAGAGACCTCTAGAAAGATATTGAATGATCTTATCGACGAACTTAATGTGAAGGATCAAGGACTTCCGTATATATTGAAGAATCTTAGAATAGCTGCGCTTTTACACGATATTGGACATTACCCATTCTCTCACAGCTTGGAGAACTATCTTGCATATATTCTCGTGAGAGAGGTAGAGAATGATAATAGTAAGAGGAGAATCCTAGACATAGATGAGGAACATCTTAACAGGTTGAGAGAGATAACTATGTCTTTATATGTTGCTAAGGAGCACGAGCTTGTAACTTACATGATATTAACATATAATGAAGATCTTAAGAAAAGCATTATTGATAATATACCGGATGTATGTATAGATCTCATAAAGGATGTGCTCTTCATAAAGGTATTCAACAAGATTCTTCGCATAAATGCCTCTCTAAAAAGTATGGAGAACGATCTTCAGAGAGTTAGGAAATATAGTAAGAACGTGATGAGGGGGCTTAAACTGCTTAATAGTGCAATATCTAGCACGTTAGATGCTGATAGAGTAGACTACATGCTCAGAGACCTATACTTCACAGGAGCAAGCGTTAGCACTAACATAACTCTGGGAGATGTTGAGAGGATTCTTGCAAACATGAACGTGGTAGAGAGAGACTCTGATGACGTCTTGATAGCGTTTAACGAGAAAGCTAGACCATCTCTCGAAGGATTTATCATAGCTAGGTACAATCTCTATAAGTGGGTATATCTTCACCATAAAGTTACGTTAATGTCCACATTAATAAGAATGCTATACAGCCTCATCATAAGAAACCTTGAGGAGCTCGAGAGCCTGGACCTCGTTAGAGAACACATCAGAGACCTAGCACAGTTCGCCTGCGGCATAATAGGAAGCAGAGAGGCTCTCAGACTCACCGACTACTTCCTGTTCACGATACTGTCAACCTACTACGACGACATCTCCAGAGTCCTAGGCGAGATAGGTAGAAAGATCGTGGATAGCATACTACTCAGAAAAAGCTTCTACAGACCAATATGGAAACGTGACGTCGAGTTTGAGAGCACGCTCAAGAACGCAACTGGAGAAACAGCTCTCCAGTTTAATCAGCGGATAGGAGCGTTAATATATGAGATATGTAAGAACCCTGAAGTCCTTGAGGAGCTTCTCTCAATATTCTATAGGAGACTGGTCACAGAGCTAAAGATATCTATAGAGATATACAACATTGAGGAGAGAGCTCTAGAGATCATAGAGAACATATGTAAAAATATTGAGGAGAACCGTTCAACAACAGTTATTATTGGCTTCGCATACTTCGAACCTGACATAAACATATACATAACATCGAGAGAAAGCGGCTCACCTATCGAGCTTAGAGAGATCTCTCCACTCACAAGCTCTGTGAAAGATGCTTGGGACAGATCCCCAAAAATGTTCATATATATCGACACAAGCAATATTCTAAACGATAGGAGAGTGATAAACATATTACAGATATGTACGATAAAGGCACTAGACGCAGCAATAAAGGATCTAGTAAACATTCACTCTAGCGTTTCACCATGTACACCCCAAGACCTTCAATAACCCTGAGCACGTCGAACCCCACCTCTCTGAGCCTTCTAACGACGCTCTTGATAATGTTCAATCCCCTATATTTAGAACCTGTGGCGCCAGTATAGTGGAAGAGTATCCCACCTCTCTTAAGGACCCTATGAAACTCTCTGTAGAGCTCTCTACCATATAGATCACCGGTATCAGACATTAAACGTGGAGGATCATGAAGAACATAATCAAAAGACATATCCCTAAGCTCACATACAACATCTAGAATAGAATCATTCGCCAGATCCACAAGCGATCGAGAGAACACTCTTCGACTCACAGGGTTTATCTCGGCAAGACGTATCACATTGATATCAATTTCAACAGAGAGAACATATCTTGCACCTTTCTCAATACAACAGTACGCTGTGTACCCAAGACAGGCACATGTATCTAGAACTCGATAACCTTTCTTCACATATGCTACCTTAGCTCTAGAGTAGTTTAGAGGATCCTTAAGCAACGTATGCATAACTATACCGTTTATCATTAAGGTAGGTGACCAATCTTCATAAACTTGACACAGCTTATAGAAAGCACCATCAGATACTATAGTCCTCCTAAGCTCACCATCTTCAACACATATGAGCGACTTACAGGTCTCTTCACTCTCCCTCTCGACATATCTTTCGAGGAATGTCCTTGCTCCATCTCTGCTGATATGTTCACCGTTGATGCATAGTCCATGTTTGCTGACTCTGATCTCGTAGCCATACACGTTCACATATTTCAATTCTCTATCTCTCACAAGCGCGTCCAAGATCCTCCTCGCATCCCAGTAGGTTATTACAGGAACGTCCTCGCTCCTGAAGACTAAAACTTTCATAGACCTCACTATATAACGTATAGTAAACAACACCCCTTAATACCACATTTCCAGTATACTAATCGTGAGAAGCCTCGCCCTAAGACTAAGCATTGTACGAGAACTTGCAAAAAGAGACGTACCTCTCGAAGAGCTTGAGAAGATACTCAGAGAGAACATGACAGAGAGAGACATAGAGAAGCTGAAAATCATGATAGCAGACCTCATACATGTAGAGGATAGAAGAGTCACACTGAGCGGAGAGGGAAGGCTCCTTCTTAGACTAATCTCAGAAAAATAAACAACAGCCCCACTACTATGGAGAACGCGAAGATAGGTAACGCATACTTATGATATCTGGACACACTTCCTCTTGAGAGACGCACCGCTATGAAATTAGCTAGAGAACCTATTATCGTTCCGAGACCGCCGACATTCACTCCATAGAGAAGTGCTGTAAGTATCGTGCTCTCATGTACATAATGTATGAATATTATTGTTGCAGGAACGTTACTGATAAACTGTGATATCCCTATACTAAGTAGATACGTCAGCATGGGATGCGTGAGAATAGTCTTGAACTGTGTGAAACCTGACAGTATCTCTGATATCTTTCCAAAATCTACGAACATGAGTACGAATACTAAAATCAGGGCATAGTCAAGTTTTCTGAACACTCTTCTATCTATTATCGCTATGGCGACTATTGTTGTTGCCAGAGCTATCAGTACCTTGTTCATTTCTATAAGCACTATATCTGTTACAAGAAGTATTATACAGATTATAAGCAGTCTCTTATTTATCTTTATACTCTCTTTGTAAAGTCTTAACTGATTTGTTGATGCATTTTTTGTATATGTTAAAAATATTGCTAGCAGACCTAGGAGAAGTACTGTTACTAGTGGAGCTGTAATTCTGCAGAATTCGAGTACTGGTATCTTACTTGCTCTCCATATTATTATGTTCTGTGGATTTCCGAATGGTGTGAGTGCTGATCCTATGTTTGCTGCTGCTGCTACTCCTGTTATCATTACTGTTCTATCTATTTCTAGTATGTCTGCTATATATAGTGAGAGAGGTGTGAACATTATTACTGCACAATCATTCATTATGAGCATTGACGCCACTGCTATTATCAGTATGAGAAGTATCAGCACTTTCTTAGGGTTTCTTGAGAATCTTCTTACTGTATATGTTGCTAGTCTCTGGAATGCTCCTGATTCTTCGAATGATCTTGATAGTATTATGAATATGAATATTATGATTATTGTGTTTATATCTACGAGGCTGGGTATCTGTCTGATGAGCTCTGTCCTGTATGTTGCTAGCAGTATTAGGAATATTGAGGCTAGTGCTAGGAGGAGTGTCTCCCTTCTGAGCGTTTCTTTCAATTTCTTTGTTATCATCCTCTGATTTGTAAGATTATGATTATACGTAGGGTTAATTAAATCTAGTTTGTAAGCTTCCTGTCAATGAGGTACGATGAGGCAATGTTTAAAGAGGGTCTCTAGCTCATGATTATGAATGCCTAGAAAGGCTAGGATCAGAATTTGGGGAACAGACCATAAAAAGGTTGAGGAGCTTGCTCGAGAGATAGTTGACATAGCTAAGAAGTGTGGAGTCAACGTGTCCGGTCCCATACCCTTGCCGACGCGTAGACTGGTGGTCACTGTCAGGAGAGCTCCCAGTGGCCAGGGATACCACACTTTTGACCATTGGGAGCTCAGGATCCACAAGAGGCTAATCGACATGGATGCAGATGAGAGAGCTCTAAAACAGCTCATGAGAATAAGGGTTCCAGAGGACGTTAAGATAGAGATAGAGCTCATATAGCCCTCACCTAGGTCTAACCTTTCTAAGTCTCTGATTAAGCATTTCAGAAAGAACACGTACAACATCCCTCATAAGTCTTCTAAGCCTGACATCACCACTCTTGGGTATCGCTGCTGCACCAGCCCTATCATGACCACCGCCCTGCCCCATGTAACGTGATGCAACTCTCTGACACAGCTCTGCCATAGACACATTGTCAAGCCTAGACCTAGCTATTATACGGAACTCGCTCTCATGCTCTGACACCACTACCGCTATGTCACATCCGGCATCGAGTAGTAGTCTCGCTAACGATGCTTCATGAGCGCTGACATGGCTTACACATAGTATATTATTGTTGAACCTGTACGCCTCTGTTCTAAGCATGCCTTTTATTCTAGCCATCTTCTCGTCAAAAGGCATCTCTCGTTGAAAGATTGCACTGATAATCTTCTCATACATGTTCTCAACATTCTTAACAAGTCTTGAAAGTATCTGAAACGTTGTTGAGCTAGCTTTTGCTAATCTCCTACTATCTACAAATATTGCAGCAATGGATAGAACTGTGAGCTCAATGCTCATGTTCTCGAGGAGCTCAGGTAGCTCTCGAAGTATTATCTCACAGGTCGAGGTCGCGTTTCTATCTGATATAATGTGCATGTTCCTGATCTGCATGTTGTTGCTTACCCTGATAGAGTGGTGATCTATCCACACGAGGTTCTCTACCTCTCTAATAATGTTAGCGAACTCTCCCACCTGAGATAGGGAGCTCGTATCGACCAGCACACAGGAACGTGGTCTCACAGTGATGCCCTCAGCCTTCTCTATTACTCTTCTCTCAGGTATGTTGAGTCTTCTCAGTAGATCTCTAACAGGTCTCGAGACACCTTCTGGAACCGCAAGTATCAGATCTCTCTTTCCTAGATCTGTTAGCGCCTTCTCGATTAGGAGTAGTGACGCATATCCGTCGAAGTCTGTGTTTCTATGTGCTATTATGATTACTGGTTCTGGAACACTCTTCAATAATTCTCTCAAGCTCATGAAGACTCACTCTCATGTTTCTGCTCAGTATATAACTCATAACCTTGTCAAGAATAGAGAAGCCATAGTCCACGGCCTCGCTTGCTACTCTATTCAGGTAGTAGTCCGGCACCAGTAGATCCGTATCAACATTGACCTCTATATCGAAGAGAAGCTTCTCATAGTCAAGTATACGTACTTTGACATCAAGTGTCCTTATTCTCCGTCCTCTCAGCTTTGCTATCACGTAGTCCGTTATCTTCTGTGCTAGTAGCGTTGATAGGTGTTGCAGAAGTTCTCTCTCAGCCTCCTCCACCACCTGGCGCTCCACCACCCATTCCTGCCTGTCTCAGAGCCTCACTTATCTTCATTCTGAGCTCCTCTATCTGCTTTCTGAGCATTGATTCCTGCTTCGATAGGCTTGTGAGATTCAGCTTCAGAAGCTCCTCACGCTCCTTAAGCTCGTTCAAGGCCTGTTCCTTAGAGATCGATATTAGGAACGTTCCAACAACCTTAAAGATCTTCGAGTCTGGAGGAACCTTCTCAAGCTCGCTGATCGTTCTCTCTATCTCCTTAAGCTCGCTCTCGACCTGCTGTTTCAGAACTAGAACGTTCTGGAGCTGCGCTTGAAGTGCCTGGAGTCTCTCTATTTCCGACTGTAGTGATGGAGGTATCTGACCACTCATAGTACTGACTACATGTCAGATCAAATATTTATTTATTTACTCTCAGATCCTCCACCATCACCATATATGACAAATATAGACACTTAAGTAAACCATTGATCACGCTTCTCAGACTGGTTACATCCCTTGCATAGCCCTCAAGAACTAGCCTACCATCCTCAGCACGTACTCTAGAGAAACCTCTATGAAACCTCAGCTCCTTCTCGAGAGGCTTCAGAGCCCTGTACAGCATCACTATGAGACTACTATCAGGACTCTCAAGAACCATCGTAGTGTTGAAGTCCCAGGCCTCAGCTTTCGTTCCCTTCTTCACCTATCTGTCCCCGTGAAGGGTCATCACCATTCTGAGCGCGTTAGACACCTTATCTGCAAGCAGTTTCGCTATCCTTCTCCTTGCCTCATATGTCTCAGATCCTATGTGAGGCGTAACTATGACTCTGGGATGCCTCACAAGCTCTAGCTCCCACTCCTCTCTAGGAGGCTCGTTCTCGAGCACATCGAGAGCAGCTACACCTATCTTCCCGCTCTTAAGGGCCTCAAGTAGGGCCTTAGTATCGACTATCTCTCCTCTGCTAGTGTTTATGAATATTACACCGTCCTTCATGAGGTCGAACTCCCTCTTAGATATCATACGGTACGTAGTCTTGGTTAAAGGTACATGTAACGTGACTACATCACATTTTGGAAGCATCTCATCCAGAGTCCTAGCCAGGTCTATTCCAAGCTTCTCCGCACGCTCCTTGACGTCTGCAACATCGTAAGCTATTATGTGCATTCCTATCACCTTAGCTATCTCCGCAACCCTACTCCCGATCCTTCCAAGACCTATTATACCGAGAGTCTTTCCCTGAAGCTCAAATCCCACATATTTTCCTTTAGGCCACTTCCCCTCCTTGACAAGTCTGTCGAAGGTTGTTATGTATCTTGCTGCAGCAATCATGAGCCCTATCGTGAGCTCTGCTACCGACTCTGTAGGCCCTTCAGGAGTGTTTATGACCTGTATCCCCCTATTTCTAGCATATTCAACGTCTATGTTGTCTAGTCCAACTCCAGCTCTCGCTATTATTCTGAGTTTCCTAGCCCTGTCTATGACTTCCTTATCGACCTTTGTCCTGCTTCTCACTATGAGGACATCATAGTTCTGTACTATCTGTAGAAGCTCGTCTCTACGTATTCCCGGTCTATAATCTACGTCAAGCCCTCTGCTAACTAGCTCAGATATTAACTCCTCATCTACAGTGTCTGTTATCAAGATTCGGGCCATCTCGTGCTTCGATACATATACTTAGACTAATTTAAGAGCTTTAACCACGGTTCACCTCAAGTATACCTCTCTAGCACCTGGATGAACATGAGAAGAATACTAATAAGACAGGACACTGAGTAGTAATAAGATAGGTATGCCAGAGAGAATAGTGATCAAGGGTAGACCTGAAGAACTAGAAAAGGCAGCCACAGAGGAAGCAATAGAGAGAGGAGAAGCAAGATCAGTCGTAGAGGAGGTCGAGGGACGACGTGTCCTCCGTATAAGGTGGATAACTGGAAAGACCTCCGCCGGAAGACTCTTCGGAAGATATGGAAAGGAGGGCAGACCAGACTTCTTCAGGCTCCTATTCGGAGCAATAGCAGGAAGCTTGAGAGAGCAGTTCGGAGAGGAGGGAGAGGAGCTCTTCAACAAGCTCAGAGAGTCCAGAGAGTTCAAGCAGAGCGTGTCGAAGCTCTTTGAAGAGATGAAGAACTGGTTCTTCAATGAGATAGTTCCAAAATACGGCATAGAGCCAGGAGACATATTTGTCATAACTGCAGAGATAGAGGTCGACCTTGAGACTGGTAGAATAACCTGGAACAAGGAGAAGACGAGCGTGATATACTGGGTTAGGAGCGACAAGCTTCCTGAGAAGTGTCGAGAGATAATGGGTACCGTGTCAGGTTCGGAGGAGGTTGAGAAGCTGAGAAAGATGTTAGAGGAGAAAGATAAGGAGATAGAGAGACTCAAGAAGGAGATAGAGGAGTTGAAGAGAAAGCTCAGGGAGAGAGAGGAAGAGCTAGAGGAGGCTGAGGAAGAAGAGATCGAAGAAGAGGAGGAAGAAGAGGAAGAGTGAACATATTGAATAAAACGTTAAAATTTAGACAGGTGCAAGTAGGGGCGATAGAACGATGGCAGAGAAACCTGTCGCAAAGCCTATCTCGTTCGAGGAAATTAAACAGAGAGTACATGAGTCAATTAGGAACATCAAAGTGAAGATAGCTGTCATATCGGGAAAAGGTGGAGTAGGCAAGAGCTTCATATCAGCAAGCCTCGCGATAGGATTCGCTCTCAGAGGATTCAAGGTAGGCGTCATCGATGCAGACGTCTACGGGCCAACCATACCTAAGATGCTTGGAGTAGCTAGACCAAGGGAGATACTTGTTGATCAGACGGTGGAGAAGATCATACCACCCCACGGTCCACTAGGGATAAGAGTGATGTCGACAGATTTCCTGTTACCTAGCGAGGAGACTCCCGTCATATGGAGGGGACCTCTCGTAGCTAGGCTTCTCGAGGAGTTCTTCACGAAGGTCTACTGGGGGGATCTTGACTTCCTCGTCATAGATCTTCCTCCAGGTACAGGAGATGAGCCTCTAACAATAGCTCAGCTACTTGCAGAGCAGCTTGACGGTACCGTCATCGTTACTATTCCTAGCGAGATCTCGAAGAGGATCGTGAGAAAAGCTATAGAGTTCGCTAAGAGGGTCGAGGTTCCCATACTTGGCCTAGTAGAGAACATGAGCTACTTCTACTGTCCGAAATGTGGAGAGAGGTACTACATCTTTGGAAAGGAGATAGGTAGAGCTCTCGCTGAGGAGGCTGGGATACCGTTCCTGGGAGCGGTACCGCTCGATCCTAGGATAAGTGAGGCTAATGATTCAGGGATACCGTTTCTATTGAAGTATCCTGACACTGAGGCGTCTAAGGCTATTCTTGAGATAGTTGATAGACTTCTAGAGAAGTTTAAGCCTAAGCTCGCAAAGTAAGCTTAGGATACCTACATAACAAACTTTATTAATCCACTGCACAAGTCTTAGACAGTGTCTCCAAGTATAGACGACTCATCGCTAATTGACATGGCACGGGAGGTGCTAAACATAGTGGCAGAACACAACAGGTGGAGGAGACTTGAGACCATAAACCTGATAGCGAGCGAGAACGTGATGTCACCACTAGCAGAGTACGTGTACCTGAACGACATGATGGGAAGATATGCTGAGGGGCCTACTGGGAACAAGTTTTACCAGGGAACAAAATATATGGATATGCTTGAACGGATCTGCAACAACCTGATGTCCAGACTCTTCAACGCTAAGCATGTAGACGTGAGACCAGTATCTGGAACTGTGGCAAACATAGCCGCACTATACGCGGTCACGGATGCTGGAGATCTCGTGGCATCTTTACCGATATCAGCAGGAGCACATATAAGTCACAGGAAGGTTGGTGCAGTAGGCGTGCTGAGGCTGAGAACGGTCGATCTGCCATGGGACCCAGAGACTCTGAACATAGACCTTGACAAGGCAGTGAAGATAATAGAGGAGAGGAGACCTAAGGTCGTCATACTTGGAGCCTCAGTATACTTGTTCCCTCACCCCATGAGAGAG
The DNA here is from genome assembly GCA_013153275.1 of Thermoproteota archaeon. Classification (GTDB taxonomy): domain Archaea; phylum Thermoproteota; class Thermoprotei; order Thermoproteales; family Thermocladiaceae; genus JAADER01. The sequence goes on from JAADER010000062.1 coordinate 43,370, forward strand.
ATAGCAGAGGTAGCACACAGTGTAGGAGCCTTAGTAATGCACGATTCAGCACATGTGCTAGGCCTGATAGCTGGGAGAGTATTTCCGAACCCTCTCGAGAACGGTTGCGACATAATGACAGCAAGCACCCATAAGACGTTTCCAGGCCCTCAGGGAGGTGTAGTGTTCACTAACAGGAGCGATATCGCAGATAAGATAGATAAGGCCATATTTCCAGGCGTAACATCCAACTATCACCAGCATAGGTATCCCTCACTAGCGATAACAACGATAGAGATGTTAAGATACGGCGAAGACTATGCGAGACAGATCGTTAGAAACGCACAACGTCTAGCGGAGGCACTAGCAGAGAGAGGATTCAAGGTTCTCGGCGAGCCACTGGGATACACTAGGACACATCAAGTTCTGTTGGACGTTTCGAAGCTGGGTGGAGGAGCAAGATGCGCTTCGCTTCTCGAGGAGGCTAACATCATAGTGAACAAGAACATGCTGCCTGGAGATAAGGCGCCGGACAATCCATCAGGAATCAGGATAGGAGTACAGGAGATGACCAGATTCGGAATGAAGGAACAGGAAATGGAGACAATAGCAGACTTCATGACGAAGATACTCATAGAAGGTAGGGATCCAGCAGAGATAAGGCCAAAGGTCATAGACTTCAGAAAAGAATTCACAAGAATACACTATGGATTCACTATAAGAGAGTTCGAGAACATAAAACTATGCAACCTTATACCACTCCTAGAGTAACTATCTTACATCTGCCACAAGAATACTTGAAGGAACATACATCTCACAATCCTTAACAATATAGTGCGATAGATACCTCACAGATATTCCATAGACAAGCAGGTTTAAACGTCTCTTAATTGAGCTTAATGTATGAATATCAACGCGATAATCTATACCTGGAAATCCAGCGTTACTATATACAATATAGAACAGGTCTCCCGAGAGACCTCCAGCTGAGGCGTCTACAAGCGAGAGAGGTATGGCTATCCCTGCAAGAGCAGTATTGTTAATATGTTCCTCATCTGTAGTGAAATAGAAGAATATCTTCTCAGGTTCCATTACTGGAGCTGTAGTTCCCTTATATATGAGATTGAGAGAGACCTTACCTATCAGATCTGAAAGATCCAGAGAGTTACCATTAACAATACGAGCTCCAGACAAATTAAAAAGTGCTACATAGTATAACGGGATCTCCGATTCTAGCGGCACCACTACCCAATAGCGATGACCGTCAATTCCTAACTTCTCTACATAGCATAGCACAAATGAGGCTAGGCCAATCTTATAAAGTTTGAAAGGGACGGAGAGAAAAGTCCAAGGATATTTACAGGTATCACAGTATATTTTTGTAATCCAATTCTCTCTATGTAGCTTATCGTGTCCTAGAACAATGAATCCTAGAAACGCCATACCTGAAGTATATTTATCGAATAGAGGTTCTGTGACGCAGGAACACGATTCAAGCGGCATAACGGTACTACACTTGAGGTAGAGTCCTAGAGTGACGTTTCCAGAAACTATCTCAGGGTTTCTAAGTGCTGTTACTACGTTTATACCATCACTATAGTTTATAAACCTGAACGTACATAAAATAGCTCTATATGGATCGTACATGTCAGTCGGATAGAGATAGATATGAAACTTCGAGCTGCTGCCCGGAGTGACCATCAGGACATCACTACAGGTACTCACCTGCCTGAGCTTCATGATCCTCGATCTCAGGATAAGCTTTCTCAGAGTTACACCATATCTATCTTCTACATACTTCTCTACAGCATTTCTCACGATATCTGTCATATTTATATACATAACATCATCTTTATCCGCTATTATGAGAAGCGGCTGCCTAAATATGCGTAATGGGTCGCTTAGCGCCTCTTTAGCAGACTCTATATAGTTCTTAGTCATCGTGAATAGCAACGTTAGAGTGTCGTAACCGTACGACCCTAGGTATATATGTCCATGCCTGTCATACATGTAGAATGTGAACCATACTGTAGGCAGAGGCATGTCACCTTTCTCGTATGTGTTCTCAATCTTAAGATACGTATAATACTTCTGAAATTCTTTCACGGCTTCTGAGACATCTATACATAGTGTTCTCTGGTTCTCTATTCTGTACGTCCATACATGAACTCCATATGGTGTTACTATAGATATCTGTAGTATTCCTCTAAGTCTCGTATTACCGTAGTATAGTGCTGACTTATCTATTCTTATGGTTATCTTATGAAAGTACCCGTCGATCCCTATCGAGGGCAATGAACATGTTGTAAATGCTATGTATGTCTTCATGTTTATTGTTCGGCCTGTTATGTATAGGCAGTACAGGTAGGTTACGAGGGCCATGACTGCCATGGTTATGATGGGTATAGCTATCTTGAGCTTATTTACTGCTCTCTTTGTCTTATTCTTCTCTTCTCTATACATTTATCAGGTCTATATATTGGGGTAATATCTTTTAAGTGTTCTGTCTATTTATTAATTAGCTATGTGAGTGTTCACTACTGTGGGCTTAACTTCTCTTAGAAGAATTTTGAAGGTGCTTGCAGTCATATTTGGGGAGGATGAGGGACTGTACATCTGTATACCTTCGTCGACTGTTCATAAGGTCTTTGAAAAGCTTAGTTTTGAGGGGTGGGATAAAAATCTTATAGATCTGGTTAATGAGGGAGTGTTGAGGGTTCAGAGGTTTGGTCGAGGTTCAAGGTTGTGTATTCGTAAGGATGATGAGCTCGTCAAGATCAGGGACTTCATATTTAGTCCGGAGTCTTTCAGCTCGATCAGTCTTGAGGAGTTTGAAAGAATTTTTGATGATGCTTTAACGAAGCTCAAGAGTAGCTCCGTGACAGGTTTTGTAGATCTCGGCAAGGTGAGAGACTTTTTAATGAGAAACTACGGTATTCCTGAGGACATGTTCGTGAAGTATGTTAGCAAGCTAATAACGTCAAAGAGGTGGAAGTACGCTATATGTCATGGTGGAAGCCTCAGGCTCAAAGTTGGTGGAGTCCAGATAGGGCTTGTTAAGCTGGTGAGAAGATGAGACACCTGATAGCATCTAGCAGGAGAGCTGGGCAGATAGCTGGGAGGAGATGGATCGAGGCTAGGGACCTCGCAGTGAAGTATGTTAGACAGGGTAGGCCTCTAGTAGCTATTGTTGGGAGAGCTGGGTGTGGGAAGACTCACATAATGCTCTCCATGTATGAAGAATTGAAAGATTACGTGAGGTCCTTCATAGACACCACCACCCTCGAGAACCGTACGCTAAGCACAATAGCTGGAGCAGTAGCATCGACACAGCTCATAATAAACCTCATAAAATATGCAAAATGCTCAAGATCTGAAGACTACTGTAAGAGACTTAGAGAAGTATACTCATCAGGAGTACATAACCTAATAGAGTACGCAAGAAGATGGCCCACAGACTTCTTGAGGGACCTCACACGACTCTCACAGTCGAGAGGTTACAAGGGTCTCATAATATTTATAGACGAAGGAGCAATATCAAGCGATGATCCTCAGATACCTCAATACATAAGGACTCTACACGCATTCAGAAACATATGCTCACAGATAGATGGACTACACGTAGTCTTCAGCATACTTCCCGACGTGCTGGAATACATAGCAAAGGTAGATGTGCCACTGATGGACATAATAAGGACAGGAGTCGTCTACCTGCCAGACTACGTAGAGAGAGACGAGATACAGGAGCTAGCAAAGATATATCCATCGAGAGAGGACTGCCTGACAAAGCTCCTAGACAACTACGAGATGCTTCCACCCCTAACAGTCAGACAAGTACTATGCCTACTCCAGGAATGTGACAATCCAACAATATGCGGAATAGAAGAGAGTCTAGAGGTAAGAGTAGAGGAGCAACAGTAGGAGAAGCATATATAAACCCAGAACAGGACTACACTAACGACGCGGTGTCCCGCGGACAAGCAAGAAGCCGGGCACCCTCGGCGACGGGGTGCCTGAGGAAACTCCCCCACCTATCCGCGGGCCCGTGGGGGTAACCCTAGCGGGAGACCGCACCACGGGCGGTGGCTCAAATAAGGGCCGATGAACCACCGCGGGGAGATGGCCCGGGTAGAGCCTGAGAGGAATACTACAGAAGGGGGGTTACGCTTGTCCGCGGGACACCGTGGTACATTTAGAACTTCTTCCAGGATATCACTGACCTAGCCTTCTCTATACAGGTCTTACAGTACTTGGCTTCCTTATAATCAACGTCATATATAGTGTTAGAGAACGACATTACACATCTCTTATTTGGACAGTGTTCTAGACATAATGTGTGACCTATCTCATGTAGGATCTCTTTAGTCAGTCTCTCGTAGAATAGCTTTCCTATGTCTACCGTGTCTCCTAGATATGAGATCTTGAGTCTATGTGTGAACACTATCGCAATGTTTCCGCAGAGCTCCGCTACTCCAAATACAAAATTTAGACCTGGTACATAACCATCATCGTCAATCACTATGACCATCTTATTGTTAAACTCTCTAACTCCTAGTACTTCTCTCAATGTGTTTAGGAGCTTCTCCGCGTTAACTTGATTGCGAGATGCATCTCTGAACTTCTCTACTATCTCTGTGAGATCTATGTCCTCTACTATGTTGACCTCTGTCGGCGCTATCTCTGAGAGGGTGTTCTCGATATGTTCAAGTACTGGATCTGGTATCTCTATCTCGGATATTATGTCTACCTTAAGCATGGTGATGACTGGTCCCCTCGACAGAGTGGTGAAGAGCCATTGCAGTGCTGATCATCTTTTAAGCATCTCGTACGCTAATATGCCAATTATGGTTTTTCCATCAACTATCTCACCTCTCCTAATCATCTCTAAGGCAGTATCGATATCGACCTCCCTGATCTCCATGTACTTCTCCTCTGGACTCATCTCTGCCTGTGGCTTCTCTCTTCTCTCTAGGTCACGCATGATCACTATATGAATGATCTCGTTAGTATATCCAGGAGTTGGGTAGAAACTTATGAGCTTCTCGATCCTCCTAGCTTCATAACCCGTCTCTTCTAACAGCTCCCTCTTAGCGCACTCCTCAATACTTTCACCGGGCTTCAGGATTCCGGCAGGAAGCTCATATATATGTTTATCAAGCGCAGGCCTGTACCTGTACTCGAGAAGTATAGTATTGTCCTTCACAAACGCTAACATGGCTACGGCTCCTCTATGCTCAACTATGTCACGCTCCTGTAAGCCTTCAGGTGTCTCGATAACGTATCTGCACAATCTTATTATCCTTCCTTCATATATGGTCCCCCTCTTCACTACCTTCATGCCTACATGTTCCGCATGTAAGATATTTCAAAGTTAAGTCCTCACATATGCAATATAGACGACAGAGCATGTACTAGAGTCAGATATGTCCTCTAGATCAACATTGCTTATCGTTACCGAGTCTCCATCACGTGACACTCTGAGAAGTCTAAATACGCTGTTAAGGTTCAGATCTGCAAGGGTGCTAGATATCACGAGCTCAGTAGAGGGATCTCTCTTGAAGCGAAATCTCTTTCTACAGGGAAAGTCTAGAAGGTTGAGAGCAATATGTATTGGAGATATGTTGCTGACATAGTATATGTTCTCCTTACATTCTAATAGGTTTGCTATATTATTAAATATGTCTGAGTCCAATATCTTATCAATAAGTATCACTCTCACGTCAGAATCGATGAGCGATAGATACCTACGAAGCTCATACTGAGATAACTTCGAGAGATCTTCAATATGTTCAGCAGCAGCTATCTCAATTATCCTCTGCGGAACATTTGGTGAGTAAAGTATCTGATTCGCAGATCGGAGAAGTCTTATGGATTTTATGTTCAAGTACTTAGGCAAACCTAGACCTATATCCACAATATATACTCCCGGCTTTATATCGTCGGTCCTCTCTACACATCTGACCTTACCCGCATTTAGTGTATATAGCGTCCTACGATTGCTAGATATGTCAAATACTGTCTTAACAAGATTGAGCTGTCTAAGTATCTTTAATGCTCTCCTAATTGTCTTAGGTGATAGACCTGTGCCGTTGACTATGTCCTGAAAAGAAAGGTATTGTCTACAGTTGAGTAAGTGCTCTAGAAGCATGTAGTTTATTATACATCTCACAGTCTTAGAAGATGTAATGTCGCTGTTATCGCAGGTATTCATAATTCTTCACGATAGATAAGTTGCAGACTATATTTTTAAGGATTAGTCTATAAACTTTGTATGTTTATCAAAAGTAGTAACCAGTGAAGAATATAGGTCTTCGATACAGAATCTAATCATACGTAACAAATTATTAATTATCAACACCAAGCTGACAAAAACCTGAGAGCAACGGGACCTCAGAAGCGAGTCCCTGAGAAGCTGAGATAAGTCCTCGAGGAGGAACCTGTACCTCATAATGCTATACACGAGGCTCCTATCTATGTTCTCAACGTTTAAAAGCTTTCCTAAAACACTATTAAGCTTCATCGTAAAAACACGAACCTGATTATATACATATTGGCAAAGCTCCTCATTAAGAACCGCTAGATACCTTGTACAGGTCATCTGCATTGTAAGAACATCAGCTAACAATATACAACATGTCATTGCAAGATTATGGAGACGTTCCACATATAATATATCTACCACTCTAGACATAGTCAAGTATCGACGATCCTCTCCTCTTAACGTCCTCGATGGGTTCGAACTTGACTATCTCGCCGCTACTCTTAAGAATCGTTACATCGACATGACTGGGCAGGACGTCAATGATGTAGAGGTCGTAGATTTCTGGGAAGGCTGCATTTATGATTATTGATCTTCCTAACTTAACTATCCTCTTGCGTGATCGATGAGCATGACCGTGAACTGTTATCAGGTTCCTGTTAGAGATGTAGCTCTCAAGTTTTGATGTGCCAAGGTAGCACCATATTCTACTGTTCTCGCCTTCGAGAGTCCTATATGTTGGCGCGTAGTGCAGGAGAAGAATGTTTATGGAGCTCTCGTTCAAGCTCTCTATTAATCTTATCAGAAGTTCCAGTCTTCTCCTGTAGATCTCCTCTATGTTTCTTATATGTTTAGTCTGCCAGGGAGTTGGCTTGTCTAGTACTCCCTTGCTTCCGACTATACATAGCTTCTGTCCTCCATGTTCTACCTCTATCTTCTCGTCGATTATCCACCTGACATCTCTTATCATTGTCTTTGCCTTCTCCACTGTCTCGTCATAGTCCTCGTTTCCCGGACAGGCATATATTGGTGCTTGCGTTACCTTCCTTATGGTACTCACTAGCTGTCTTAGACCTCCAATGTTTCCTTTCTCCATTAGGTCGCCTGCTATCAGTACTATGTCTAAGATCTCGATTTCTCGTTTATAAATGTTTATTAGTCTCTCAAACTTCTTAAGATACTTGGGCGAGTGAATGTCAGCCGTAGCCAGTATCCTCATAGTGTAACCTATCTATCATTAATTAAAACATTTTAGACACTACCACACTCTCTGTGTCAGAGTATGCATAGACTAAACGTGACCATAGAGTTCAAGAACGGTAACGAGAGAGATATAGAGATAGCAGTAAACGAGCTCATAGTCTTCTCTTGGACGGGAAGGAATATAGATATAGTGAAGAAGCTTGTCGAAGAGAGAGAAAAGTATGGCATAAAACCTAGAACTATACCAGAGTACTATAGGCTACAGCCATACCTGATAACGACAAGCAACTACATACGAAAGATATCGGAGACCCATGTCGGAGAGGTGGAGTATGTTCTCCTGATAAGAAACGAGGACGAGATATTTATCACTGTAGGAAGCGATCATACGGACATAGACGCTGAAAGATGTAACATACTAGCTGGCAAGCACATGTATCCTAAAGTCGTTGCACGTAGAGCATGGCCGCTAGACGAGGTTGAGGGACACATAGATAAGATAATCCTGAAAAGCTGGATACTTGAGGACAGCAAGAAGACTCTCTATCAAGAAGGAAGTCTAAACATGTTAATAAGACCAGAAAAACTGATAGAACAGGTGAGAGAGATCGTGGAGGACATGAGAAACGTTGTAGTGTTCTCTGGAACAATCCCGACAGTATCAGGTCAGCTTAAGGTCAGTGAGTACTTTGAAATAAAGATGATAGATCCGGTCCTCGATAGAGAGATATCACACTACTACTGGGTTGATTAAAAACATGTAAAATATTTACACATTCTCGAAATATCTCTAACGGAAATAGAAGTCCTAAAACGATTACCAGCACTGTCAGAAGTATCATAAGCACAGTGAGAGCACGAGAGGCCTTCGACGCTTGATAAACCCTTAATAGCCTAATATAGTAGGGCACCGATATCGCACTGTTGACCACCACCGCAATAGCAAGCCAGATCTGTCCGCCCTGGATAGCGTACCACACTATGAAGAGCTTAGGCCAGAAGCCTATAAGAGGTGGTATACCTATGAGAGACAGAGCATTTATAAGCACCATAGATCTCACTCCTCTCCCATCTGAATCTAGTCCAAGAAATAATGCACATTTTGATATAGATACAGATAGTATCTGTAGAGCAAGAGCACCGAGACAGAGATCGACGAGAGACCTATCTAGAAAGCATACTGACAGAACAGCTATGCCATATCCAGCCTGTGCTATAGAGGAGAAAGCTAAGATACGTTCTACATCGTTTGCAAATAACGCTCCAAGATTTCCTACGATCATAGTTATTACAGAAAGGATAGAGATTATGGAAAAAGTTGAGAAACTGCTATCTATTCCTAGGCTAGCTAGAAGCCTTACAAAAACTATTACGGCAACAATCTTCATCAGAGATGAGAGGAACGCTACGGACTCTCTATCGCTCTTCTTATATACGTCGGGCATCCACATATGTAGCGGAACTACACCAATCTCATATAGTACCCCCAACAGTATTAGGACAAGGCTCACAGCCCTCAATGCTGGAGCTACTATGAACATTGTTATACCAATCATCAATAATGTTGATCCTATCGCAGAAAAGGTTACATACTTTACACAGGAGTATAGCGACTCTCTCTTCCTGCTTCTAGCCAGCAGAGGCGCGAAGAACGTTGATGCGAGAAGCCATAACGATGCTAGGGCGACATAGCTGGATACTAGGAATAGAAATACCGTGAGATACGCTAGAGACACATATATGAGAGACTGCGCATATAGTAGACGTTCTTCAATTACCTCTAGAGAGATCGCACATGAGAGAAGTATAATCAACACTGTCGCAATCAGTACAATGTAGTTAGGATAGCAGTACATAAATAGTGTAAATGGTACTGAAGAGAGAATTGGAGCAATAATCTTTACTACTCTCCTCAGTCTCAGAAGCCAGACTGCTATGATTGTTGAGAGCGAGAAAATTAACAATAGTGTCAACAGGTATAGCATGACTACACTCAGAATAGTAGAAGTACTATAACTACTACCATCATAATCAGCACTAGCAGGACGCCAACATATGCGAGGTCTCTAACAGCCTTGTCAGTATGCAACATATTCACGATCTTACACAGCTTCTCTACAAAGACTCTCGGCAATCTTATATGGATCTTATAATCGATTTTCAAATCAAAGTTCCTAAATTTCGTAGCAACCTTAAGAATATTGATACCATGGATGTAGGCATCTAGAGACATGAAGGCCCTATATATGGACATACAGAGCCTCTTGAATCCAAGTCCCATCACGCGGTCTACCAGGTATGGAAGTCCAAGTCTGAGCTTCAATATCCTAATTATGCGCATACTCTTCACGTAGTCTCTAAGATAGATACATGCTATGATTGCAGCTATAGCGACTCCTAGAGAGATACCTGTGAGGACTGTTACTCTCATATATGGGTGGAATAGTACAAGAAGTAGGTAGGGGAGAACCATCATTATTAGTGTGGGGATCTCCATCGCGAGATCTTTCAACTCTACCTCGTCTATGCTCTCAACACCTCTACGACGTAGGTCCCAGAACGTGAGAATGATCTTCATGAGCAGAGCTATAGATATCACGTGAGATGTGAATAGCAGAGGTATCATATACCAGGGAGAGTACTCTATAGACATCTCTGTCATAAGAAAACCAAGGCTAGGAACTACTACACCAAAGAGATTAGCAGACGCCAATATAAGGGCAACAAAGCTAGGTTTAAACCTGAGAAACACTCTAACATCATCGATAAACCTGGTCTTAGATAGGTGCATCATGTACCCACAAGTCATGAAGAGACAAGCCTTACTGAGACCGTGTGCAAGCAGGATTATCAGACCAAGCATCATGAGAGACGTGGCTCCAGTAGACCAGTATAGTAGCGATACGTATAGTAGGAGGCCTACATATATTGTTGTAGATGCTGCAAGTATGACCTTTACCTCTCTTGATGCTACTCCAATGAGACCTGACACTATTGTTGATAATATTACATATATGAGCACGATCTCAAGCAAGAGGCCGTGGGGACAGGGGACGTAGGACCCTATCTTGAATATCGTGAAGGCTCCCGCATTCACCAGAGTTGTTGAGTGTATCATGGCTGAGGCTGGCGTAGGTCCCGCCATTGCTGTGAAGAGCCACTCAGTAAAGGGGACCTGTGCTGAAGGTACAAGAACTGCCAATATTATGAAAATGTCGAACATCATGGATTTTAAATGACGAAGAGAGGTCAGTAATAGAGACCCTGTTCTTGCGAACGCTATGCAGGATGCTACAAGCATTGTCGAGGTCCCAAGGCTGGTTATGACTATTGCTCTGTAGGCGGCTGCAGATGGTGACCATAGTAGCACCATATCTCTCATAGATATCCCCTCTCCAACATATCTCTCAGGCTCGTCACGGTACCAGTGCCCTATCAGCGCGTAGCTACATAGCTCGAGAACGTTCCACGCGATCGTTATTGTTATCAGGTCTCCAGCAAATAGGAGGAGGAGTGTTCCAAAATGCATTAGCCCGCTGAAGAAGAAGAACCAGCCTCTTCTATAGTCATCCCATAGATATCCTATCGAGTAGATCTCGACTAGCAGTATTATTAATGTTGCTGCTATAGCATACATATCCCATATGCGGCATATATGTAGCTCGAGCACTATATTGCTGTAACTGAAGTACTGTATAGAGAGACCAGTTGCAAGATGTGGAAGACACACGATGAGAAGCGCCAGCGTCAATGCTGTCAGAGTAGTCAGGATTATGCCTCTTCGAGAGAATATCTCTGCTAGAGATCCTAGAAGAGGTAGAAGGATTGATATTATGAGAAGCTGCTCTACAGGAACCATATCATCACCTGCCAAAAACCTTTACGAAATTGTATAGAATTATCTTACCTATAGCAATATGAGCCACTGGTGGAAACATGAGGACTATCGTCAGTAACGCAAGAACTATTATAGGAACGTCCATTGAGTATACAGGTCTCACTCTATGTATATGACGTGCAACTCCAAAGTAGAGTCTTCTCATAGCATAGAAGCAGTATGCTATTGTTATCATTATAGAAAGTATGTATATGGATATTAGACCTATCTTCCATGGATATTGAACTAACATAACTTCGTCAGCTATAGCAAATGTTAGATAAATTTTTGATAAAAGTCCTATATTGAATACACCAGAGAGACTTATGAAGCCTATTATGCCTGCAACAGAGAGAGGCCTATACACATCGTAGAGGCCGAACAGGTTCTCGAAGTCTCTGAACCCGAGCCTGCTTATGCAGAATCCGCTGAACATGAAGAGGAGGGACTTCGCTAATGCATGTGCTACAAATACCAGTACTAGTGCTGCCTCACCAATATAGTTACACATCGATATGCATATGAGCATTGATCCCATGTGCGATATCGATGAGTATGCGAGAAATCTCTTGATATCTCTCTCGCTGAGCGCCATCATTCCTCCATAAATCATCGTCACTATGCCATAGGTCATCAAGTATGGAGACATCGCTTTCATGATTGGTACATAGAATGTATGAGTGATCTCCATTAATACGTACCCAGCCACTCCTATATGTACTGGACTCAATATAGCGCTCACGGGTGACGGCGCCTCAGCGTGAGCCCATGGTAGCCAGAAATGTACTAAGAACGTTCCCATCTTTATAAGTAACCCAACAAGTATGAGACTTAGAGCTATTATAGAGGTAGTATCATATATCGCCGTCACGTGCTCTATCAGGAAGGTGCCAGTCCAGACATGTATTAGCAGGATACCGCAGAGAACGAGGAGAGATGCCATCTGGCTCCACACTAGGTAGAGGAGAGCTACTCTGTACCTGTTTCCATAACCATAGAAGAGTATCAGAAGGAAACTCGTTATCGCGGCAAGTTCTAAAAATATGAACATCAGTATGAGATTTCTGCTGTATAACATTCCGAGAAGACCCTGTATATATAGCACGTAGAGTCCATAATATGTTGATAATTCAGTACTTATATGGAGTTCTTCACATCTATGCTCCATATAGCTTAGAGAGAACACAGAGACAGCTGAGGCAACTACCCCCGATACTAGTATCATGAATGCAGAGACAGGCGTTATCCACAGTATCAGAGGACCCACATACGGTGCCCTTACTAGAATCTCACATAGCGTCGTCATGTTGTTAGCATAGTAGTACAGTGCTGGTACAGTCATTATTATGCAGGCTAGTGTTGAGAGTACACATCTCGTACAGTTGTTTACTATTTTTCCTCTAAGTAAGAAGAGTAGTACCGCTATGATGAGTGGTATATATATTAGTGATACTGCTATCATGATCATCTGCTCTCCTCTACTAGGGCTCTATATCCCGATCTTGATAAGTAGTATACTACTCCAATCAGGAGAGTCGTCTCCATTACCGACGCTGCAAGATATGCAAACACAAGCTCTGAGGCCTGTATTGGCTCTATAAGGTACAGTACTGATAGAGACACGAGGCCAGAGAGGAACAGCGTCTCTAGACCTATTATCAGTCTGACGAGGTCTCTGCTCAGTCCTATTATACATGTTCCAGCTGTGAGTAGCATGAGCGCTGTGGGTAGTAGAATTGTGATAATGTTCACTGTGTGCTCCCTCTTCGGCACAGTTGTGTTACTATTAAAAACATTACTACTGTGAGTACTATTATGAGTATCGTGATAGTTCTAAATTCTAAATTATTTAACATTGCTGATACCACGCTAGATATGGAGTAACTTACACCGATATACTTACCACTTGGATACTTAATAAACATTCCCAGAAGAGTCCCAAGGACAGTCCCGAGAACAATCATAGCCGCCGCATGTGTAGGACGAAGAGAGGGCTCTACAGACTCCATCGCGGATGCTGCGACAACTATGAATGTTATTACAACTCCAACATATACTATGAGTATCAGTATCGTTAAGAAGAGGTTCATTGACAAATATGCTAATGCAGCAACACAGACAGCCGACACTAACAGTAAGAGCGCTGCGATGACGTTGTCCTTCACTTTGACTATAATGTACGATGACACTATGCAGAGCACAGATATGACTAGCATTATCAGATAGATCATTGACCAGTGTATCCAGGCTGAGGATATTTATCTCCTATCTGTCGCATTCCGGCGGAAAGTGACCGAAGCTTCCGTATATGGCTGGAACGTCAGCAAGTCTGTACCCTATCATCGACTGCATCATGCCTAGAAGGTTATAGTACGATGGAGTTACTAGTCTCATCTTATATATGTTCTCTGTGTCACCTTTACTGATAACATATGTATATGTTAGACCTCTTGCTGCCTCTATCTGTGCCTCAGCGACACCTCTGGGAAGTACGGTGCGTGAAAGTACTCTAAGAGCGTCCTGAGGTTTCTCTATGTCTATATTGAGTTCTCTAGCGGCTGATATGATTTCACTAGATATGACTGGTCCTTCAGGCATGTTATCGAGTATCTGTGATATTATTCGCATGCTCTGCTCTATCTCTAATATTCTGATAATCATTCTAGCGTATGCATCCCCAGAATCTTGTACAGGAATCTCGAACTCGACTTTGTCATAGTACTCGTAGCGTAGATCCTTTCGAACGTCATAGTATATTCCCGAGGCTCTCATGTTTGGTCCAACAATGTTGAGCTTTCTAGCATCATCTCTGGATATGACCCCCACATCTCTGAGTCTTGCCTTCACTGCTGCATTTCTCACAAACATGTTTTTGAAAGCTCTTAGCCACTCTGAGAGGTTTCTCAGGTAGCTACGGACTAGCTTCATGGTCTCTCTGCTCATGTCATATCGTACTCCTCCTGGGATTATGCATGTTGGTGCGTGTCTAGAGCCTGAGTATCTGCTGAAGATCTCGCATATTCCTTCTCTGATCTCGAAGCACCACATGTATCCTGTGCTGTGTCCAAGCATTATGGATAGTATTCCAAGATCGTAGAGGTGTGTTCCTATTCTCGAGAGCTCGGCGAGTAGGGTTCTTATTGCTCTTGCTCTTTCAGGTGTTTCAATTTTGAGGAGCTTCTCCACTGAGTGCACGTAAGGTAGCACGATGTTTATGGGGTCTGTGAGAGAGACTCTCTCGAGCATTGGTATCACAGATATGTAGTGTCTCTGCTCTGCTATTTTTTCAACTCCTCTATGTACGTATCCTGGATCTGGCTCTACATCTCTTATGATGTCTCCCTCCAGAAAGACGGTGAACCTGAAGTGGCCACTCCCAGGATGTTGAGGCCCTATTATGAGGCTTATAAGTCGCTCGTTATCTGAAAGTTTCTCAACCTTCTCAATTATGAAGAACTCTGTCCTCACCCATCTCTCTCTTCTGCTCTCGCTATCGCTCTTGGATGCCTTCTCGATAACTCTCCTCTGAAGCTCAACTACTGCCTTTAGGACTGCCTCAGGAAGAGGAGGACAGCCTGGAACATATATGTCGACTGGCACGACGTCACATGCTCTGACGATATGGTAGCTTCCCGAGAACACGCCGTAGTTTGACGCGCAGGATCCCATCGCTATCACGTACTTCGGCTCCGGCATCTGCTCATATACTAACCTGACATGTTTCGCCATTTTTATACTTATTGTACCTTCAATGATCATTATATTACACTGTCGGAGAGCCGGCATAGGAAGGACTCCATGTCTCTCAGCATCAAATCCTGGAGCGAAGACGTGAGCAAACTCTACCCCACAGCATGCAGTGACCAGATGTACAGGCCAGAGTGAGTATCCTATAGCCCATCTAAGTACCTTATCTATCACCTTCATACCCACTCCTCCAGCCTAGAGACATATCGTAGACCGAGAAGAATAGCAAGCGTTGTGAGTACTAGACATGGTGCGAGCACCATCACGAGCTGAGTGACCTCCCTACAGATCGATAGGACAAGCATGTACAGTGTCACACACTCGAGGCAGACGGCCATGAACACGTACCCAAAGTACTGCATTATCAGCTTCTTCTTCACTCTATCCATTGGCGGGTTACCTGCCTCGAACCTCATGGACTTGACATCTCTATACGTTCTATATCTTCTAGACACTATGAAGCCTATGGCTACTATAGCTGTTAACAGTAGTATGCATAATCCAGCATATATAATGACCCAGATCACTCGGAGAAAGATGATCTAGCTTAAATAAATGCGTTACTCCTATATAACCATAGTGAGAGCAATAACAGTTACCGAGATGTATACAATAGATAGGAACTGTGAATATATTGGTATACCCAGACGAATACTGATGGAGAACGCTGGAAAAGAAGTAGCTAGGTACATAATTAATGAATTTCCAGATAAGAGAAGAATAACGGTCGTAGCAGGTCTCGGAGACAATGGTGGAGACGGAGCAGTCGCGGCCAGGTACCTTCACGAGAGCGATCGCGAGGTCCGGCTAGTGGTGCTTGGAAGGATCGATGACTCGAGATCGGAGATAGCTAGAGAGAACTTCAGGATAGCTAGGCTGTTAGGAGTTGAAACTTACGAGGTGACTACTGTATTTGAGCTCTATGCTATAATGGATATAATAGTGACATGGCCAGACATAATAGTGGATGCAGTACTTGGTACGGGAATAAGAGGAGCGTTACGAGACCTACAGTATAATGCTATACGTCTAATGAACATGTCTAAGGCGACTAAGGTATGTGTAGACGTGCCCAGCGGGCTCGATCCTGACACAGGTCAGGTAAGAGACATAGCTGTAAAAGGTGACGTAACTATAACCATGCATAGACCAAAGATAGGACTAACGAGGATAGATGCTGAGAAATATGTAGGAAAGCTAGTTGTAGCAGACATAGGGATACCCAGAGAGGCAGAACACATCGTAGGTCCCGGAGACCTCATATACCTGAAATGGCAGAGAAAGAGAGAAAGCAAGAAGGGGGATCATGGAAGAGTAGTAATCGTAGGAGGTTCAGACGAGTTCGCTGGAGCACCAGCTCTAGCAGCATTAACAGCATTCAGGCTAGGAGTAGACATAGTGACAGTGATCTCGCCAAGATCAGCTGCACATGACATAAGATCGCAGACTCCTAACCTCATAGTTATACCAGTAGAAGGCAGATACTTCACAGAGGAACATGTAGACATAGTTTATCAGTACTGTACACGTGCAGACGTGATACTGATAGGTCCTGGAATAAGCACGAGAGAGGCAACTATGAGTTTTACAGCAAGACTCTTCGAGAAGCTTGTCGAGACAGGTAGGAGGGTCGTGGTCGATGCTGATGGTATAAAAGCGCTGGCAACACATGATCTCACAAACAAGATCGGTAAAAACGTTATAGTGACCCCACATGCAAGAGAATACTCACTACTACTTAAGGCAGAGCTTCCGAGAGCAGGAAACCCATGGAAGAGAGGGGAAGAAGTAGCAAGACAGGTGGCTGAGAAGTGTAGTGGAGGCACCGTCCTGTTAAAGGGAAACATAGACATAATAACGGATGGAGAGACCTGGAAGATAAATATGACAGGTAATCCAGGAATGACAGTCGGAGGCACAGGAGACGTGCTTTCTGGAGCTGTCACAGCGCTCTGCACCAAGTGCGACTCAGCTTTCCATGCGGCATGCATTGCATCGTTCATAGTTGGTCTTGCCGGGGATCTAGCTGTGAGAGATTTAGGATACCATATTCTGCCTACAGACGTGATAGAGAGAATTCCAACAGTTATGAGGAGACTACTATCTGAGAATGTTGAGATTGAGAGAGCTCTTCACTATACTTCTAGAGGACTGATGAAGGCGCTAGATCTCTACTAGCTTCAGTACTCCCATACCATCTCGACACTCGACTCCAGCTATGTCCATTCTCTTATCTAGCTGATGCTCAAACAGGTACTTGAGGAAGGAGGCGACAGGGCATGGTCTCTTTCCGAACATCTGCTCGTACACGTCCCATCTCATCATGACACAGTTACATAGTCCCTTGAAGACACAGTTCTGGATCTTTGCTACAAGCTCCCTGTTACTATATGATAGCTCAACGGCATCTGCGGTCTTTATCTTGCTCTGAGTTAAGGCTCTGGTGACACTGTCGAGAAGCTTCTTTAGATCTCGAGTGTCCTCAACTATCCCGCTCTCTACTGCGAACCTTGCTGCGAGGTCGGCCGCAAGCTCTATTATTGAGGATGTTGTTTCTCCACCCATTGCTATGTGAGATGCTACTAGTAGGCTCGTGATCGCTAGATCTTTGATATCCTGGACTGGGAGCTGGAGTCTGCCTGCCATCTATATCACCTTAATATTTCTCTCACTCTTGAGGCATACCTATCAAGCTCCAGGAATATTAGACCGAGGTTCGCCTCGCTTGGCGTGAGCACACCTATAAATATCTCTCTACCGTCTATACTGATAGGCCTAATTATGAGCTTCCCAGAGTCACCCTCTATAAGTATCAGGCTCACGTTCCCATTCTTCAGCTGTCTAAATATTCTCCTCGAGGAGCCTACCGCCGCCGTGACCATTGCAGATATAGCCCTCTCATCCATCCTCTGCTCTCTGACCTTGTACGCATATATCACGAGACCGTCAGCTCTCGTTATGACAAGCCCCTCTATCTCGTTTCCGCACCGTGTGACGAACTCTCGCGACGCCTCTTCAAGCTGGTTAGATACTCCCTCTTGTCTACGTGGGAAGACGTCAACGGACATCGTTTCTCTCGTAGATAACTACTTAATTACCTCATTAATAAATCTTGTAGTAGAGAGGTACTTCAGAGTAGAAACATTTCTAATGATGACGGATCCCAGATCTGAGTAATGAGGAGGGTTCCCCCGGGCACTGAACCGATCCGCAGATACTTGATAAACGTACCGCTCCACATAACAGGAATATGGAAGATATGTTGGGGAAGAGACGAGTATGAGACAGGATCCATAGGAGCAGGAATAGTGATAGAACCAGGTGTTCGAGCAGTAGTCGAAATATATGACGAGAACTCACCCAAAGATCCTATTAGAAAGACAATACTAAACGGGAAGGAAATCAAACTAAGAAACATAGAGATACTTAACAGACTGGTCTCACATAGAAAGTCCATAATTGTTAACTGCACAACACCAGCTCCTCTAGGTGCGGGATATGGAGTTAGTGCAGCATTATGTATAATATATAGCTTAGCTATTAACGAATGTACAGATATTAAGAGAGCCGTAGAGAATGCGCATCTTGCAGAGGTTAAATCTCTTCTTGGTCTAGGAGACGTAATAGCAGAGACTTACGGTGGAGAACTTGAGATAAGGCTCAGACCAGGTTCTCCAGGAACAACTGGGAGAATCATTAAGATATGTTATAGAAAGACCTACAATATATTAACTACAGAGCTGAGGAAAAAGCTATATACAGATGAGATGCTCCGTGAGAGATATAGTGATATTGTTAGAAATTCTGATAATCTTCTGAGAAAAATAATTGAGGAACCTTCATTGGAGAACTTCCTATATTGTTCATACATGTTCTCTAAGTTAGTGAGGTTCATTGACGATAGACTTGAAAACATGCTACAGAGGGTTAGAAAGATGATACTTGGGTACTATGCTAAGAAGAGAGTTCTCGTAATAGTTCCTGAGAAAAACTATCTTGATGAGGTGTACGAACATGTGAGATCTATCTTCAGAATATGTAGAATGTTCAGACTTACTAGAGAAGGACTGCACGTGTCTGCTTTATCCTAAGCTTCCTCTCACTATGCCGGCCTCTATTAGGTACTTCACGCTCTCGGCTTTACCGAAGTTCTTATAGAACAGCATTATTAGCTCTCTATGTTTTTCGACCCACTCTTCTCTTATCGGTTCGACATTAAACATCTCTCTTATCTCTTCTATGTCGTCCATATATAGCTTGAAGGCTCTGCTATCCATGTACTTCCTAGCAAGTGACGGCTCAAGGAGGGCGAGGTCGAACTCGAGGTCTCTATATATTATTGGTGATAGTTCCCGGATAACGAGCTCTAGAACCTCGCTTCCGAGCTCTCTCTCGACTCTTCGGAGTCCTCTTCCGAGACCTAGAAGCGTCGGTGCTATGCCCATGGTATAGAGTGCTGCGACGAAGTTTATTGCTCTAGGTAGTATTATGTTTCTATCTTCCACGATCTCCACTAGCTCCCTATCCTCGCTGAATAGGGCGCTCTCCTGTATACTTCTGGAGTACTTTGTCACATCCATTCTATCTCTCCTTTTCGGTATGAAGCTGTTTATTATCAGAATCTTATCTGTCAGCCTTATCACCACGCGCAGGTACTCCGCCACAAGGATCTTACAGGCCTTTCTAAGAAGCTCCTCCTCCTCGTTGCTGAATATTCTTGGGGCTCTACCTATCTTATCCTGTAGGTTCATTAGGACCTCCCTGACCGCGACCGGTCCCATATCGAACCTTATCCCCGACTGTATTGTGACGGTGTAGAACCATCTGTACGTATCAGCAAACTCATTGACCGCCTCCGGGCTCAGGTGACCTCTAAATGGCAGTCTTCCAACTCCTATTATCGGGTAGATCTTTACCTCAAGTTCCTTCCCTATCTTCCAGAGTCTGGAGAGAGCTATCTTTATGCTTATTATCGAGGGAGCATGGCCATATACCATTGCTGGGTCAGACTTCCCTATCATCACTCTGACCTCTCCGCGTTCTGTGAACATTGCTGTCTCGATAAGCCATCTTCTTATCAGGTTATCAATGTTCAACATTACTTCAACATCCTCAACTAGAGGTATCACGGAGACCTCTATCCCAAGCTTTCTACCAGCCTCATCCTCAAGTAGCCTCTGGATGTTCCAGAGCCTTCTCTGAAGCTTCAACAACTCATCTACTGTACCAGTCATAGGATTTATCACGTACCTCACAGCATCCGGCACCTCCAGGTTCGTCACAAGGGACGATATCAGGACTATGAGATGCCTATCTAGATTCTCTAGCCTAGGATTTGGTAGCCTTGGCGTAAGTATGAAGTCCCTACCCGCCCTGAACCCTAGTCTAGAGAGCTCCTCAGCGATCCACTTGACCTGATGATATGGAGTGAGCTTGCCCTCATAATCCACCATCTTCTCATCACAGCAGAAGCCTCCTGAGTCAAAGTCCATTATGTCCTTTACAGCTTCCTGAACCTCCTCATTAGCGTCTATACATCTGCTAGCAGAGTCAGGATGCTGAGTACACATCGCTAATGGTATTCCTATTCTCGCGAGCTGCTTTACTGAGCTCACACAACGCTCAGTTGTAGAGTCCAATCACACTTATAAGGTTAATCATGTAACTACTAGTATAATGGTCGACATATATAAGATCATCGAGTTCCTAGATAAGTACCTTGGAGTACAAAATTTTGAAGACGTAGACGTCATAGTGAATGGCATAGAGATAGAAGGAAGAAGAGAAATAGATAGAGCAGTATTTGCTGTAAGCCTGACAGATAACATAGTTAGAAAATGTATAGAAGAACACTGTAACGCAATATTCCTACATCATGGAATACTTACGAAAGGTAGAAAGACATCAGAACTGCCTAGAGATAGAATAACAGGAGCATTAAGAAGAATCTTGAAAGATATTCTAACAAACGACATAAACATAATAGCGTACCATCTCCCACTTGACGCTCATCCAGAGATAGGAAACAACATAACGATCGCAAGGCTCCTCTCACTGAGAGACATCGAGTGGATACCTGAAAAGAGAGGTCCACCCATAGGAGTAGTTGGAATGTTAAAGGAGGAGATAGATAGAATAGAATTCTTATCAATAGTGAGAGAAAAGATAAATGAAAACGCTAGACTTCTACCACACGGACCTCAGAAAGTTAGAAGAGTAGCGATAGTGTCAGGAGCTGGATCAGAGTACATTACTAGATTTAGCGAGGGCGACATAGATCTACTCCTAACAGGAGAGGTTAAAGAGCAGCACGAGGTACATGCAATAAACGAGAAAATAAACATAATCTCTGCAGGACACTACGCAACCGAGACATTCGGCGTAAAGAACCTTGCAGAGCTTCTCCGCAAAAGATTCGAACTAGAGACGATTTTTGTACAATCTCATCAACATACTTAGAGACAACCTGTTTAGGAGAGAAGTACCACTTTCTCTTTATAAGGTAGTACACAGCAAGATAGGAAGACAGACCTATGAGAGGCCACCATAAGAGAGGTAGAAGAAGCAGCTTCAGATTACGATATCTTATAGCCTGAAAAGATACGTAGACTATCAATACGAGAAACGACACAAAGTCTACAAGAGTCCATGGAAATGAGTATGGATGAAGAATATAGGTTACAGGCATGAGAAAGATACTAATAGGTGTTAGAAACGCAACAACGAACGGGAGAACATACACCATCTTCTCTTTTCCTCTAGCTAACTTGGCTGACTGCAGGAAGCCTGCTACCCATCTCGCTCTCTGCTTCAGATGTGCTTTTAATGAGGGAGGAATATTGTATAGGAGTATGGAGTCTGAAGTTATTGCGGAATTTCTCAGAAAAAGACCTGCTGCAGCATCTTCAGCCAATGTCTCCGGAAAACCGTATCTCCTCAAGAGATCCGTCCTAACTATAATTCCTGTACCAGGAAGAGGACAGAAGCCAAACCTTCTCCTTATAACACGGAGAGATATAGTGGTCCACTTGTATACCTCACAGCTTAGAAAGAGCTCCCAGAGCTTGCTTTCTCTGGCTCCTTTAAGAGCGGATATTACCACATCATAACCCTTCTCTGCGATTCTGACGAGAGCCTCTATACAGCGAGAGTGTCCTAACAAATCACCGACGTCTATTATCAGTACGTACTTCGTGTCAACATAATTGCTCACTACATAGTTTATTGCTCCAGCCTTGCTTCTTCGTCCTCTATTTACAACGACTGACACGTTCTCAAGCATTCTACTAACCTGTACAGCATTCTCTAAAGTTTCAATATCATCCTCCTCAACAACTATGAAAACCCTCTTTGGAACATAGGTCTGAGAGAGAACGCTTCTCACTGTCTGATAGATGGTCTCAAACTTCTCGTAACGTGCAGGCACTATCACTGATACAAGATCCTTCTTGACTATTGGCGGAGATGACTGTAGATCAGCTCTCTCAATTGGTATCTTTTTCCCAAGTGTTAGCGCAAGCAACGCAGTGGTCAGTATTATGTTGTCTATTATTATGGCCATGTCTTGAATGTACAGACAAGTACTCTAGGATTATTAAGCACTACTCGTAAAACACTTTACCCTTTTAGGTAAGATCCACGCATCTATAGTGCATGATCCTTAACCATTTCCAAGGGGTTCTTAACATCTTGCACATGGTTTCAAAACGTGATAACCCCAGTTTAAGATACGTGAGCATCGTAATTTATTAAACTAATACTCCCATAGTGTAGAGACATCATGTGTAGAATATGTACATACTATGGAGAACCTGCTAAAGATGTCTTGAACGAGCTCGTCGAGACCATTCTCAAAATATCGAGACACGATGTTATAGGCGTTCTCTCCGGCATAGATGATTTCCACCCAGACGGCTGGGGAATCTACATCAGAGACAGCGAGAGGGAACTCTACTTTAGATCGGGTAATGCTATATTTAGTGAGGATCCTCTTCTTAAAGGAATAGTAAACAATTACGTCGATAACATTCCTAGTCTACACAATCTGTTAATGATTCTCCATATTCGAGCTGCAAGTCAAGGAGAACCTCATGGAGCTGAGCATTCTCATCCATACATGATAGCTAACGACGATATCAAGGTCGTTCTAGCTCATAATGGCGCCGTTAAAAAGAGAGAGCTCCTGAAAGAGCTAGGGAGAGAGAACCTCCATGACAGGATAACTGACAGCATGGCATTAGCTATATACATTTTTGAGAAAGTTCGTGCCGGATTTAGATTAAGTGATATAATAAGAGACGTCATGGATAATTATACGAAGACAGCACTGATGACGACTATATTCCTGAAATATGGTGAGGAGATGAAACTCATAGTGACCAGTCACATATGTGAGAGATCGAGACACAGAATAAACTATTATCGCCTATATAAGATATGTAACGGTCAGTCTGCAGTATATATATCCTCATCTCTCGCACATGAGCTCTCAAACTATAGCTCACTGTTCAAGAAGTTCTCGATAGTTCCGCTTCCTGTTGAGAAGTATCATGAGATTATTGAAGTCAGGTTCTAGAGCATTACTATGTTAAGCTGTTCGCTTGGGAGAGCCTCTCTGAGCTTCTCTACTGTCTTCTCAACGTCGAGCCCTGTATTTGCTGTCAGTATGAGCTGGACTCCTCTTTCTAGACATCTCTTAACTAATATGTCTGTTATGTTTGCCATATGTGAGCCTGGTATCATTCTATCGTAATCATCTATTATGACTGTTCCAGTCTTGGGAGTAGATTCTATCACTATTGCTATGTTAAGCACATTCCTGAATGTTGTACTCATTGTCGAGATAGGTCTCGACGTAGTTATGTCCTCTACAACATACTCGTCTCTGTTCTTTATTCTCCTTATGTCTATTACTACGTCTCTACCATATATTTTTGATAAGAGACGACTAACATTGTGCTTTACCTGTGGATCAACCAGGAGAACCTTATAGTTCTCTGTGAAGGGATCATCTACTATAGGATTGATACTGTAGCAAGCAACTCCCTGGTATGGATTCACTATTCTTATACGGTCTTTTAACAGGTTAGGGAATATGTCCTGATAGAGTATTATGAAGAGCTCCTTATCCATTATTGTTATTCTTGGATAAACTACTTTGAGATTGTATACGCAGTGTGAGAGATAATGCGCCTCTATTTTTATACTATATTTCTCATAGTTATATTCTTTTATTATGTATGAGAACATTGCTTGAAGCATCTCTGACCTGGTTATTTTTGCGTCTTCGATCTCTATTCCTGTGCTTAACGTTCCGTCGCTTGCTGATAGGGACATGTCTATATCATATTTCACGGGCTTGTACACGAAGGGTAGCTCTATGTTTCCTCTGAGATGTATATGTATTCTCTTTGATAGGTCCATATCTGGCAGAAGCTCTTTCACTTCGTCTATCGAGAAGTCGAGATCCCTTATTATAGGGTCAAGTAGGAAGCTTTTCATACACAGCTTTACTGAATGTATTATCGTTGACTTTCCTTTTTCAGGTTCTCCTATTATGATGTTTATCTGAGAGAGCTTCAGCTCCTTTCTATTTCTGAAGCATTTGAAGTTCTCTACTATTATCTCCTCTATCATTTGTAGACTTCCCTAACTCTGTATGGGACTATTGTGCTTTTCCTCTATGGTGTTATCTTTATCTCTCCATGTCTGACCTTGTCTACGAACGTGAGGAGATCCTGCGCTATCTGGGAGGCTTTACAGGAGAACTGGTCCAAGTTCTCTCTCACATATATCACAAGGTCGAGTCCTCCAAGCCTGGCCATGGTGTCAAGCATCTCCTGGAGCTCTACTGCGGCCTTGACAGAGTCTGACGATATTACGCCAAGCTTCCTCAATGTCTCTGCTGCCTCCATTATCTTATTACAGGTCTCGCCTCTGGTGATGTTTCTACATATGTAGAATATGAGGTCTACAGCCATCTGCGCTATGGATGTGACCTTCCACACTAGCCTGTACCCGAAGTCATCCCTGTTCAGTGAGCAACAGGTAAGTAATATACTGTTCGCCCTGTGCTCTACTATTCGAACGTTTAGAGGCATAGTATAGACCTTCTTAATCATATATTTAAGATTGTTGCACATAGTACAGCTTATTAGACTGGCCAAGATATCATAAAGTGGAAGAGATGGAGATTGATCTAAAAGGCATAAGTGAGAGAACCATTACACAGACAATAGTGAGACACGGACTGAGAAAGCTCGAGAGCCTATCACAGGTTGATGTAGCTATAGTTGGTGCTGGTCCCTCAGGAATGGCATGCGCGTACTACCTTGCAAGAGAGGGCGTAAACGTGCTAATAGTAGAGAGAAGGCTCTCCTTCGGGGGAGGTATAGGAGGTGGAGGAATGCTCATACCCGCAGTAGTTGTACAGAAAGGTCTCAGAAACATTCTAGAGAACGACTTCAACATACGGTACATAGAGGATAGTGAGGTTCTGGTAGTCGACCCAGCAGAGCTCATAGCGAAACTTGCGACAGCTGCAATAAACGCGGGCGCGAAGTTCCTCCTTGGAACGACTGTCGAGGACGTGCTTGCAGATAGAGAGAGAAAGAAGGTGACCGGAATAGTGGTGAACTGGACGGCGGTACACATGGCACAGCTCTGGGTTGATCCTCTCTTCATAAGAGCACAGGCCGTGGTGGATGCAACAGGACATGAGGCCTCTGTTGTCAGGATCGCTGCGAAGAAGCTCAACGTGAAGGTAGATGTTCTTAACGAGGGACCAGCAATACCTGAGCTGGCGGACGATCTCATAGTCAAGTACAGCAAGAAGGTTATACCTGGACTCTACACGACGGGTATGGCAACAGCAGCAGTATATAAGCTCCCAAGAATGGGTCCAATATTCGGAGGAATGCTGCTGTCAGGTAAGAAGGTTGCAGAGGAGATCCTAAAGGAGCTCAGAGAGCAGGAGAAAGCTGCTGAAGCTAAGAGCGAGTCCTCTTAATTCTCCTAGTTAAAAACCGTACAAGAATTACAAGTCCAGCCAAGACACTTATCATGACTCCGCATAGACCTGAGGGAGGTATATTATATGAGAATGCTAGTCCTATAGAAATCATTAAAGTGATAAACACTATCATTATACTCATTATAACAGACGTTGACGGACGTACACGAGCGTTGACGAGAACGGAGCCAGGGATGAGCATTACGGCATATGTTACGAAGAGCCCTAGAACGTACACACATGCAAGGGTTGCTATAGATATCAGTATCGATAAAACGTAGTTCATAGCGCTCGCAGATATGCTTGTAGCTAGAGCGTACTCATAATCATACGATACTAGGAGGAACTCTCTGTAGAAGAACGTGTATAATGTTGAGCATATCAGACATATTATAAATATGAGAGAGATATCTACAGGAGTTATCAGAAGCAGACTTCCTGTCAGAAAGCTCCACATACGTGAGACCATGTATCCTGGAAGAACGGCCATAAACAGTGCAGCAATACTTAACATGAGCGCAAATATTATCGATAGAACCAGGTCTCTCTCAGAGAAGAGCCGCACATGGCTAACGAACGCACATACGGATAGCGCTGTTACAAACATTACTAGCCATATGAGCAAGGGACCCACATGTAGACTGTAGATGTAGGCTATGTAGAAGAGTGCTGCTAGAGTCGCAAGTATGGCGTGAGATATCGTGACGACGAGGAAGCTTGATCTTGATATGGAGGTGAAAGTTGATGAGTATCCTGCCAAGAGCGCTATCAGTATTGATACACAGACGAGCTCTACTATCAGACTCATGCGCAGTAGGGTGATCTTGAGGGAACTATTTTTCTATCTTTCTCAGGATACTGTCTAAGGAACTTGTTCACATCCTCGATCATCTTTGAGCTGTATAGTACTGCTCTACCATTGTTCACGAGAAGCACATAGTCTGACCAGCTCATAGCCACCTCAACATCATGCGTCACTAGCAGGACTGTCCTACCATCTCTCCTTACAAGATCCCTCAGAAACTCCAATATTTCAACTCTACTCATCTCATCAACATTGCTGAGAGGCTCGTCAAGAATGAGGATACGAGGATCCTTAACTAGAGCACGAGCAAGAAGAACCTTCTGCTGTTGCCCTCCACTGAGCTCATCAAAGAACTTATGAAGAATGTTATCTATACCTAGTCTTCCAGCGATATTGTTAACAAGACTGTCAACATCTCTTGGAAGCACGGTTCTAGGTAACGTGAGGTTCTCAACTATACCTGATATGACTATCTCACGTGCTGTAAGGGGGACAGCATAGTTGATGACGTCGCGCTGAGGCATGTAACCTATGAGCTTCCTGATAGATCTAGGATATCTCTCTCCTGCTCTCACTACTCTGTCAAGAATCTTTATACATCCTCTTACAGGTTTTATGAGACCTATCATAGTCTTGAGAAGCGTCGTCTTTCCAGCACCGTTAGGACCGATAATCACCACAAAGCTGGGCTCATCTATTCTGAAAGTAGCATCCTGAATGATGACTCTCCCCCCAACACAGATCTTCAGGTCCTCTACAGCGATTATAGACATCTCCTACATGTAGAAGATAGGGAACACATATTTAATCTAGTCGCCCACTATCACGAGATGTGAGAGAGGTCGTAACGGTCATGAGGACTCTACAGCTCATCATTATCCTGTTATTTATCACCATAACTGTAGTATACTCATATCTTATAAATATCACCGTGACCGTACCGATAGAGAAGTACGCCATCTCAGAGGCCTTTCCAGACATCGTCCATGTGAGCGTTCTATTATCAGGAGAGACTAATCCACATTATATACCTTTTCGGTTATCGATGATTAAAATAGTTGAGAGATCACAGATATATGTACCATTATGGCACTTTCCAATAGAGTACAGACTTGCGGAACTAATAAAAAACAGGATAACCATACTCACGCTAGAGGACTACAAGAGAGAGGGACTGATATTTCTGAACTACCCGGGCACTAACATACCTGACACACATGGATGGTGGCTGGATCCTGATAACATGCTTGCTCTGATCACGGCACTCTACAAAAAGATGCTAGACATATCTACAGATAGAATGGAGATAGAGAAAGATTATAAGATATTCGTGAAGAGAATATTACAGTTAAATATCTTTCTAAGAGATTTTGGAAAGATTATGAAGAGAGAGTGTAAGAACGTGATTATAATATGTGCAAATCCTGCAACGCTATATGTAGTACATGACCTTGGGCTAGACTGTGTAGTAGTGAGGGAAGGCGAGAACATAAATGCTATAAAATCTATAAATATGAACAGACCTATCCTAGTTCTCCTAGCAAGTTTTCAGAGAGGTACAAAGATAGACTGGTTCTACAGGACGTTAGTTAGAAAGCATCCGGGAACTATAGAGTATCTAGATATTTTAGGCTCTGTAAACGTGAACATCACGTATACTGGGCTTCTATACAATATTGCTGGCAAGCTATATGGAGCATGCATAGCATTATCTCACGTGCAGAATCATCATGTGGAGAAGTCTTCTAACAGTGATCTCATATATGTCACATATGTCCTATCTGTGCTTCTCGCTATCTGTGTTATAGTTATCCTAAGCATGTTACGGAGAGGTTACAGGTTCTGAAATAGCTCGAACGCCTCGTCTATCATCTCGATGAGGTTCTCTGTCAGGTTCTCTGCGATGAACCTCTTCACTATGTTTCCACCTTTCGCTATCACTATCAGCATCTTGAATCTTGTATGAAGTTTGAGTATTGTATTCAGATATATTCTGAAAAGTATGTACTTATCCTCCTTTATTAGGCACATCTCTAGAGGGATCTGAGGTATTCTACCGACACAGGAGACTGTCATCATAGCTCCACTGTTAGATGCTCTCGATCTAAGTATGAAATGCTTCACCAATCTTATACATGTACTGTCAGAATATCCAAAGGTTATACATAGGTTCTCGCCAAGCCTTGAAGGAGCCAGAACTATGCTATCCGTCTCGTTGCTTATTATGTTGTCGAGGAATATTGGCAAGGAGAGTACGTTAACCCATCTTCCAAAGTCCTTGCTGAGTATGGAGCTTTTCCTCAGATTTATTCTTGGAAGCTCAGCAAGATCTCCGCCTCTCGTTATGTAACAGGTCCCGGATAGGCTTCCTGCATCGACGGCCTTCACAGTGGAGTGTCCAAAAGATGTTATTGCAACATGTCCCCTGATCTCCTCCTCGTCTACGTCCAGCTCTGTTATCTTCTCTATAGCATGTTCGGGAAGATCGTTAACGTATCTTGAGATGCTTATGTTTCGTCCCTCGAATATGCAGAGCGCTATGTCCTTGTCCTGTCGTCCAACTATCACTGTTACCGGAACTTTTATAAGCATGGCTCCTCAACCTGTTATATGCTCTTCAAGATATTTTAAGCAATCTCTTGATTAATTTTTCGCTGATACTATATACGTGTCCTTACTTAACGTGCTCATCGAGAAGATAGTCACTGCGATCTCCTCAGAGAACGATGGCAAATGTGTTCCTCTGTCTCAAGTTGCTCCAGAGAGTGTAGATTTTATTACCATAGCACGTGAACTAATGAAACGTAGAGAGATAATGATATACTACGACATTATGGAGGATGAGTACTACATCTGTAAGAGAGACAACAAGTGTAGGCGATTAACAGTTCAGGACATTGTAGACGAGATGAGAGAAAGGTTCGATAGTGAACCTGTACCGAAGCCCATCATACTCGACTTCATAAGAGAGAGGGCTCCATCAAAATATGAGGCTATATACAACATGTTGCTTAACGATGGCGTTCTAGAGGAGGTCAACATATCAGGAATGATCTTCGTAAGAATAGTTAAATAGTAGCTTTCTGAGAGTTCTAGCCTGTAGATGCTTAACATAGCAATAATAACAAAGACGGTAGTACCGATAGTATCGACGGTGAAGGTTGACGAGAGGACGGGAAGTCTCATACGTGAGGGAGTACCAACAACATTGAACCCATGGGACTACGCCGCAATAGAGCTGGCTCTAAAGCTCAGAGAGGAGTATGGGGGCAAGGTCGTTGCTATAAGCATGGCTCCTCCATTTGCAAGAGACGTCCTAGAGGACATAATTGGGATGGGAGTCGATGAGGCCTATCTCGTAAGTGATAGAGCGTTTGCTGGATCTGACACTCTAGCAACGTCTTACATACTTGCAGCCGCTATAAGATATGTAATGCCTGACTTCGATATCGTGCTTGCGGGCCAGGAAGCTGCAGACAGCTTGACTAGTCACGTGCCAGCTCAGGTAGCTTCCTTCCTCTCTGTGCCATATCTATACTATATTGTGAACATCGTGAAGATAGATCTAGTAAACAGGATCGTCAACGTTGAGAGAATTCTAGAGGACGAGGACAGGATAGAGGAGTTCAAGGTCAAGCTTCCAGCAGTGTTCTCCGTATACAAGAAGAACATAATTCTCCCTATCAGGGTATCGAGGAAGATAGAGGCAAAGATTAACAGGAAAGTAAAGATGATAACTAACAGAGAGCTCAATCTTGAGCAGTCCCGGATAGGACTAAGCGGCAGTCCAACACGAGTCTCAAAGGTCGTGAACTACACGCTGGAGCCTAGGAGACCTGCTAAGGTAGAGAAGAATAGTGAAGAGTTTGCAAAATGGTTACTAGAGATAGTACAGGAGAAGCTTAGGGAGAGGCAATGAGCGTGCTCGTCTACATAGACTACGTGCCAGCAACAAGACAGCCACGACAGGAGTCGATAACTATTGTAGACGTTGCCAGGGAGATAGCGTCAAAGCTGGGGACAGACGTTGAGGGGGTCCTCGTGAACTCTGTAGTAGTGGCTACGAAGATGAGAGATATGAAGATCCTACCTCGAATATACAATATAAGGTTGAAAAACGTGCCAGAAGGAACATACATACCCACGCTCTTTGGAGACGCTCTAGTAGAGTTCTGTAAGAAAAGGAACATAGAAGTGCTACTCTTTCCAGCAACTCAGAGATGTAGAGAGATAGCACCATACGTTGCAGCAAAGCTCGATACTGGACTTGTAGCAGATGTTGCGGAGCTCTACGTAGACGAGAGGAAAGAGGTCATAGCTGTGAAACCAAGCTTTGGAGAGAACATCCTAGCTCACATATATATACCTGACAGAAAGCCAAAAATGTTCACAGTGAGAGCAAGTGCAAGAAAGACGCCTCCTCCTCAGTACGAGCAGTGTGAGCTCGTTCATGAGGAGGTAAGCGTTCCTGATTCGGGGAAGATAGAGTATGTCAAGAGTGGTCAGGTATATGATCCTGATATCGACATATTACCTGAGAGGCATGATATTGTCATAGGGGTTGGAGCTGGATTAAGCAAAGAGTCGATAGACCTCATTAAAGCTATAGCGAAGAAGCTTGGAATTGGTGTGGGAGCAACTAAGAAGATAACTGATAAAGGAATACTCTCAACAAAGTTCCTAATAGGTGAGTCAGGCAAGATAATTAGACCGAGAATATATGTTGCTCTAGGAATATCAGGCGCGCCGCAACATATGACGGGCGTGAAGGACTATGAGATGCTCATAGCTGTCAACGTAGACGACAGAGCGCCAATATTAAACTACTCAACACACTTCTATAAGTCAGACGCTAACGAGCTCGTTAGGAAGATCGCCGAGCTAGTATTAAGGTAGCTTCCGTACATCTTTAACTGATGTTTGGAAAGCTCATCGTTACTGATCTCAGGCCCACTATCAATCTAGTGATGATGATACTCTACTCTAGCTCTAAGGTTCCTGAGGAGCCCGCAATGTTGAGAGTCGTAGGTTCTGGAGACAAGTGTCGAATAATCATTCAATTCTTATCTGGACAGGTTCTGGAAGTCGATACTCATGATAAGTTAGTTATAGACGATTCTGTTAATCTTGAGCTGGTGATACGATGGGGAGGAGACAGAGCTGTTCTCTTCAAGTCCTGCTATGTCAGGAATGGCGTGATATATCTAGATTATGTGATGTCTATATAGATCTATATATTATCCTTAGTGAAAAATTAAAAAATATAACTGCAATAATATAGACAATGGAGAGGCTCCCTAACACTTACGCTACTATCCTTACGGCACTTGTCGAATTGTACAACGCTCTAAGAAGACCAATAAAGTCCCGAGAGATCGCCGAGAAGCTCAACGTTAACGAGGGCACTATTCGAAACATAATGATAGCACTCAAGATAATGGGCTTCATAGACTCGAAGACAGGACCATATGGAGGATACATACCGACACAGAAAGCCTTCGAGTACATTAAGTCTCCAAATGTGTCACCAATAGCACATGAGATAGTCCCAATACACATAGGATCGATGCCTGTAAACGTCTACGCTGTAGGTATAGAGATCCTGGACCTATTGAACCCATTTGGAAACAAGGCGATCGTCAGAACAATAGGAGACGTGAGATCTGTCAGAATAGGTGAGAAGGTCAGGATAGGACCATCGCTGAATACTAGAATAGTGATTGAAGGAACAGTAGTTGATAAGAGCGTCACGTCTAACGAGATAGTTGTTCAGATAGATAGAATAATGATAATACCTCGAGTAAAGATATCTGATGTAATGACCAGGAACCTCATAACAATACACAAAGACGTTACACTAAGACAGGCAGCAGAGATATTTGCCGAACATAGAATACGTGCGTTACCGGTAGTTGACGACGATGGAAGAATAATAGGTCTAATAACGACAAGCGACCTAGCATCAGCAGTAGCTAAGGGAGACCTTAACAGCAAGGTCATAAACTACATGCGAAAGGAGGTCCCTGTAATACATATCGACAGCGACATATATGATGCGGTGAAGCTCATGTTAAAGCATAGGATAGGTAGACTCATAGTGATAGACAGTGCAGGAAAACCAGTCGGAATAGTTACCAGGACAGACGTGCTCAAGTACATAGCACTTCTAGAATGAAGTGCGAGCTATGTATAGTCGACGAGAAGAAGGCAGAGAACCGTTGTGTAATCTGTGGAAGATACGTATGTAATGAGCACTTCATTCCCAGCCTCGGCATATGTAAAGCATGTGAACTGACGCTATGTCACATATGTAAGAGAAGGTTAGCTGTGGCCGTCTGTGCAGTCTGTGGAAGACCCATCTGTGAGCGAGACAGCGTGAGGAGAGGCCTTGTCAGGATCTGCGCTCTCTGTCTTCAACAACAGCGAGGAGAACTATCAGTAGACCCACTATAGGTCCGACGTTGAGTTGAGATACTGATAGGCTCGTAGATATTATCCTTCCACCATTATGCATTATCTTTCTCTCAAGCTCCTCGCTGGCCTTGCTGAGAATTCTTTCAACTTCTCTGATAAGCTCCATCATGTCGACTCTCTGAACACTTATCTGACCATACTGGAAGGATATTGGTAGAAACTTTACACTGTAGATAACTCTCATTTCCTTAATATATTAGAGATCTCTCTACGAAGACTCAGACATATCTCTAACATATCTCTAAATATCTCCTCTTCATCAAACTCTGCCGGCATGTACCTGTCATAGTCGTACCATCTCGGTATAACATGAATATGTAGATGCTCTTCAAGCCCAGCTCCAGCCACTCTACCTATGTTTATTCCGGTATTCACATAGTCTGGAGACAGAACTCTCTCAATGGCTTCTAACGTTGCCTTAAGAGCAACAGAGTAATCTAGAAGCTCATCATCATCAAGTTGTTCAATACTTGGAACATGTCTCTTAGGAGCTATCAGAACATGACCCCTACTGTATGGATACCTGTTCATTATGATCACGCTTCTCTCGGTCCTATACACTACCAGGTTCTCGTCGTCTCTATTCTCCCTGAGGTACTGACATATGAAGCACTCGAGCCTTCCTCTCAAGCCTTTCCTGATATATGTGAGTCTCCAGGGACTGAACAATATCTTATAGTTAGGACTATCAGTACCCATATCTAGTCTCTATCTTATCTCCTTATTTTCAGCTTAACCGAAGCGATACCATATGCCGAACCCAGCTTCAGGATATGACCATCTTACTGCCCCCAGAGGACATATTATTCTACAGGTGCCACATTCTAGACATGCATCATGGTAAAACGCTATCTCACCGCTAGGTTGTTCTCTATAGCATCCCGCTGGGCAGAGCCTGAGGCATGGCCTCGATCTACAGCTTCTACACTTAGCAGTATCAACCTCTATATGTGGTGTTGGATGCACAAGATATGCATTCACTCTGACCTTCTCGTCAAAGCTCATGATGAGCTGTTTAACATGTGCCTAATTTAAATATATTTCACATCTTCCTAAATCTTCTCAAGTAGTCCATCGCTAGTCCCCATATTGAGAGCCCGTGCTTTCTCATGCTCAGGTACATGGCCTCGTTCAGACTCTTAACACCGTTCTTCACCTCGAGATACTCTCTGAGGAGATCAACTATGAAGCCGACGTACCTGCTATATATGTCATGAGCCTCATAATATGTGTATACTCTCCTAAATAGTTCTATATCTCTCATAAGAGGAGTATCACGTACATATTTGCTAAAGAGAGATCTATATGTCATCACGCTAGGTCTCTTCTCCTTCTCAAGCATCTCAGCTACAGCTCTCCCAGCGCAGACTCCTGAGACAAATGCATAGTCTACACCTCTGATTATAGGTCCAACATGTATGAGGAAGCCTCCAGCATCACCTACAGTGACCAGTCCATCCATCTCCGCTCTCTGGAGAGGTCTGACGGGGAGGAGCCTGGCACCATACTCAACTCTCTCTCCAATCTTAACTACTCTCCTGAACAGAGGAAGCTTGTAGAGGCTATCCAGAACCTCTGGAAATGTTCTACGGAACTTAGTGTAATTAGAAAGATATAACACTGCTCCAACATGAATATGAGACTTATCAACATACATGAAGCATCCTCCTGGAAAATAGTCAAGAACCTCTCCAAGCGCTAGAAGCACCATACCCCTGTTCTCCTCAAGGTCAAACATCTTCTCTATGTCCTTAGGATCAACTCTGTAGACCTCTTTCACACCTATCGCGACATCGCCGGGACTCAGCTTTGGTACTAGACCAGACTTCTCCAGTAATATCCTGTTAACTCCTTCGGCATCGATGACTACCTCGGCAAGAATGTTATCGGAACCACACCTTACGCCACTAGTTTTGTTACCATGTACGTGTAGAGCGTCAACTTTCGCTGAGGTAACTATATATGCTCCAGCCTCCTCAACTTTTTGCGATAACCATTCAACGAACCTGGTAAGCGACGTCACTATACCTCCACTCCACTCGTCAGTCTCTATCTCTATGCTCATACATGTCTTAGAGTGCGTAAGCATTATTCTCTCTCTGACCACTCTCCTACCAAGATTAGACATCTCCTTACAGAGATCTGGACTGACCTTGCTGATTGCTGTCAGATATATACGACCTCCATACAGGTTCTTTGAGCCAGGTCTCTTCCCTCTCTCCAGAACCACAACCTTGAACCCTCTCTTAGCTAGCTCGTACGCTGCTCCAAGCCCTGCCGGT
This sequence comes from Thermoproteota archaeon, assembly GCA_013153275.1. Lineage (GTDB taxonomy): Archaea > Thermoproteota > Thermoprotei > Thermoproteales > Thermocladiaceae > JAADER01. The sequence continues at coordinate 79,007 of JAADER010000062.1, forward strand.
CCCGCTCCTATTATCACCACATCAAACTTAAGAGACACCTATCGACGTATTTTAAAGACCTATTTCAAGATAATGCTCTAGTGAGCACAGTAAATATACCTGAAGACATATTAAGAGACATAAAAGAGGAGCATCCAGACATAGTAGAGTTCGGCATCATAAGAGAGGAAGAAGTTAACGGTCAGATAAAGGTTCTCGTGGAGGTGAAGACGAGCATGATGTACATAGTATATGAGTACACTCTGGACAGCTCGAGGAGAAGGATTCTTAATCGAAATATCCTATATGCATTACCACTGCTATGAGCCTAAGTATCGAGGACATCATAAATTTCGTATCGAAGGTTCTTCACAAGATCTTGACAAGCGAGATCTCGATAGATAAGGCATTTCAATGCGTCAAGTCATCTTGGAAGGATAGAGAATCATTCAAAATATATTATGATATAACTTTCCAAGTCGTTAAAAACTATTTCAGACTAAGATACCTATCAAAAAACATATTTGGAACAGAGACCTGTAAAGACATAGTTAGAACCTGGTTAATACTGCACGGAGAAGAGTACTTCCATAGAAGAGACATCGTCAAAAGCTATGTGAGAAGACTTCTCAGAAGAAGAGGACTGAGAAACAGAGATCTGAGCAAGCTAGCTAACGATCTAGTAGAGAGTCTGAGAAAAATCGACCCAATTGAGTATCTCTCCGTGAAGTACTCATACCCGAGACCGGTCATAGAGATCCTCCTCAATGTCATACAGTTTGAGGATCTCGAGAGAATGCTCTCTAAAATGAATAGACCTACAATGTGGCTTAGAGTAAACACTCTGAAGGTAGACGTTGATAAATGTATAAAAATGCTTGAGAAAGATAACATATTAGTCGAACAAGATAGAGATGTACCGTTTCTCCTTAAGGTTGTTGAAGCACGGAGACCTGTACATCATGCTGACACTATAAGAAAGATGTACGCTATACCACAAGATAAGGCTTCTGTATTAACAGTACTTGAGCTATCTCCAGAAAAGAACGATATAGTATATGATGTCTGTGCTGCACCTGGAATGAAGTCCAGCCTTATAATGCAGTTGACAGAAAATAGATGTAAACTAACTCTTGTAGATATATCTAGGGATAGAACAGCAAACATGTTGAGAGTGCTCAAGAGAGCGGGAGTCGATCTGTCTAACGTTAACATACTTATTGCTGACTCAAGAAATCTGAAGATTAGGATACGTGGTGAGTGTAAGGTCCTTATAGATGCTCCATGCTCCTCAAGCGGCGCGGCAGGAAAGGATCCAGCTGTCAGGATTGCGCTTAGAGAGCTGAGGAGGTTACCATGGTATGTAGATATTCAGAAGAGCATCATTATGAATATTATAGAACAAGCCAAGGAAATAGAGATAGTATATTCAACATGTTCCCTGCTTCCTCAGGAAGGAGAGGAGATCATAGAGCATGTGTCGGGTAAGAGGGACATCGAGCTTAAGAGACCGAGAACAAGACTTGCCGAAGGATATTTAAAATATAGTGTAGGAAAAACTGTTGGAAGGACCTTACCTCACATACATGACTGTGAGGGCTTCTTTATATCTAGGTTCGTTGTCTAACTTATGGTGCCGCCTTTGCAGTTGTCAGCTTCTCCTTTACCTGTTCTATTATGTCTGGGTGTTTTTCTTTGAAGTGTTTGTATATGTTGTTCAGCGTCTTTAGTGCGTTTTCTCCCTCCTCTATCTCTTCTCCACATACTTTGCACTTCATACCCTCCATATACTCCTCCTTCAACACCTTCGCAATCTTAGACCAGGTTATCCTCACCATCGTGTTGTAGGTCGCGTTGTAGCGTATAAATATTCTACAGTTTTTTTCAACAATAAGATTTCTCTTTCCACAAATCAGGAACAGAGTAGAATGTTAATCTAGTTGGAGAGTTGACGTATTCGAGAGTCCTGTCATGGCGCCTCGAGGAGAAACAGGCTCGCTACAGATAGATCTATTTTACAAGATGGAGAGCAGTTATGTTGACCCAGATCAGCACTGCTATCGCTCATCCTTCCGTCAGTTCTCAGTAACATCATCATCAGCACTACGTATACGGTGTAGATAATCTATAAGTTTTTCATAACAGCGTCAGGAAAGTATACTATAGAGGAGGACCGGCTCGCTAGCTCTCGGTCAGCGTAGTAGGACTCTTCATGACTCCGTCCGTGATCCCCTCATCACTGTGCTGTCTAGCATTCTACATCTATTTCTAGCTTTCTCTCCTGTCGAAGTCTGTCTAGTGCTTGTGTAGCCTTTCTCATGGCCTCTCTCGGCTTAGCTGCTATTCCTATACCTACTCTCAGTCTGTAAGCTCTAGAGAACCTTCTTATCAGATCGATGTTCTCCTCTACTCGCTCTGGGATTGTTATCCCTATCATGTTGTCTCCGCCTAAGTATAATGCTATTCCCCCCATCTTTGACATCAGTGACCTGAAGATGCTGTAGAGTCTCATTATGTACTCATATGTCTCATATACCGAGTACTTCGTCAAAAGTTTCACTGACCCCGCTAGATCTGCATGAACTACACATATTCTAGACACGTCAGGTACATCTCCGCTCACTATTACCTGGTGAGAGTTATGCTGCTGACGCAACAGCTCTGATGCCTTTCTCTCTGCAGACTCTGCGTCTCTCTCTACTGCTACTGCCATTATCACAGGTACGGGAGAGTAGGCCTGTAGTTTCTCAAGTATGTTCATGTGATCCTCTACTGTGAGAGTGTTAGTTATGGCGATCATGAGATCATAGCGTAATGGGTGTGCTATAGCGTCCTTCTCTGAGAATGCTCTGCTAAGAGCACTGTGGAGTCTTCCCTGGATTTCCTGTATAATGTGCTCTCTATCCGATCCTAAGCTCTCTGTCCACTCCCTATACCCTGATAGTTTAATTAACGTGATCTGCACTACTCTTGAAGCTTCATTTATTCCTTATAAGTAGTGTCCAACTATAACAGTATGTGCAGACTGTAGCCTGCTTCGACGTATGGGGGACACTAATAATACCAGATAGGGAAGGGTTTATTAAACATATCTGCGAGCATGTTAGCGACACCTTGAGAAGATATGGCATAGAGGTGAGGCTTGATAAGCTAGTTAAAGCGTTCTCAGAGGCGGACAGAGAGGTCAGAGAGCGGAGAAGACGAGAGTGCTCTCTCATACCTCCTGAAGAGTGCGTAAGGGTCTTCCTAGAGAAGGTCCTAGGAAAAGGCGTTAGTCTGGATATTGTAGACGACGTTGAGGATACTATATGCAGGGCCGTTGAGACTAGCCCCCATGTGAGACCTGCCGATGCTGTCCTAGATGTGTTGTCAATGTTTAGAAATGGCGGACATAGACTTGCAATAGTATCAAACATAGTCTTCTGGAGAAGCTCTGCCACAAGGAGAGTACTTAGAAGATTCGGTCTCAGCATGTTTGACTTGGAGGTTTATGCTGATGTAGTTAAGGAGGTTAAGCCTAGTACTAGGATGCTTAGAATCGTTGAGAATCTGCTTAATTCAAAGGTTATTATACATGTTGGAGATAGCTTGTTTGAGGATGTGGCGATGGCAATAGCTTATAATGTTCCGGCTGTATTTATAGATAGGAAGGGGCAGATACTGAACGAGAACGAGAGGTTCAGACTAGAGCTTGGTGGAAGAGTCGTAGTGGTACGCGAGCTGAAGGATCTACTTAAGGTAGATCTTAACAGCCTCGTCAGGTAGTCCACGAAACTAGGATTATAAACCTCCACGTGCAAGTATGCCTGTGGTGCTGAGACCTTTCAGATGTGCGCCAGGATGCGGATACTGCTGTAAGATAAGTCCAATAACGATATTTCCTCACGAGGTTCATATACTTAGGAGACTTGCAAGGTCGCTAGATAGGGACGTAACCATAAGACCGGGGTACAAGATCGTTGACCTACTTAGTAGGGTGAGAGTAGTCATATCATATATCCTGGACCTCGATGCTAGGTCTGGCGTCTGTCCGTTTCTCGAAAATGATCGATGCCTAATCCACGGCAGGTACAAGCCAGTGACCTGTAGAGCATTTCCAAGGGTTCCAAAGGTTCTCCAGTACGTTGTTGATAGGGAGTCACGTGGAATATACTTCTCGTATGAGATAGGGATCTCGAAGGCGTGTCCAGAAGTGAAGAGAACTTACACAGATCAGGAGATCGATCTACTGATAAGTAGTCCGGAGATTGCTAGAAAGGTAATGCCAGCAGAGTTCCAGGCATGTGAGGAGTTTCTCCATATAAGGAAGCTCTATCTCGACATCTTGACAATGATCTGGAGGAGAGGGCTTGCAGCATTTAGCGACGAGATCTCGTATCCGTGGCCTCTAGTGAACGCTTACGACTTCATAAGACAGTACTATCCTGAGATCACGATACATACGTTCACTGGAGGCAGAGAGATACGTCTCTAGTAAGAGATGCCCACAAGATCTAGCGCAGACATAGATAGAGAGCTTGGACTAGAATGGTATATAACGGACGTTCCTGGAACAGGAGGAAGACTTAGAACCTTCCTCGAGGACTTCATAGTGGAGGAGATAACTATCAACGGTATCGTAATATGGTCTACACTGTCTGGAAGAACTATAGAGCTTGAGGACTCCGGCTCGGGATGGTGCTGGATAGCTGTCGAGAAGAGGAAGATCGACACCATAACTGTGGCCTTCAGGATAGCCAGATCTGTGGAGGTGTCCATCAGAGAGGTCACGTATGGTGGGCTGAAGGACACTGTCGCTATTGCTACTCAAATATTTTCTGTGCCCTCTAGAGCACGTATAGATAAATTGAAAAATGTGGAGGACGATAGAGTAAAAATACTCAAGATAGTACGAGCAGGCACACCATATACATCTCAAGAGATGTGGGGAAACAGATTCACAATAACTGTAAGAGACGTAGAGAGACCAGAGCTGGTAGATCAGTGTCTAAAACAGGTACGGGAGAGAGGACTACCAAACTACTATGGCTATCAGAGGTTCGGTCTTCAGAGACCTAACACACATATAATAGGAAAGCTCATAATAATGAGAAGGTTCGAGGACGCGCTAGTAGAATTCTTAGGAAGACCATGGACAGAAGAGACCGAGGAAGTCTCAAAAGCGCGGGAGCTGTTCCTAAAAGGAGAGTACTGCAAGGCACTTGAAGTGCTTCCTAGGAGTATGAGATTTCTACCAGAGAGAAGAGTCCTTGAGCATCTATGCAGAAACCCAAAGGACGTGATAGGAGCGTTCAGGAAGCTCCCTCCGGACCTTCTCAGACTCTACGTCGAGAGCTACCAGTCCTATCTCTATAATCGGTCTCTAAGCATGAGAATAGAGAGAGCATTACCTATCCGAGAAGCTGTAGAGGGAGACTACGTTGCAGTGCTTGATCATAGAGGGCTTCCTACCAGGCACATAATATATGTATCCTCTAGATCAATATTGGACAAGGTTAATCAGAAAATAAGAGAAGGCAAGATGTGTCTCATGCTTCCAGTACCTGGATACTCAACAAGAATAATGCCGGGGCCTCAAGGAGAGATCCTTAGATCAGTAATTAAAGACGAGGGAATAAGCTTAGACATGTTTAGACTCCACGAGATGCCTGAAGCAGATTGTCCAGGAACATTCAGACAGGCATCAATAACGCCGCTAATAGAATCTCTAGAGAAGAACGAAAAAATAATCAGAATAACATTTAGACTTGCCAGAGGAAGCTACGCTACGGTCCTCCTCAGAGAGATCATCAAGCCTCAGGACCCTAGAAGCTCTGGGTTCTAACATCATCTACATAATCTAGCAGTCACATATACTGTGGCACTCACCTCTCCACTAGGAACATATATCGATGGTTGGCTCGTCTTCACAATATTGACACTGTAGAGCGGCACTATTATGGGCCTCATCGAGCCTTCTCTGATATTGACTATTACTATCTTAGTCATGTTCAGCTCCCTAGCAATGACGTCTAGTTTCTCTATAGCGTTCTCTATAGCGTACTTAAGCGCTGTACGGTACGCTCTCGATATGACTGTCCTGTTAGCTGTAAATTTCAGGTTAAGACTTATCATGCTGTTGACCAGATATGGAAGAACCTCTCTCACTGATGATACGTTATATGTTGACGCGACTATGTGATAAGAGATAACATATCCAAGCAACTTTCTCCCATATGTGTAGTATGGTTGTACTATTATGTTCTTTGACTCCACTTTAAGACCATACTTCTTTAGTATCGTTATTACATGGTTCCCTGTATCTATGATATTACTGTACGTCTTTTCTAGACTCATGCTCGGGTTAGGATTCTGTATAGAGACGTCTAGCACCGCCATCGTCAGTCTATATGTTGCTGTTCCTGTACCATATATGTTCACTATCAGGCAATCACCATCGCCTACAATAGTTAGCTTGCCCTTGGTATCGTTTATAGGTGTCTTACCTGTTTTACTTATCCCAGACTTTAACTGGCCTTCCTGTCCTATTATTGAGAGTATCAACACAGATAATGCTAGACCTATCACTATCCCGATCGTTATGCAGAGCCTCCTTACTTTCGAATTTTTCATTATTGTGTAACTATAGTTCATGTATAGGAATTTAAATCGTACGGTATATTATCTACGTTCCTCTATTGGATCACCAAGCACGAGCTTAGGATATATCCCAAGACTTATCAGCTCCTGGAGAAGCAGCTTAAATGCGTATGGTACGACAACCTTCGCTATCCTGCCCTTGTCGCCATGAATTGGACAGACTGGCTTCTTTAATCGTGCATCATACCATGCTATCATTCCACAGTCCTCACATACATACATTATGTACTTGTCACTGGACTCAACTAATCTCTCACGGAGTAGGGCAGCAGCTCCATGAGCTATCAGGCAGTCACGTTCCATCTCTCCTAGACGTAGACCGCCCTCTCTAGATCTGCCTTCTGTCGGCTGTCGTGTCAGTATCTGTACGGGCCCTCTAGCTCTTGCATGTATCTTGTCTGCAACCATGTGGTGAAGCTTCTGGTAATATACTATTCCTATGAAGATGTCTGCCTCGAGCTTCTCTCCCGTTATTCCACTATACATGACCTCTTTCCCATCCCATCTGAAGCCGAGCTTGACTAGAGCCTCCTTCAGCTCGTCCTCGGTCACACCCTCGAACGGTGTCGCGTCTACAAGAATTCCACGCATTGCTGCGACTTTTCCAGCCATTGACTCGAGTATCTGTCCTACAGTCATTCTGCTTGGGAGTGCGTGTGGGTTCATTATTATGTCAGGTATTATTCCATCTTCAGTGAATGGCATGTCCTCCATCGGTATCACCATCCCTATGACTCCCTTCTGACCATGTCTACTTGCAAACTTGTCGCCAAGCTCTGGAATCCTCTCCTCTCTCACCTTGACCTTGACCAGCTTGTAGCCCTCGTTCGTCTCTGTGAGGATCACGCTGTCGACTATTCCCTTCTCTCCTCTCCTCACAGTTACTGAGGAGTCTCTTCTACGCATCATTACTGGCGCCTCGACTAGGGATGTGTAGAATCTTGGTGGAGATGTCTTACCAATGAGTACCTCTCCACTGGAGACGAAGACCTCTGGAGATACTATTCCGTCCTCGTCTAAGTGTGCATATGCTTCAGAGCCCTTGTAGTCCTTGACGTCTGATGGAGGTATCTCTATCCTATCCTCCTCTCCGCCCGGGTACTTTATCTCCTCTGCCTCATATGTTCTGAAGAAGAAACTTCTAAACATTCCTCTCTCAATCGCTGCCCTTGACATTATTATTGCGTCCTCCATGTTGTAGCCGGTGTATGTTATTAGAGCCACAACAGCGTTCTGTCCCGCTGGTCTCTTATCGTATCCTATCAAGCTTATGCCCTTCGTTGTGACGAGAGGTCTCTCAGGATATATCATCAAGTGTCCTCTGCTGTCCATTCTGTACTTCAGGTTTGATGTTGATAGTCCTAAGCTCTGTTTTGCCATTGCAGCCTCATATGTGTTTCTTGGAGCCTGGTTATGTTCTAGGTAAGGTATTATATGTGCTATTGCTCCCAGAATTATTGATGGGATGACCTCCATGTGACTGCACTTGGATAGGTCGTCCGTTGGGTCTACGCAGACTAGTGCATTCTCCTCCTCGTCCGCGTCCAGGTACTCTATAACGCCCTCTTTAACGAGATCGCTCCACTTGAGCTCACCTTTTCTCAGCTTCTCTATATGTTCTGGAGTTAGCTTAAGCTTGCCGTTCTCTACTATCAGTACGGGCCTCCTCAGTCTGCCTCCATCACAGTTCACACGTATCTCAGCTCTCGAGGGGAAGTACGCGATGTTTATCTCATGAGATATGAGTCCTCTTCTCCTCATCTGTCTTATAGTGTTTACAAGCTTCTCGGGATCCTCATGTACGCCTATGAGCCTACCGTTCAGATATACCTCCGCTCCTCTTATGCCTTCTCTCCTTGCCTCTAGTACTGGCTTAACTCCTAGACTGTAGAGCTGTCTCTCCACCTCGGCCTCGTCTATTCCTACCGTGATGTTTGCAAGTAATGCAAGATTCTTAACTAGCCCACAATTCTGTCCTTCAGGCGTCTCTATCGCACAGAGCCTCCCCCACTGTGTTGGATGGAGATCGCGCGCCTCGAAGTGAGGCTGAGTCCTACTTAGGCTTGATACTACTCTCCTGAGATGACTCAACGTTGAGAGTCTGTTAGTCCTATCAAGCATCTGAGAGACTCCCGTCCTACCTCCAACCCAGTTACCTGTCGCAAGAGCATGCCTTATCCTCTCCGTGAGTATGTCTGCCCTAACCAGCGTTATCAGCTGAGGTATTCTTCCACGAGTATACACTTTCTCAAGCTGGGACCTGAGATCTTGTAGAAGTTGCTTGAACACTACTCGGAACAGCTGTGCCATTAGTTCTCCGGCTATGCGCACTCGCTTGTTAGCTATGTGATCCTTATCGTCAGGTTTTCTTCTCCCAAGAACCATCTCTATTATTCCCTTCACTATCTGGCCGAGGAACATTGCCTTCCTGAATCTAGTGTCTGGACTTGGATCGGTTCCCAGGTGCGGGAACAGGTACTTATCAAGGACCTGCATCGCTCTCTCGATTCTAGCCTCCTTTGGAACTCCAACAGCAACCTTGCTACCAATATAGTCTCTCGCAGCCTCGACGGTTGGCGCAATGTTAGACGAGTAGAGCAACGATGGAAAGAGCTCCTTCTGTATCTCCACATCGTCGCTCACTGCGAGCACTATGTCTTCATCAGTCTCGAGTCCTAGTGCACGCATTATTACTGGGAAGGGTATTCTTGCCGGGATAGCTCTCATGCTCACATATATTATGCCGTCTCTATGTCTCTCTATGATGATAGTGCTCCTGTAGCCTGGCCCCATCGATATCACCTTAGCTGTATGCGTTATCGATGCCTTCTCACCATAATCGTAGAATGGCCTGTTAGGAGCAAGATCCTCCTGCGTCACTAGAACCCTCTCACTACCATTTATGATGAAGTAGCCTCCAAAGTCCTCTGGATCCTCAAGCTTCTTAACAAGCTCCTCAGGCCTGAGACCATGAAGGTTACAGTATCTGGAACGTACCATTATGGGAAGGTCCCCTATGTAGACCTTCTCGCGGCTTATCTCCTCATTATTGACATAGAGCACCATGTTTAGATAGAGAGGAGCGGCATAGGTGAGGTTTCTCAATCTTGCCTCTATAGGATACACTATGTTCTCACTACCATCAACCTCCTTCACCCTGGGCCTCCCTATCTCGATCTTCTCAAGCCTAACGAAGAGGCCTCCTATCTCCGTCTCTACTTTCCCCACCTCATTTATCAGCTTCTGAAGCTTGTTCTCCACAAAATCGTTAAAGGACTCAATCTGATGCCTAACAAGTCCCCACTCCCTTATGTAGGCCTCAACAAGTACCCACCTATCCTCATAAGTAGGGAAGGGTCCCTCCCTGGTTCTCCTCGACCTCCATATAGGAAGCGGAATTAGGTCAGGATTCTCTCGGTTCGAAATCATTAAACCACTTGACACGACTACACATGTAAGGTTTAAATAGGTTTCTCGAGCAAAAATATGGAAGAGACAGCTGGTGAAGAACAGCCATGTCAGCACTACCTAGCACAGAGTCGCCATTAAAGATATACTATGTCCCAGAAGAGAACCTATACTTCTTCAAGAAAAGCATAGCAGAGAGATACGGAACACCTCAAGACGTAACCACCAGATTCAGATTCTGGGCAGACCCGAGACCCCTCATACCCGACGACATAAGTAGCCTAAGATCCATAGCAAACGTTGATAGAGACTTCGTAGAGAAGATCGTTAGGATAGTCAAGAAGTGTACTACTATAGTCAATGTTGTGAATGATCCTAACCTGGACCTGACTAGAGAGTTTATGGTAAATGGAGAACTAATATGCACGATAAACTATGATATCTGGAGAAAGGAGCACATAATGATACTAAACAAGATTGGAACAGCACTATACGTAGAGGACGGTTATAGATACGTAAAGGTAGAGGAGGATCCCTCAGAGATAGACGGACAGAAGATAAGCGGAGATGAGTACGAGGTCCTTCCAATAGTCAACAAGGATCGGAATATAGTTGGAAGCTGCATAATAGTTAACGGAAGAGCAAGAGTAGTTAGAAAATGGAGACCTGTAACAGTGGAGGAGTGTCTACAGGCCATAGATAGAAAATTGAGAACTCCTCGAGAGCTCTACGAGGCTAATCTCCCCTTCATAGAGGAGAGAAGACAGAAGATAAGGAGAGCCGTAGAGTACTTCGAGAAGAAACATGGATTGAAAGGTGTGCTGAGCTTCTCAGGAGGCAAAGATAGTCTCCTAGCACTGTTACTCCTCATAGATGCTGAGTCAAATGCAGAGATAACACATGTCTCTATAGAGAACGCTGATCCTCCAACATTGTGTAGCTATATCGACTACATAGAGAAGAGACTAAGCATAAACGTGGTGAGGATAGAGTCGAGGTGGGACAGGACTAGAGAGCTTGTAGAGCTTCTCAATGTTCCCTCACGTGGTAACCGATGGTGTACTCCTCTCCTAAAATTTGTACCATTATTAACGTATTTAAAGAAGAAGTACAATATTAAGAAGATAATAAGCTATGTAGGTAGCAGAAAATCAGAAACAGTTAAGAGACGCATAAGACCAGCAACATATATAGACTCTGAAGCGGGGTTACTTACACATGCTGTATGTTACAAGTTTCCTAAGCTTCTAGAGTACCTCTATATCTGGTATGGGGCTCGGATAAGGATGTTCGACGACTACCTACACGGAATTGAAAGATTGAGCTGCGTGATATGCCCATTCAAGTCCTGTCTAGAGTTAGAGAAGTGCGAGAAAAAGTATCCAGAGACTTTCCAGATATGGAGACCATACATAGAGAAGCTCACGCGAATAATGATAAAGAGAGAAGAAGATCTAGAAAACGCCATCAAAATACATCTATGGCGATTCTTCATGCTACACTGCGAAGCACAGTACATTGCAGCAAGAGCTGGAGTAAAGATAGAGGATCCATACTGCTACCAACGTAGATCTATAGAGAACAGTGTAGAGATCTTAAGTATAGAGCGTAGAGATGACACTATAGGTATAGTCTTGAGAGCAAAGATGCCTAAGACAGGTTCTATACAAGATCTTATTAACAACATCTCAACATTCTATGAAAATACGAAAATTTTCGAGAGTGATAGAAAGCTTGAGATACATACTGAAGACCTATCTATAATGCTGGACTTGGATAATAGTGTTGTCTATTCAAGATCGAGAGATCCTGACAAGCTTGTCAATATTCTTAAGATCGTGTTTATGTCACTCTTCTGTATAAAATGCGGACACTGTACAGTTAACTGTGATAGAGATTGTATAGAATTACCATATAGAATTCGTAAGGAACTCTGTGATAGATGCGGGCACTGTCTTGATTCATGTGTGCCATATAGGATAATCTTCGACATGGTCATCTATGCACAGCTAACAAGCATTAGGAAAGCTAGAGAACGATTAGAAGGCATCAGAGAGAAGTATAAGGAGATCCTGATAAAGATGAGAATGGAGAGCGGGCTAGAATGGTTGCGGTGGTAGCTTGTCGGAGTACCTTAGTCTGAGCTCTCTGAGAGTTCTCAGCACATCGTTGATATATCCTTCTACACGCTCTCTATCTATGCCATATATTCTCAACATTTTAAGAACATCATTCATCACAAGTTCATACTTTCTATACCTCTCATTCAGCTCTCTCCACCTGACGTCTCTGATCAGTTTGCCGATCTCCCCGTCAATGGGAAGGATTTTCTTTGTCATAAGGAAGGCGATGATGGGATATCCTACATATCTCCTGAATCTCGTACCATTATCGTCACTATATGCTATCCTTTTCTCAACGTCGACATATACATTATATGTCCTAGTACCGTCGCTAGAGATCACTCTACAGAATTTATCGCTAATAACGTTAACCCTACCTCCGCATACCGCTGATAAGGCCTCCAACACCTTAATTCTGGGTGGAAGTTTAAGAAGCTCCACAGAACCTAAATAATAGTCCGATATTTCTACATTCTCTCAAGGAGTCAAGTAGAAATAAGAGATAAACATATCACGATCATGGAGGTGTACCAGATAGACGCTACAAGTAGCGTGCTTATAACTTGTACTCCAAGAGTAGAGCTCTGTAGACTCTACGGAGATGTCTACGATATAGGGAAAATGTTCAACATAGTTTATAGAAGAAGAGACTTCGACATCTCCTACCTGAACACTCAGGAACCGAGAGATAAAGAGAGAAAGATAGTTGAAGAAGTGTTGAGAAGAAGACACAGCTCTGTACTAGAGTTCATAGATACAGTATGGTTCATAGAATGTAGCAGAGTCGTAACACATGAGCTAGTTAGACATAGACTAGCAAGCTACTGGCAAGAAAGCCAGAGATACTGCCTAGTCAGCGGATACTTACTCCCACGCTCATTACTGAAAGAAGAGACCATCACCAAGAAGATAATGGAGATCCATGAAACATATATGAAATTAGTCGAGAAATGCAAGAGATTTGGAGAAGATGATAAACAACTATATAGGTATATTATACCGAATGCAGCACTATCAAGAATATTCGTAAAAATGAATCTCAGAGAGCTATGCGAAGTATTCATACCATTAAGAATGTGCAGAAGAGCTCAGCCCGAGATAAGATACATAGCGATGAAGATGTACCTTAAAATAACAGAGAGATTCCCGATACTGAGAAAGTTTACAGGACCAAGATGCATGATATATGGAAAATGTCCAGAATATGGCTTCACAAACGAGGAAGAAATGAAGAAATGTAGAAGAGCAGGCTACATCGAGGCTTTAAGAGAACACGGAACAGAAAGCGAGATAGAGACGTTAGACAAGATCCTACAGCTTCTCCCCTGAAATCACGTCATGAAAAATTCACAATACATTTACATTACTTACTTATCAGTCCGCAGGGAAGATCCTCATCACTCAGATTTTGGACGGCTCATCACCAGCAGGACCCTAAATCTCTCGATACTAGTTTACCGAACATTAATGTGACAATTATCGCAGGATCCTTTCCAATCCCTCATCTATACGTCTTCTGAGGTATGCTAGGTAATAGGTGCTGTCATCTGTAAGGATAGGATCGTTCATTATAGTTTCCTCTAGATTCTTAAGTCTTTCAACATTTATCTCAAACATGCCATCTTCCTTCTTATTGATTATGTTAAAGCTCTCAAGAGTCCTTAAGTCCTTTCTTAGTTGTTCCATGTTGTCGTAAAGGCTAGTCTTACCTGTTACCCAGAGGTCACGTAGCAGTATTCTGCTTAACGTGTTCTCTCTTATTCGCGTGTTTCCGGTCTTTTCGTAGAGCCTGTATATTACATGTGCTAGTAAGTACCAGGTCATGAGTATACTAGTGGTAAGAATTTCATAAATATGTTGCTTGGTTACCTTACTATTGATCTCTTTTTTCGTCTGATGTCTTTAGACCTCTCTTTACAAGTATGAAGTGTAGTATAGGACAGTAGTGTCCGCACATTGTGCATGGCCCTTCCTCTACTGGGCCGAACTGTGTTAGTATCTTTTCTGCGTCCTCAGGAAAGAGCAGGTATTTTGTCGTCTCTTTTAACTTCAGTTCTGATCGTAGCTTGCTTATCTCTCTATCTCTCCACGATACTTTTCTACCTAGCTTAACTATGTCTGCTATATGTGCCGCGATCTTGCTTGCTATCAGTCCCTCCTTGACTTGTTCTGGCGTGGGTAGGCTCAAGTGCTCTGCTGGCGTCAGGTAGCATAGTAGGTCCGCCCCCGCCGCAGCTGCTAGAGCTGATCCTACTGCCGCGGCGATGTGATCGTATGGTGCTGCTACATCTGTTGGTAGTGGTCCAAGAACGTAGTATGGTGCTCCTTTTGTGACTTTTTTCATCAGTTTCACGTCCCATATTATCTCGTTGAGCGGAACATGGCCCGGTCCCTCAACCATGACCTGCACTCCTCTCTCTCTGGCACGTTTGACCAGTCTAGCAACTGTCAGAAGCTCACCTATCTGGAACTCGTCATGTGCATCGTCTATGGCTCCAGGTCTCAGAGCATCTCCCAGACTTATCGTTGCATCATACTGTGCGAAGAGCTCTAGCAGATAGTCAAAATGTTCATAGTATGGGTTCTCCCTCTCGTGATGCAGCATCCAGGCAACTATGAACTCTCCGCCTCTGCTCACGATCGGTATGAGCCTATCTGATCCAGCTAATCTCACTGCTAGGTCACGTGTGACTCCGGCATGTATTGTCATGAAGTCGACACCATCCTTGAGATGTCTCTCAACAATGTTAAATAGGTCGTCGACCGTGAACTCCAGACCTGACCCATGTTTCCTGTAAGCTTCTATGAAGACTTGGTAAGTTGGGACAGTTCCAAATGGTGTTCCCTCAGCCTCTCTGATAAGTTCCCTCCTTATGTGGTCTAGGTCTCCACCTGTGGATAGGTCCATTATTGTGTCAGCACCATACTTGACGGCCATCCTTACCTTTTCTCTCTCCATGTCTAGATTACATACTCTCGAGCTCGTTCCTACGTTAACGTTCACCTTCGTGGTAAGTCCCTGACCTATTCCACGTATCTTCACGTTCTCATGTGCAACGTTTCTGACAATTATTACGCGGCCTGACGCTATTCTGTCACGTATCTTCTCTGGGCTCACTCCCTCCTGTCTTGCAACCTCTCTCATCTCTTCGGTAATAGATCCTGAGCGTGCAGCTCTGATGAGTGTGCTCATGGAAGCAACAGCCTAGCTATACATACTCTAGCTAGGTATTATATCTTGTCCTCGATTACCTTCCTAATCTTCTGCTGAAGAGACAACTCTTCTAGCGTCCTCACTATCCGACTCATACATCTCGAACAGCTGTAGAAAGAGCTCTCTGAGCTTAGCAACTCTCGGATCCTTGTCACGTATCTTCACTATCTTTATTCTCCCTATGTGCTTCTCCTCTATGATACCATACTCTTTCAACACATCTAGATGATACTGAACAACCTTATGGTTAAGCTCTGTCATCTTTGTAAGCTTTGTTATATTTATCTCACAGTGCTCAAACAGTACTCTAAGTATCCTGAGCCTCGTCTTAGACGCTAACAGATCCTCTAACGTGAGCTTCTTATTGCTACTCATTGAGTATCCCTACGTATGAGCTCCTCGAGAATTCGCTCCAGTCCTTCTAGAGGCTCAGCAGGTATAGATATGTTGACTGTCGATATAGATATCAGAGTAGTCCGGCCACGCATCCCCTTTCCTGAGAGACGTGTCTCAACTATGCCTAGCCTCTTCAGCTCTTTCAAGTACTCCCACAGCTGAGTGTGCTTTCTAGGTCTCTCACCATACTGCTCACATATCATGTTATAGGTCTCCTCGACGATTCCGAAGGGCACATATGCCTGGTTCTTTCTAGCCTTGAGAGCTCTAACAATAGCGAGGAGAAACAGCTTCTTATGTAGACTGAGACCCTCAAGATACTCGATAGGTATTCCAGGAACGGAATGTTTCAAGGCCTCTCTAACATGTTCTGGAGTTATCCTTCCAGCGTTATCGAGCTCTGCAAGCTTCGCAGCCTGCCACAACACGTCAAGAGCAAACCTGGCATCGCCTCTATGACCTTCAGCACCCTTCTCCTCGTCAACTCCCGCAACATCAGCAATCATCTCAAGTATGTCATCATCATACGTACCCTCTCTGAGGGCCTCACGTGCTCTCTGTTCGAGTATGACGTATATCTGCTCCTTAGTGTAGGGCTCGAACTCTATCCTGACGTTCCCAAGAAGGCTTCTAGCAGATCTATCGATCCTATCTAGGAACCTTGCATCCTGACTGACAAGTATCATACCTATCCTATACTTCCCAGTCTTATGATACATCTCCTCACTAAACTTTATGAAATCACTAAGCTGCTCCTCATCAGACACATCAGTTAGATGAAAAACATCGTCTAACGTCACAATTATGTACAGGTTCCTCTCCTCCAGAGTATCCAGGAGAAGTTGCATCATGTCGCTTACTGAGAACCCCTTCTTAGGTAGTGGTACACCAAGCTGCGCTGCAATGTCTTTAAGTACTGAGAACAAGGTTCTTTTTGAGTAGCAGTATACATGAATGTACTTTAGGTTCTTATCTGAACACATCTTATCTATCTCCATTCCAAACTTCCTGGCAGTGACAGTCTTTCCAGTACCTGTCTTCCCTATCATGATGACCTTAGGACAGATGCTTCCGGGCTCCTCTATGAACTGCGAGAAGTATAGCTTGAGCTTACGGAGGTGGTTCTCTCTAAATGGTAAATGCTCGGGCATGTGCTCTGGTCTTAGAGCTTTCTCATTCTTGAAAATTCTCACGTTAGTGCTATTTGTGTTCGCGATTTAATTAGTTTACGTTTACTGTGGAAACTTTTCCTACTATAGACTGAAAGTTTCAATGTTATGTGACGTAAGGACGATACATGAGGATGCTCCTATCAGGATACCCGACATATGCTCCACATAGCTCACATACCTGCTCGACAAGCACAAGAACGCTCGGCCTCTCGAGATCTATCCTACAAGTGTTGCACAGTCTCTGACAGATATAGTACCCAATGATCCTCTCAGCACGACTCTCACCTCTCATACCTCTGAACCTACACCTTACAGCTATTCTAGAACCCTCATATGTATCAGACCATAATAATGGTAAAAACTGTTCGATAACTATCACAACAACGTCCTCAAACCCCTTCAGGTCAGCGGTAGTCCACACAAGCAGCGGGACGACCGATCTCGCGAGTCTGCGTACATGTGCCATGGATAGCATTATGCGAGAGAGATCTCTTGAGCTCAAGTCTCTTGAGAGTACCAGCACCACTCCAGGAGCATTTTCAAACGTTCTAGCATAGCATTCTACTCCTCTAGCCAGAAGAAGACTCTCAATCTCCTCAGCCACCTTTCTCTCTCTAAATGCCTCGGTCGTCAGAAGAACTACACCTCTAGCCCTATCCTCCATGTATGTATGCAAGCACTGTGACTCTTGAACCATCCCTAAGCTCTGTATTGAGACCATCGAGGAGCCTTATATCTACATCATCCACAAATATCACGATGTCAGGCCTGAGCTTCCTGTTAGATCTATCCCAAATCCTCTCATATAGGTCCGGATTGATGAAGTACAGCATCTCCACTAGGTCCCTCACTTTTGAGCCTCTTCTCAGGGTGAGCACGATCTTTCCATCTCTCGAGGCTAGGTATTTTAACACTCCCAGAAACTGAATATCGACTGTAATGAAATATGTAGCGTACGTACCGTTGTATGACATAGGACTGCTCAGGCTTGACATAGGGCAGGGCCTTAAGTTACTTTCTAGCTCCATAGTCGATGGTAGCCTCCCCCTTGAGCAGTCATCTCCACCTCCCGCTGACCGTGTTCTCGAGCTTATATCGCTGATCAGAGATATAATACATGGTAGGGAGGATAGTATTAAAGTACTTCCCTACCTATCTCTACCTGACGGGCTGAAAGGTCTGATACTGCTGGCAACATTATCGATACCTAGAGGAAAAGTAGCATCATATAGCCAGATTGCCCAGATCATAGGAACATCTCCCAGAGTTGTTGGGAGAGTGCTAGCGTTGAACCCATACCCAGTCATAGTTCCCTGTCATAGAGTAGTGAGGAGCAGCGGAGAGCTGGGAGGATATAGCTCAAGCAAGATTGACGTGAAGATGAGAATTCTCGAGAGAGAGGGCGTCAGAATATCTGAGGGGAAGGTCAGGAAGAGCGACTTCATAAGCACGGACCAGCTGAAAGAGAGGTTCGCTAGAGTACTTCAAGAGTACAGGAAGGTCAGAGATAACGCAAACGTTTAATACTCCTCCAATGACCTAGACTTGCTGGACCATGGTTAGGCCAGCATACAGGTCGAGATCATTGAGAAGAGTGAAAGTGAGGACTCCAGGAGGAGAACTAAGAGTACACTACGAGAAGAGGTTCAGAAACCCTCCCAGATGCGCGATATGTGGAAGAGTGCTACAGGGAATGAATGAGAAGAGAGTCAAGACAGATCACGAGCCTATAAGAGCAGTGTCAAGACCATACGGAGGCTACGTATGTCACGAGTGTCTAAGGAAGGGACTTAAAATAGCAGTCAGATTAAGAGGCTAATGGTAGTAATAGCCGTAAGCGGGCAACCAGCAAGCGGAAAGACCACCATTGCGAAGAAGCTGGCAGAACACTATGGCCTAAGATACATCTCGAACGGCATGCTTTTTCGAAAGCTCGCCGAACAGAGAGGAATACCCTTCCTAGAGTTCCACAAGCTCGCTGAGCAGGATGAGAACATTGACAGGCAGATCGATGCAATGGCCATAGAGGAGGCTAAGAAGGGGAACGTCGTCATAGAAGGGCACCTGGCTGGGTGGGTCCTGAAGGATATAGCTGACGTGAAGATCTACCTCAAGGCAAGTCTCGAGGTAAGGGCCAGAAGGCTTGCACAGCGTGAGAACATGTCTATTGAGGATGCTATAAGAGAGATAAAGTTCAGAGAGGAGAGCAACAGGAAGAGATATCTCAAGATATATGGCATAGATATTAACGATCTCTCAGTTTTTGACATAGTTATAGACACAACGTACCTAAACGTTGAGGAAGTACTAGAAATATTACGCTCATACATAGACAAGGTCATCGAGAGAAGACGTAGCAATACTTAAATTAGCGAGCACATACTCGACTAGGCGACATGCCACGAGTATTCGATGTTGGCAGGATATGCGTCAAGACTGCAGGAAGAGAGGCAGGAAGAAAATGTGTAATAGTGGACATAATAGACCAGAACTTCGTCCTAATAACAGGACCTAGACAGCTGACAGGCGTTAAGAGAAGAAGAGCCAACATAAGACACCTCGAGCCAACAGAACACAAGATCGAGATACCGAAAGGAGCGAGCGACGAGGAGGTACTCAAAGCAATAGAGTCTGCCGGACTCGTAGACTACATGAAGGAGATAGTCAAGCCAAGACTGTTCCTAGTACCTACACAGCGAGTATAACATATCCTAGACCTCCAATCTCTCAATTATGGGTCCTCTTCTCACAATATAGAGCTCGATCCTGTTAGTGTTAAGATACTCCTTCAGCGTTCTTATAAACACGTTGAGTCCCTCTCCCGGTTTAAATAGTGGAGCTTTATATTGCGCTCCTGCAGCAAACTTGTGCCCTCCACCTCCTAATCTTGTAACTATCTGCGTGCAGTCGTAAGGTCCATCCTTATCTGCTCCGCAGTAGAGTCTGTATGTTCTGAATCCTCTTCTAACTAATATATTTATGAACTTTGCTCTCTTTTCTTTCTGAATCTTTATGTTTAACTGTCTGAAAGATATTCTAAAATCTTTCATCTTTGGGAAGTAGACCGTTATGATCTCTCTGTCAGGGAGAGTTCTCACGATGTGCTCCATCAATCTCTCGGCCTCGAGGCCTCTTTCAACTGCTCTAGCAACAGCCTCATCTCTGAGCACGTCTCTCACATCCATCTCTGCTAGAAGCCTCACCATTCTGAGCTTGGTCCTGTATCCTGAGTATCTCACGGCTAGATCGATCAGTTTCGCTTCTTCAGTCACTATGTTCGCTGTGTCAGATTCTATCGCTATGGATACAATCTTCTTAACATGTTCATCATTATCTAGACCTAGTAACTTGGCAGCAAGTATTGCAGCGCAGGGAGCTGATGGATCGTAGAGCTCTTTTTCTGCACATGGTGGATTAGTCTTATGATGGTCAGCACGCATCTTAACCCTGCTTCCAGGTGGGCAAGGAAGGTCTGCAACGAAGTCCCATCTCACGAGCTTGAGCCATCTTGACCTCACTACCTGTGCAGGTGCTCTGAGGACGACGGTCGCGTTTCTATATTTTCTGACGAATATTGCACAACTTATCACTCCATCAGGATCACCGACATCACATAGCGCGACAGGCCTCCCAAGAGCCCTTGCGACTGTCACTCGCATCATGTCCATGAGATCTCGAAGCACTTGCAGACACGGTTTCAATGTTATTTAACCTATTATGTGGTAGGTACCTACGATGAGCGAGGAGGTGAGAGGTAGGACTCTTGCGGTGATAGACATAAGAGGACATACTATACATATTGTTAAGGATGAAAGTACAGGAAATGTATACATGTACGAGAGATGGAGCGAGGACGAGGATCTCGTGGAGGTGGAGCTTGGAACGATAGATGAGGAGGGGATATATGAGGAGATCGTGAGGAGGATCGACGAGGAGTTGAAGCTTCCACGTCCAGTCAGAGGGAGACTCAAGGCAAAGTTGAAGGAGCTCAAGATACCTGTGTCAGCTAGACTGGTAGAGAGAGAGCAGGTAACAATACTCGATATTAAAGGACAGAAAGGTAGAGCACAGCTGATAGCAAGGTTTTCAATACAGTAGACATATACGATAACACGGATCATGGGGATAGTAGAGAGAATATCGAGAATAGCGGACAGAGTTGTGGGATGCATCGAGGTATGTCCTGACGAGAGGTCCCTAGAGCTGTATAAGAACGTTCTTGGAGCAATCCTGATATCACCGTTCCTAGTATCAGTGTTCGAGTTCTTCTCTGTATCCTCTCCGGTAGTATATTCGGCCTCTCTCTTAGCAATATATGTGGCACTGTTCGTAGCGTTGATATACTTCAGGAGTAGAGTATGTGGGTATCTGAGTGCTGAGGGTCTAGTTGTGAAGGGTAGAAAGATTGATCTGAGCTCTGTTAGGCTCATTGTGATAAACACTAGAGAGTGCATAGTCGAGATATTTGGAGAGAGGGAGCGCATGGTGTTGAGAATGACATCGCTGATCGATAGAGAATCGAGAGTAGTTAGAAGGATAGTTACAGGTCTCGAGAGACGTGGAATACCTGTAGCAGTGATATAGGTCATCATTACCTCCTCGTGACTATCCTTATGACCATTCTATGCTGAAGTTTTGCATCAAGGCTCAGTTTCTTGCCAGTTCTCACATCTATAGCACATACAGCCTTCTCAGCTATCTCACTATGGATCTTGCGAGCAAGGTCCAGGACTGTCGAGTCCCTGGGCAGGAGGTAGACGTCAGGGAGGACGTTTCCCTCAGTGTCCGTGAGCTTCTTCTCGTCAGCTACCGGGAAGACTGCTACCATTCCTAGGACATCGAACACTGCTGTGTTCAGGGCCTGTACCACTCCTGTGCCTCCCCACTTCCTCATTATCTCTCTTATCCTCTCCAGCGCTCTCTCCTGTTCCGGTCTCAGTTTAGCTCTGTCCACTATCTCGAAGTCTGGATCGCCTGGTAAGTACCTTACTAGTCCTTTCTGTGATGCTCTTCTTAATGCTAGTTCTGCTTCAGCAGATGTGGGAACTATCCTATATTTCTTAAGTTCTCTAATCATTCTCTTCACGTTATCCTCGGCCTCAGGTATGTCTATCTTGTTCGCAGCGATGACCATGGGCTTAGAGAGCTCCCTTATAAGCTCAGCAAATCTCTGTAGATCATCGTCCGTCCACGTGCTTGGACTCCTCTTATCTAGACCAAGCTCCTGAAGAGCCTGTACAAGCTCTCTCTCAGTGACTCCCAGGCCGCTCAGTCTGTCTAGGAGGACTGTCCTGATATCCTTCTTTGCATACTCTACCATTCTCACTATTCTCTCCCAGTCCTTCTTAAGTATCTGGTACATCCACATTACCAGTTCCTTCTCTAGAAACAGTACGTCTTCAATAGGATCCCTTGTTCCTGGCTTGACGGGTCTTCCCTCCTCGTCTGTCGATCCAGATGCATCTACAACATGTATGAGGACTGAAGCCCGTCTGACGTGGTCAAGAAACTGATTTCCCAGTCCTCTCCCCTGCCACGCCCCTGGGACCAGTCCTGCTATGTCCACGAGCTCTACAGGTATGAACCTGTTCCCATCTATGCACATCGAGTTCCTAGGATTATCCTTAACATTGAACTCTCTACACACACATGGTATCCTCACGTACGCTATGCCCACGTTCGGCTCTATCGTTGTGAACGGGTATGGCGCTATCTTAACATCTACAAGCGTTGCTGCTGCAAAGAAGGTAGACTTTCCCACATTTGGCTTTCCCACGAGGCCTATCTGCACGTTCACGCTATCAGCGTATATGTTAAATAGGATCTTCCTTATAGACTATACTACTTGTGGTAACGCTGGAGGAAGCCTTTCAGCTTCTTAAGAAGCTGTCCGACGCTTTCGGACCATCAGCACATGAGGACGAGGTCAGACAGATAATAGTTGAGGAGCTTGAGAGGCTCTGCGACAAGGTCCTCATCGACAGGTGGGGAAACGTGTATGGTATAAGAAACGGAAAAACAGACAACAAGATAATGCTTGCAGCACACATGGACGAGATAGGCCTAATCATAGACAAGATAGAGAAGAATGGCTTTCTAAGATTTAGACCTATAGGAGGATGGACAGAACAGGCACTAGTCTCACAGAGAGTACTAGTAAAGAACGTAAAAGGGGAGAAGATACTTGGAGTGATAGGAGTTAGACCACCACATGCTACACCGCCAGGAGAGGAGAGAAAGCTACCTGAACTAAAAGACCTGTACATAGATGTAGGAGCACGATCAAGAGAAGAGATAGAGGAGCTTGGAATAAGACCTGGATGTGTAGCAGTGCTCGATAGACAGCTATCAAGACTAGGAAAGAGGCTGGTCACAGGAAAGGCCCTCGACAACAGGGCCGGAGTAGCAACCATGCTTCTCGCACTCAAGATGCTTGAGAACGAGGAACCATACATGACGATATATGCAGTAGCAACGGTACAGGAGGAGATCGGGCTAAGAGGAGCCGGCATAGCTGCAGAGAAGGTGAACCCAACGTTCGCTATAGCACTAGACACCACTATAGCACTTGACGTTCCTGGAGTGCCAGAGAGAGAACATACGATAAAGCTTGGAGCAGGCCCAGCAATAAAGTTCATGGACGGTGGAAGAATAGGAATGTTCATAGCGCATAGAGCGGTCAGAGACTTCCTAATCGAGGTTGCAGAGAGCGAGAAGATACCGTACCAGGTAGAGATCCTCCTAGGAGGGACGACTGACGCTACAGCGATAGCGTTCAGAAGAGAGGGAATACCCGCAGGAGGAGTAGCCATACCTACAAGATATGTTCACTCATGTATAGAGACGCTTGATCTCGAGGACCTCGTGAACTCCGCTAAGCTACTAGCTAGGTGCATGGTTAGGGCTGGTCCTGAGCTCATAGAGAAGCTTAGAGACATAATGGTGAAGTAACCTCTAACGAATCTCGAATAGCTCCCTAACGTTGCCATACCTCTCAACAATACTATCACAATAATCCTCTAGACATGATGGGACAATGAGCACATTATAGGAGGCATAACCTACAGGTAAGCTCCTCTCCACGATAGCATCGAGACCCTCTCGCGAGACACCTTCAAGACCATTCTCAACACTGTACCCTAGATCTTTAAGACAGTCCTTAACACCCATAATCCATCCCTGAACTATGTCCGGTCTCATACTTATCCTTACCAGAGCCCCTCTCAGAATCTTCTGTCTCTCACAGACTCTCAGAATCACTGCAAGCTTCTTCAGATATATCTTATTCACCTTCTTCTCAAGATCCTTCAGATGCTGTGTAAGCTTCTGACAGTACCTTCTCTGAAGTTCTGTACATATTTCATATTTTCTCTCATCTATCTTAGTTATATCTTCCATAAGTGGATTCTCGACATCAAGCATCGAGGTAGAGTATATTAGTCTCCTAACGCTCGATAAGACCTGCTTGAGGTTCACAACATCTATGTCAGGTAGCTTTCTAGAGATCTGATGTATTATTGGGTCTATGTTCATCGAATATATGTATCCTATGAGAATCGGAAGAATCTCAACGTTCTTCTCTATATATGTTCCAAGTTGGTTAACTATGTCGTCTACTGCGGTCATGAGACAACTCTAGCTGTAATATATTTAAATATCTTCTTTAGACTCCGCTAGATGTAGAGTGCTTGACCACATAGCATTTATTCCTGATGGAAATAGGAGATGGGCAAGGAGCAGAGGAGTAACCATATTCGAGGCTTACGAGAGAGGAGTGTCGAAGATTCATGAGATAGTTGACCACGTAGTCTCGAACAGTATAGCACGATATGTCACCTTTTATGTTCTATCTCTAGAGAACGTTATGAACAGGAGCAGGCTAGAGCTCAATCTCATATATAATCTCCTTGCGAGAGAGCTCAGGAAAGTTAGAGAGGATGAGAGCACGTACGTTAAGGGGATAAGGGTGAGAGTTATAGGTGTTAGAGAGATTCTTCCTAAACATATTGTTGAGGAGATAGAGCTTACGGAGGACGCTACTAGAAGAAACGAGAAGTGTACTGTCATACTGGCAGTTGCTTATAGTGGGGTTCTAGAGCCTATTCATGTTCTAGCGAGAGAGCTCAGAGAGAGGGGAATTGAGAGGACTCTCGAGCTGTTGGGAAATGGAAAGGTCTCTGCAAGGTTCTTCACATATCTGAGAGACGTCCCTAAGCCCAGCATCATAGTGAGGACAGGGGGGGAGAGAAGGGTAAGCAACTTCCTCCTTCCACATGCTCCCGGGACCAGGCTGATATTTCTTGACAAGTACTGGCCTGACATCACGCCAGAGGACGTGGACCTGATAGTGCGTAAGGTTCCTGCGACATGAGCTAAATGTTTTATAGTTTTCAGATACTACTAGAGATCACTATGAGGATACTTGTCGTGTCTGACACTCATGGTGAGATTGACAATATTAGGCTTCTCGTCGACAAGATGAAGAATAGAAAGTTCGACATGGTCATACACCTAGGAGATGACTCACCTGACGCAGAACATCTAAAACCTCTAAACGTCCCCATAGTGGTTGTGCCGGGAGTGTACGAGCCTCACTACAAGAGTCCAGAGACGAAGAGAAGGCTTGTGATAGAGATAGACGGGCTGAAAGTCCTCCTCTCACATACTGACACGAGGCATCAGAACGATCCTCCCGAAGAGGAGGACCCCATAGACAGACTCAAGAAAGGTGAAGTCGATGCACTTTTTCACGGACACACTCACATACCTAAGCTCTGCCTAGACGGTAGAAAGATACTGTTGAACCCTGGACACTTGAAGAAGAGTGATAAGAAGGGCTTTCCACCAACATATGCGATAGTGGAAACTGATGGAGGCTCTCTTCGGATAGAGATATATAGGCTAGATAACGACGAGAAGGTAGCCTCTCTCCAAGTATTAAAACAGTTCGTCAAAGGTTAAAAATGCTCGCCACTAGTATAGGACTAAGAAGAGTGCTCAGAGAGAACCCAAGAGCGGTATCCGCAATCGTTGCCTGGCTTGTAGGATATACGAGGTACGATGTCGTGAAGATGTTTAACGTTGACATAGACTCGCTGAGAAGCTACGGCATAGTTCTAGACGAGTTCGGCGAGTACATGCTGGTCTCAGGGGGAAAGTACAGGAGATATAGCAAGGAAAGCATAGAGAAGCTTATCAGCGATCTAAGGCTGGACCCAGTAGAGGTGTTTATCGCACTATGTAGAGCGTTAGATAGAGAGGACGCGAAGATACTGGCATATACGGCAGATTTCGTACGCAGGTATGGGAGATTCAGTCTCTACGGGATAAGTGACTACATAAGATGTATAGAGAGACCGGAGAACGTTAACGTGGAGTTTCGAGTTCTATTAACATTGCAGAAGTATCTAGTATATATGTGTGATAGGTCTCACAAATGTGTTGAATATTCATGGACTATGAACGTTATAGACAACATATCGAGAATGCTTAGATACCTCGTATATCTCCCATCAGACGATGATATATTAAGAGAGCTCAAGACGTTTCTAAGCAAGGACATGAACAACAACATCGAGATACTTGCAGCACTATACAGCATGTGCACAGGAACAATAGACCAGTTTCAGATATTTCACAAGTGCCGCATACAGGACGTGCTTAGAGACGTCTCTGAGATACGCTACGTGTATTATAACGGCTTCGTAAATCCACTAGCTCTAGACCTCATAGTTAAGATAGTGAGAGAGGAGATCATAGACAAGATAGTGAGCAACCTGGGCAGAGCGCTAGGAGAGCCGAGAGAATTGAAGGATGAGGACATGTGCTATCTAACATATGTCTTCGACAACGCTCTTGTGAGAGTTCCAAAGATGTACTATCTGTCACCAATATTCTGGGCAAGACCTGGAGCAATAAACGTGGTCTACAGAGTGCCTAAGAACGTGAACGCTTACTTAGCAACTTATCGCCCATATTTTGAGGGAGGGTTCCTAGTGATATGTCAGGGATCTGAGATACTGAAGATCTTTGCCTTTCCCGAACATGATCCAACTGTTAAGGAGAGGCTTAAGGAGATCTGCGATATAGTTGACCTATAATGGTGATTGTTATAGGAATAGAATCGACAGCTCACACATTTGGTATTGGAGTAGCAACAGACGATGGGAAGATACTTGCAAACGTCAACGAGACATATACACCACCTCCAGGTGCTGGAATGCATCCTCGCGAGGTTGCTGAGCATCATGTGAAGGTTGCTGGAAAGGTCCTCAGAAGGGCTCTGTCGGAGGCAGAGATCTCCATACACGACGTTGATGCAGTGGCGTTCTCTCAAGGCCCCGGGCTTGGACCTGTGCTCAGAGTAGGTGCAACTATTGCTAGAGCGCTAGCCGTGAGATACGGGAAGCCTCTGGTGCCTGTGCATCATGGGGTTGCTCACATAGAGATCGCGAAGCTGGTTACTGGTCTCAAGGATCCTCTAATAGTTCTCATATCTGGAGGGCACACGATGGTCCTCGCATATAGTGAGGGCAGGTACAGAGTCTTTGGAGAGACTCTAGACATATCTATTGGGAACTGCCTAGACGTGTTTGCTAGAGAGCTTGGATTACCTATGCCTGGAGTACCCAAGGTTGAGGAACTTGCAGGACGCGGTAGACGCTTTGTAGAGCTTCCTTACACGGTCGTGGGGCAGGATCTCTCTTACTCGGGTCTTCTTACACGTGCGCTCCAGCTTCTAGATAAGCTGAGGAAGGGCGAGTTGAAGGACCTCACTATAGAGGACCTATGTCTGAGTCTTGTCGAGACAGCATATTACATGCTTGCAGAGGTCACAGAGAGAGCTCTTGCAGCTACAGGAAAGAGAGAGCTCCTCATAACAGGAGGAGTAGCTAGGAGCAGGAGACTGAGAGAGATTTTTCAGATAATTGCAGAGGACTTCAATACTAAGCTTGGGATAGTGTCTAACGAGTATGCGGGAGATAATGGTGCGATGATAGCTTATACTGGTGCTCTAGCGTATAAGTATGGGATAACGGTACCCGTAGAGGAGAGCGTCACGAGACAGCGCTGGAGGATAGATGACGTGCCAGTACCATGGGTGGAGGATCTTATCAGAAGAAAGGATATATAAGCTCTCTAAGAGACAGATTAAGCGAGTGACACGTGTAAGACTGTACTACCTAGGGCGCAGAAGGATGTACGACATGATAAGGTCCGTGCTCTATCAGGACCTGGTAGAGGTAAAATACGTAGATAGCCAGCCCGAGTCAGTAGACGAGGATATGCTGATCATAGATCGCGCGTTCGAGAAGATCGTCAGCAGAGGTCGCAGAGTAGATAGCAACGTAGACATAGTCCAGATAATGACCATGCTCACAGAGATGCTCTCTAAGATCCTTGAGTGTCAAGATGTGACTGTAGGAGTAGATCCTGGAGATGATGTGTCTGGAGTTGCTGTCGTTCATTGTAGATTACCTACGATTCATGCTCGCCTACCCATGCTTAAGATAATCAAGCTCGTACAATCAATTGCTGAGCTTGACAACATAGACCTGAAAGTATGTATCGGAGTTAAGTCTAGCCGGAGAAGCAGAGATAGATCTAACATAGAGATGCTTCTGTCTCTAAGCAGTCAAGTACCTGTATATATGATCGATGAGGAGTCCACAAAGTATAGGAGAAGAATCTACAGTAGAAGGGTCAGGAGACTTGGAGTCACAGTGGATGAGGCGGATGCAACAATATTCGCTCTCTCGATCGATGAGGGAGTGAGAGTGTCAACACGCTAAGACCTGTCAGATATATCGCAGTATGTAGAGACGTTACGTGTAAGTACATTTAAAAGGTGTTACTGTAGAGCAATACTATGCCTATAGTCGTGAGATGTTCTTCCTGTGGTTATGTTCTCTATAGTGGCAAGGAGTTGAAATCTATAGATGACGTAGCTAGAAGATGGGACTACAGATGTCCCTGCTGTCTAAGTAAACTTGAAAAAGTCAGCGATAAATTCACTATAAGACCAATACATGAGCTCAAGACAGCAAGCAGAGCTTAAGGCAGTAGACATAGACAAGATACATAAGGTTCTCACGTATATCCTCATAATAGTATCACTCTACACTCTTACAGCTCTAGGGCTCTATGACAGGATACTGAACCTCTTCTACTTCGGCTGGCACCTCGCAGCATATGACCCCTTCATAAGGTACTATCTTGCGAAGTTCCTCGTTGAGGCAGGTATAGGGAACGGACTAGCATGGTGGGTCACAGGCGGGGTAGCACACTACATACCACACGCTGTTCTGTCGAAGTTCTCTATCAAGGTAGTTAATGGACACACGTTGTTCACAAAGTTCTGGTATCCCTGGGGAATAAACTGGGCAAAGATTCTCAGCCCCGGAGTATCACTGATAGGTGCTCTAGCATATGTGATGTTTGGAAAGAGCTTCGGTCTCTCACTGCTTCAGACCACCATAATAATACCATGTATAGTGAACGCTCTAGCAGTCCTATCAGTAGCCTATCTAACATGGAGAATATGTCCACCAGAGATCAGAAAGTGGTGTGCCCTCATAGCAGCAGCATGGGTGAGCGTCACCACGCTCTACGTCATAAGAAGCTACGCAGGCTGGTTCGATGACGTACCAATGTACGAGTTCTTCGCACCTCTAGGAATGGCACTCTTCTTCGAGTCGTATCTGCGATCAGGATGGCAGAGACCACTATTCCTAGCACTGTCACTCCTAGTCAACGGCTTCACAGTGTGGCTCTGGGGAGGATACTACTTCCTCTTCAACATATATGGAATAGGCGCGATAGTTGCATCAATATATGCACTATATAGGGACCCCACAAGAGTAGAGCCAGGAAGATTACTAGCAACATATGTGTCAGCATATGTAGGCTTCGCAATATTTACACTACTGACACCAAGATACGGCCTACATACGCTATTTGGAGGAAGAGGGTTCCTGCCTCTGATAGGTCTGATACTAGTGATAGCTGTATATGTAAGCTACAGGTTCCTATCAAAGTACCTTAACATTATAAGAAGAATATTCAAGTACATTATAGCGATAGGTGCAATAGTACTGATAGCTGGGTTCATACTATCATCACTAGGAATAACACATATAGGACCCTTAAGGCTACATGGAAGATACCTAGCAATATTGGCTCCACCTCTTAGAAAAGCGTTAGTAAGCAGCGTAGCAGAGCACCAGTACGTTCCAGCAAACACTGTACTACCAATGCTGAGTTATGGAGTCGTTCTAGCAGTAATATCGATAGTGCTGTTCATAACTGAGCCAAGCCTGGTCTCAATAATAATGCTTGTAGGCGCTCTCTTCGGAATGTACTTCCTCGCATCAATGTACTATACAGCATTCTCGATATGTATGGTAATGATACCAGTATCAATATACTCGCTCACGCTACCTCTCAGACTAGGAGACACCAGACTCGCGACAATACTGTTAGTCATACTTGGTGCGCTACTTGCAGCAGCAGTTGCGACAACCGTTGTCGTCCCTCTAGCAGTACCTACACTATCACAGGGAGACTGGATACCTGCCTTAGAGTGGCTCCAGTTCAAGACAAAGCCTAACGCAACAGTAGTGAGCTGGTGGGACTATGGTTATCTGATATCGGTCGTAGCTAACAGGACAAGCCTCGCAGACAACTCGACGGTCAATGGGACTCAGATAGCGACAATAGCTAGGTTCTTCCTAACGAATGTGTACGATTACAAGCAGGTTTACAGATACTTGAAGATGCTTGGAGACCCTGAATACATGCTCGTGTATCAGCCATTCACTGTCGTGACGCTTGCAACAAAGACGGGAACCTACTGTATAGGTATACCTCTTGTTGGAGGAGACTTCGACAAGAGCATATGGATGGCAAGAATAGGCGGGTACAAGGATCCATACACGTTCACACACTTCATATGTAGGTTTGTGAAGGTGAAGAGGATGCTTGGACCGTACACCTACACGCAGATGATGCCGAACATGTACATCATAACCTATGGAAATGGAAAGAGAGTAGCAAGATACATATCAGTACCGTGCTCAATAAACTACACAATCTACTATGCAATGTTTAACCCATACGTGATCTCACTATCCTACCAGTGTCTAGGATACTTCATGATGGTGTACCCATACTGGATATTCCAGCTGAAGAAGCCTCTATCAGGATACGCATACATGATAGGGCCGGTAACGTTAGAATATAATGGCCATATAGTAGAGAGTGCCAGACCACCAGGATGGCTAGTGCTCGCATATGTGCCAAGGTCAGCAGTATACATATACAAGATAAACTATGCCTATCTTAGACAAGTCCTTAAGAAGACCGAGACTAAGAAGAATGTTACGAAAACGTCAGGATGATTTAGAGGACTCACTAGTTTGAGAAGAGGCCTCGATTACCTGCTGAGTTCTCCCATATATCTTCTCTATAAGCCTGTTCTTCACGTCTTCAGGAAGTTTTATCTCTCCAGACACTATCTTAGTCAGTAACCTGTATATGAAGTACCTATCGTCTGGCGAGTACTTTGGAGGATGAGGATTCACAACCTCTCCTCCACAGTAGGGGCACCTGTCCTTTCGCAATGTATATCTTCCACATCTCTTACACTTTCTAAGTATTGCCTGTATCATTGTATTCTAGTGAAGCTTGCTTCTCCTCCTCTCCTTCGAGCCTCCTCTATTATGAACGAGGAAACCTCGCTCAGAACCTGGTCAAGCATCTTTGGGTCTCTTCCTGTCACATCGATCCTATATCTTGGTGGACCGACAACATATATCTTATACTTGACCGATCCATCATACTTCTCCTCTATGAGCTGCTTAGCCTTTATTAGGGTCTCCTTTATGTGTTCGACGCCGTCAGGCTTTATGTTTATCATTCGTATTATTCCGGAGAAAGTTATCTCCGGGATCTCTATATGTTCTCTAGCTATCTCCTCTATAACCTTAAACACGTGGTCAGGAACATCCTTGAGCACCCTCCTCACCTCATCTACATGACCTTTAGCAAGCTGTTCAAATCCTTTCAACATGTCTCCATAGATGTCCTCGAACCTGTACCCAACCTTCACCAGAAGCTCCTGTAGGGGGATCCCAGTCTTCTGAGATACAAGCTCTAGAAGCTTTACAGCTCTAATCGTCCTCTTCCACTGGAGAAACTTCTCCTTCTTCTCCTCCTCTCTGACCTTCCTTAAAGATACGTCTATCAGCTTTCTCCTAGGATCTACCCTGATTACCCTGAACACTGCCTTCTGACCTGGCTTGAGGTAGTCCTTTATACTGTGAAACCAGGACTGGACGATCTCGTTTATCGGAACATACGCTTCGAGTCCACCATACTCGTCAAGTATCACATATGCACCATGTTCCATAATCTTCTTCACAGTACCTACTACCAGCTCTCCAACGTCGGGAAGCTCCTTTCTAGCAATCTTTACAGGTACTAATAGCTGAGGAGCCTCCTTATCCCTCTCCTTACCTCTTCGACTACTCATACTCCTTAACCACCGTCGCAAGTATCTGAGCTTTTCCACCTGTCGGTGTTGCTAACGTGTTACCACACACTAGACATCTGACAACGATTGACACATGTGAGAATATTATCTGCTCGTTACCACAGTTGGGACATCTCACCTTTAGGAACCTCGATCTCGGCTTTGGAATCAGTACATCTCTCCATCTCTGTGGCATAGCAGACTATGTAACGTCGCGGGTTTTAAAAGACCTACTTCTTGACCTCTACGAGCTCGAACCTCTTCAGTCTGCCTATAGTCCTGAGCTGAATGTATCCACATGTCCTACACTGAAGCTTTACTGTGACCTTCTTAGTTATCTTTGCAAACCTCTTCTGCTTAGGCTTTCTACTTGATCCATATCCCTTACACTTCCTCTCGTATCTTCTCTGGCCCTCTGCTAGGGATCTCCTCTTTCCGTGATGATACACTGAGACTGAGTGGACAGTATGTGCATTACATCTTGGGCAGTACGTCCTTATGACCTTCGGGAACTTCATACTGTCAAGATGTGCCTCATGTAGAATTTATAAACTTATAGCCTCAACACGTCTCCTATACCCTTCCTAACAAGCTCAGCAGCATCCTCTGGAGGCAGTGTCACTATGTCAAACTTCAGGAAAGGGCCGAGCCTCTCCATCCTGCTCGTCTGGATTGCTGGAAACGTGTCCTTCATTGCTATCATCACGAGCTCCTGCTCGGTCCCTCCTAACGGTCTGGTCTCTGCTCTCCTCCTGGTCACTGTGGCTTGTCTAGATATCTCGTCTATCTTCTCAAATATCTGAACTATTCTTCTCTCCTCAAGATAGAGCATCTTCTTCTGAATTTGCTCTCCATAGCTGAGCTTCCTGAGAATCTTCTCAAGCCTCGTGTGAAGAAGAACGGATATCGTACTCTTTATCATTCGTAGAACTATCTCGGGAACCTCCTCTCCAACATCGCTCAAGAGCTCGTTCACAAGATCCTCGTACGATCTTGCAGCTGGAGACTGGAGATCGGTACTTTCAACTTCTCTCAGCGTGAGCTTGCTTATCCTATCTATTATCTTCTCAAGACTCATTCCTCAACCGGATCTGCGAGACCCCTCCTAATCAAGTATACTCCAACATACGTAGAGACCTCCTGGGACTCGTCGATTCTATCAGGATCAATGTCCTCTCCAAGAACGTTCCTTACAGCTAGCCTCTTACGAAGAACTATCCTCATCCTCTTACCTCTTATCATTCTAGGCACTGATAGTTCAACTATGTGAAGAGCATCCTTCTCCAAATCCTGTTTAGACAATCTCGAGACTATGAGACCCGTCTTACCATGAAGAGAGTTTGGCACACGTATAAGACGTTTAATATCTAGCGTCACTATCTCATCTATCATAACCGCCAGACACGATGCAACACTGTTCTCAAATCTCCTGATCCTGCTCACGTACTTCCTCACACTCCTCAAACCAAGAACCATGCTCCTCATTCTCTCATCAAGAACGTTCTCGATACATCTCCAGATTCTCGAACCAACACCATCCATGTCAGGTCCCGCCACCAAGCGGCCACGCATGTCGAGAAACCTCTCAATACTGAAACCCACAGCCCTGACATAGTCTACGAGCTCTCTCCTCTCGTCTTGGCCGAGCTCGAGGAGGGGGCCACTCTCCACATGGACGTGGAATCCTCTGTGTCCTGAGAACGTTATCGAGTACTCACTCTCAGATAGTCCAAGATCGTTCTCTAGAAGGTCTACAAGCTTTAGAGTCTCATGTCGAGCATCGTCTAGACACTCTATACATACAGCACCTGACTCCTCGGAGAGTCTACATCCCTCCGTTGGGAGATGGTCACCGTCTATGTCGAACACTATGTCCGCGTTCAGCCAGCCCTTTCTCTCCATGTCTGGGTTTCCTGGATCTCTATATCTTGCGGTGCTGTAATACACGTGGGATGGCGTGTTCTTCACTATAAATCTTCGAAACTCGTCTACACTGCTGAACGCTAAGTGTCTTATCATCACCTCCTTGCCGAAGGGCTGGTACGCTATCTCTCTCCTCTCTATGTCAGGTATCTCTATCTCTCTGTCAGGGTTCCTGTAATATGATCGAAATATAGCTCTTATGATACCTTCAATGCCCATCTTAATCAAGCATTGGTGCAATATAGTACGTCAGCTTTCCTCCCATAGGTATCTCAAACGTCAGAGATATTGGCTTCCCTGTAGCAAACTCTATCACTGCTATATCGCTGACACGGTAGGCCTTCGAGACTATATCGACAAGATAGTCTAGGCTATATCTCGCGCTTGCGGGCTCCTTGAGATCGTACTCGAACATTGCCTCGCTATCTCTCTCGAACTTCACTTCTAGATCTCCTCTATCGCTGCTAGCAGTTATGTATAGACCATCCTCCTTAGCCTCGAACTTCACGGAGTCTGCTATCACGTCCGCGTCCTTCATTGCTTCTCTAAGTGCGTCACTAGCAACCTTTGCGGTAACTGTGAACACTACCTTGGGGGTGGGCAGCTGCTCGACGGGTACGTCTATTATTGGCAGGATCACTGCTCTCGTGGCCTTTCCGATCAGCTTGACCTTGAGCTTGCCTTCGGAGACCTCTAGAGCTATCCTGTCACCTTTCTTCACTCTCTTGAGAATCTTCTTAAGATCACTGAAGTTGACTCCAACTCTCACCTCCTCTGAGAGCTCTGAGGGATACTCCTCGAATGCTTCTCTAGGCATGAATAGGTCTATTAGTGCGCTTCTTGACGAGTCTATTGCCCTGAGCTTCAGTCCCTCGTTCGTTATTGTGAAGGCGGCCTCCTCTAGGAGCACTGCTATCGACTCGACTATGTACACGAACTCCTTGGCGTCTGAGTATAGTAGCCTTATAGGCTCAGACATCTCATATATTAGGTGCTGAGAAGTTCAAAAACTCTCTGCTTTTAGGATAATCATATATCTAGGATACCTCTCCTACTCGTACTCCCTCCAAGTATGTCCACATCTAGTGCATCTGTAGAATCTTGTTGGTGGCTCGTCTGCGGCTCTGGTCTGCTGTATCCAGTAGTATGCCTCCTCGTTCCCGCATTTCGGACATATTGCTCTCGTCTTAGGTAGAGATGACGTGTCCTCCTTTATCACTATGGGGGTGTCAGTAGGCTTTCTCTCTATGACGGTCCTCACTGACAGGCTCTGTCCTGACGCTGACTCCTCGTAGCCACACTTGGGGCATCTTAGTACGTTACCATTCTGCGTCTTTACTGGACGCATCAGTGTTCTGCAACGTGGACAGAAACGGAGAGACATTGCTCTTATATAAGTCCAAGAAACGTTTATAAACTAATCGCCGCTGAGAGCATGGGGATCTGGACTGGTAGGCGTGAAGGACGTGCCGCCGGACAGACTCATCAGCAGACTAGCACAGTATCTGAAGAACGTTCCAGAAGTGAAGCCTCCATCCTGGGCAATATTTGTGAAGACAGGCGCAAACAAGGATAGACCACCTATGCAGGAGGACTGGTGGTACTATAGGGCAGCCGCAGTACTGAGGAAGCTCTACCTCTATGGTCCAGTAGGGATAGAGAGACTCAGGACAGCCTTCGGATATAGAGCCAAGATAGGTGGAGGACACAGACCCGAGAGGTTCAGGAAGGCTGGCGGTGCAATAATAAGGAAGATACTTCAACAGCTGGAGGCTGCCGGACTCGTGCAGAAGGTCCCGAGAGAGGGCAGAGTCCTGACAGCAGAAGGAAGGCGTCTTCTTGACAAGCTGTCATACGAGATTCTGAAAGAGATGGCTAGCGAGAACCCAGAGCTGAGGAAGTACATCTCTCCTAAGGCCGTACAGTAAAACTTCTCTCCTCTCGAGAAAGCTTTAATCTTCTCGGAAATCATTCTCAGTTGGGAGCATGAGCGCTCCAGAGGAGTACAGGGGCCCGGACGAGGAGCTCGAAGAGCTGAAGAGAAGGAAGATGGAGGAGCTACAGAGGAGGATAGAGGAGGAGAGAAAGAGAGCGGAGATACAGGCCCAGAAGAGGGCGATACTCAACCTCATTCTGACACCAGAGGCACGTAGAAGACTGGACAATCTGAGGCTCGTCAAGCCGGAGCTCGTGGAGGCTCTCGAGAACCAGCTCATCGCGCTTGCACAGTCTGGCAGAATAAGGACTCCGATAGGTGACGAGGAGTTGAAGCAGATGCTGGAGGAGATATACAGAAGAACCAGGAGAGATCTAAGAATAAGGTTCAGATAGACACCCTTAAAAATGCCCCAGCAGTAGAGGTAGGAGAACACCATGGCTAGGAACAAGCCACTAGGAAGGAAACTGAGACTTGCAGCGGCAGGAAAATCTAACAGACTACCACCACCATGGGTAGTGCTCAAGACTAAGAGGAGAGTGACGATCACACCAACGAAGAGGTACTGGAGAAGAGTTAAGCTTAAAGCATAATAGATAGGTGCTGAGACCATGTCCGCAGAAGCAAAGACAGGTTCAAAGCCAGTACTAGAGAGAGAGTACACGATAAACCTCAGAAGAACGCGAGAGGTCTCAAGAACAAAGAGAGCAGCATACGCTGTGAGACTGATAAGAAGGTTCGTCGCAAGACACATGAAGGTCGATCCGAGCCAGGTAAAGATACATAACGAGGTAAATGAGGCAATATGGAGCAGAAGTATAGAGAAGCCTCCAAGAAAGATAAAGGTGAAAGTCGTGAAATACGAGGACGGTACAGTATGGGTATACCTATATAAAGAGGAGACAGTATCTCAGTCATGAGAAGGAAGTACGAGGTAGTTCCAATATCGATATATGGGACCCCAATAATAGGAGTCTACATATTCACAAACAATAAATATACCTTCATACCTCCTGACATGCCTCCGAAACTGGACGACATAATAAGATCAACTCTTGGGACAGAAGTCATAAGAGTGACAATAGGCAAGACTCCTCTCCTAGGAATATTCATGGCAGGAAATGACAACGGCATAATAGTTCCAGACATAGCGACAGACGATGAGTTGAAGCTATTGAGAAGCCTTGATCTGAACGTGCAGACTATAGAGACCAGGTTCACTGCAGTAAGCAACCTAGTACTATGTAACAACAGGACATGCCTAGTCAGTCCAATACTTGAGAAAGAGAACTTGAAAATAATACAGGACACGTTAAACACAGAGACATATATAGACACCATATGTAAATCATATCTGGTAGGTTCACTAGCGGTAGCAAACAGCAGAGGAGTACTAGTAAGCGCAGATGCCGAGGAGGAGGATCTGAAAAAGCTTAGAGACATGTTCAAACTGCCCGTAGATGTGGGAACGATAAATAGAGGAAAGACAATGCTGAGAAGCGGTCTAGTAGCTAACGATTATGGGGCACTAGTAGGAGACGATACGACAGGATTTGAGATAGTGAGAATAATACAGGTGCTTGGACATACAGAATAGTTGAAAAACTTAATACTGCAAGTGTTAACACTTATTAAGTCCATACGTAGTAGGAAGGCTATAGATGGAAAGAAACAAGATTGAGAATTTCTGTGAGAGATTACTCAGAATAGATCTTGAGAGAGGACCGACTATGCGTCCAGAGACACTTCTTGATCTTCTGTTTAATGCTTATGTTTTACAGGTACTATTCTCAGCATGTGAGATAGATGTATTCGATTTCTTGAAGAGTCCTATCTCGTTGCGCGACTTAGAGAACAAGCTTGGATATAATAGAGAGATCCTCTACCTGATGTTAGAGATATTGAGAAAGCTCGGACTTATTGAGAGGTCAGGCGACAAGTATGTTAACTCTCTCATAGCTAATCTATATCTTACAAGAGACTCTCCATACAGCATATTAACGTACATAAAGTTCAGTAGAGAATCACTATTTGGACCGAGATCTTGGAAAAACATCGTTAGAGGACTCAGAGGAGAAGCATCCTACAGAGATTGGTCAGAGCTAGATGCAGTAGTCACGTTAGAGTACTCTCTGGCTAGGGGACTCTTTACCAGGATAGCCACAATATTGAAGGAGCTAGATGAGCTCAAGAGAGCTAGAAAGGTTCTCGATATTGGATGTGGAGCAGGCCTATACTCGGTGTATATTGCAAGAGTGTACCTTCACCTGGAGGTACATGCTCTAGATCTGCCACATGTGATAGATAGAGTCACTCGAAAAGTAATTGAAAACTTTGGACTTGAAGATAGAATAAAGCTAGTACCTGCAGACTTTACTAAAGACGATATAGGTACGGGATATGACGTAGTACTAGACATAGGTGCAGTAAGTCCCCTTCAGACAGACGTCCTAAAGAAGATATGGTACTCGCTTAACAGAAATGGAACGCTCATAAGCATACATATGTTACCTGACACCATAGAGAGCGAACTACCAAGTCTACTCGCAGTACTTTGGGAACATATCGAGCTAGGAAGACGATTAACAGCAACAGTAGGCGAGCTTCGGAGAAACTTTGAACATGTAGGCTTCTCGATAAGGAAGATCATCAATATAGATAGAGGACCTTGGAAAATGGTAATAGCAGAAAAGGTTTAAAGAATAATGCCCATATATGAGAGAAGGCACGTGGAAGGTGCGAGGAGACGTAACAATAAGATATAGAAATAGGTTAACAGTAGTAGTAACGATGTCGGTAACATACGAGATAATTAGAGAAATACGCAGAAAGATAAGGGAGATTGAAGAACTGTTAGAGACATTAGAAATAATGCAGGATAGAGAGCTTATAGAGAAGATAAGAGAAGCTGAAAGAGAGGTTAAGGAAGGAAGAGCTAGACGATTTACAGATCTGGAGGAGGCGCTTAAGTGGTTGGAAAGTGAGGACGGTCAATGTTGATCCATATTTTTACTCCTCTCCGAGTAGCTGGTTTATGAACCATTCTTTTCTGAAGGGTATTAGGTCTTCGTAGCGTTGTCCTACTCCTAGGAAGTATATTGGTTTTCTTAGTGTTACTAGGAAGGTTAGTATTGATCCTCCTTTGGGGTATGCGTCTACTTTTGTGATTATTAGTCCGTCAACGTTTACATATTTGCTATATGTTTTTGCTACTTCGAGGGCCTCGTTTCCTAGTAGTGCGTCTGCTACGAATACTGATAGGTCTGGCTCAGCTACTCTATAGATCTTCTTTAGCTCGTCCATGAGGTTCACATCTGTGTGCATTCTTCCTGCCGTATCGACTAGGACGAAGTCTATTCCTTTGCTTTCTGCGTGTGCTATTGCATCATGTATCACTGCTGCTGGATCTGCACCGTATCTGTGTTTTACGACTTTTATTCCTAGCCTGCGTCCATGCTCTTCAAGCTGCTCTATTGCTCCTGCTCTGAACGTGTCTGCTGCAGCGAACACTACTGAGTATCCAGCATTCTTGAGTAGGTACCCTATCTTCGCTATTGTGGTAGTCTTTCCATAGCCGTTAGGGCCTAGAAAGAGTATCACTACTGGAGACCTCTCCTCATGTATCTTCTTTACAAGCTCCATGAAGTCTACGTCCGGTATGTCCTCAATGACCTTGAGTATTGCTCTCCTTATACATTCTCTGACTATCTTCTCTTTATCTACACCAAACCTAGGTATCTTAAGATTCGCAAGCTCAGCCTTCACAGACTCAACTATTGCCTCTGAGACCTCTACAGCAACATCGCACTCTACTAACTGTATGAAAAGGTTATCGCATAATTTTGTTATCTTATCCTCACTAAGCTTAGTATATGTGACAGCCTCAGTAACCCTCTGCACAAGCCTAGAAAAGAAGCCACGTTTTTCCTCAACCTTTTCTTCAGCTCTCTCCTCAGCCTTCACAGGCTTTACCTCAATCCTGACCTCGCCGACAGACTCAGCTCTCGTAGATTCAGCCTGCTGCCGCTGCTCAGCAACCTGGATCGGCTGCACAGTCTCTACCCTAACCTCGGTGACAGGCTGAGACTGTGACCTCTCCTCAGCCTTCTCAGGTCGGGTCTCTTTTTTCTCCTCTTCCTCCTTAAACAGCGATATTATGCTGTTAGTGAAGCTCTTGAAGGCCTCCTTCAACTTCTTAAACATGACCAGTCTCGAGAGAGAATATAAGAAGCATAATAAAGAACTTTTCCTCTAAAGAGACTAGAAGCAGAGCGTTGATTAGGGACTCAGTAAAGTACTATGCTAAGAGGAGATTCTAGCCCTTCTACGTCGCCTACGAACAATATCATACGTTAATGCTATTAGACCAGCAATGACGAGAAAGGTTATCAAGCTATAATCTGTAGAGGAATATGTATACGAGGGATCATAATTATCAACAAATAGCAGAGTGACAGCTTTACAAGGCAAAGCTTTTATAGTAATGACAGTCTTCTTAAAAGATAGACCTACAGGAACAATCTGCAGATTCACAGGCACCACATTTGTAGGATCACCTAAAGATGCGCCTCCAACCTTAAGGTCTGGAAGAGACATAGTAGTAATCTCTCCAACAAGTCCTGATCCGGGCTCTACAATATCTATGCTCTTGTACATAGAGAACCCACTGAAGAGCAGTCCAAGACCGCACTCCGTACTAAACATACAGCCGTAATCATTACATAGATAGCCTCCTCCCTTAATCTTCTCGTAAACTGAGTTAGCAGTAATGGTGAAGCCAAGTCCTGATGTTTCACCGGCTCTGAGAAATATGTACCTATTAAGAGTATGTACTCCAATATCGTTACGTGGAATAACGGTTATGAGCCCAGCGATGATAGGCGTACCCTGATCATAGAGCAGATGCACGATGCCGTTCATAGTGTACTCATATGTGTATAGACCGTTCCCCTCAGGCTCCAGAGCCTCGATATCATAGCATATAGTGGATACTGCGCCACCATTTGATGCGTCGAGCATTACCTCACATAGAGCTGGATCAGCATATGTGAGTACTTTTCCCTTCTTTGTACGAGTTTTCAACAGAAGAGGCTCTACACCTATCAAGTAGAGGAGATTACCGTAGAGCTGTATACTTGATCCGATGGTGAGACCTATATCGGCAAGATAGCATATATGCGAGACTGCTCCCACACTTGTATTGGTCAGAGAGCGACAGTCTCCTGAAGATGACCAGGCATCATACGTCCAAATAAGAGACCCATTATATAAGTATATACTCGTTACACGGAAGATAGTAGATATCCATCCACCGTCATATTCTACATATCTAGGAACCTCCTCACTGGTAAGAATATACATTGTAGTATTATCATATACGACATCATCCAGAGAAAGTACGTCTAGACCCTTGTACTCATATGCCCAGTAAACTTTAAAGTTCTGTGATAATCTAGCAGCAAACAAGCCACCATCCATGCATCTGCCTACCAAGTATAGTGACTTATTAATAAACATTATTTTCGAAACGTAACAGGAAGTAGAGGACTCAATCTTTATCAATCTACCTGTGATGTTATACTCCCAGTTAGGCTTTAGCTCAGAGATATCTACTAACGCAATCTCGTATCCTTTTGGAGACAAAAAGAGAACATATACATCTGAACTATTTACAAACGCTATTGATCTAGCGCTGATAGCAAATGAGGTGGGTTCAGCCTCAGCTATACACTCTCCCGTACGTGCGTTAAGGACATAGAAGGAGCCTCTAAAAGAGGTAGCCGCAACCCTACTATACCCAGAGCTTATAGAGCCGCCTAGAGGCATGTTTGCAGTTCCATAACATCCTACCCAGCCTAGGATCCTTTCTGCATGTACCATACCGCTTATAAGAAAGGCACACACAACTACTGAGATCACTAACATTATCGTTAGACCTTTTTTCAAGATACTGAGGAGCATATAGGTGCCTCTGTAGCCTAGATGGGTTTTTAAACAGTTTCGTCATAACGTGAAATCCAGAGCGAAAGATGACCGGCACAGTACTTGTACAGATGACTATAGCACAAATTATATTAGCAACGTCCTTTCTGAGTTCAAGTACAATTTTAACAATATATGCGGTATGGTACTTCACGACATGCAGCATCTTCTGGAACACCGGTCCTCCTAAACCTAGCAGAGAGAGCACTGATAGGCAACCTAAGGTAGGTATAGTCATACCAGTATACAATGACTGGTCTATTATACCAACTTTGAAATCGCTTTCAAAAATAAATTATAAAAACTTTATTACAGTAATAATAGATGACTCAACGGATAACGAACTAAGAAAAAGACTAAGAAAGGAAGCAAGAATATTAAAAAGAAAACATAATATGAAGATACTTCACTGCAAGAGAAAAAGTAGGAGAGGATATAAGGCAGGTGCTCTCAACGATGCTGTAAGAATATTAAAAAGATACGATGTTAAGTATGCATTGATACTAGACGCAGATTTTGAGCCAGCCGAGAACATGTTGAACATTTTGGTATCTTTAGCAGAGGAGTATGAAGCAGATATCGTACAAGGTTATCAGAAACATACTAAGGGTAGCGATACAGTGTTCGGCATGGTCTACAGAGCGTCAACCGCTGGATGTATAATAAATCTCGTAGGTAGACAATATAGTGATCTATTTCCAATATTTATAGGAAGTTGCGCGCTGATAAGAATAGATAAGTTAGAATCTGTAAGATTTGTCGAGGATAGTGTATCAGAAGATTGGAGATGGACTATAGACTCCATTTTAAAACATGGACGCTTAAGAATTATTGTGACACATGAAGCATATGCTAACGGCAGCGTACCTGCAACACAGAAGTCATTTATTAAGCAGCAGATAAGATGGTCGTGGGGGACCATACATGAGCTCCGCAGAACCTGGAGAAAAATTCTATTCTCTAGCAGAATATCTCGAACGATGAAGCTTGGATATGTGCTTCAAGGCCTATTCTTTACACAGGGACTATGGATCTATGTTAATCTTGTCTCTGCGATAATTCTATCGTTAGTGTGGCATATCATCCTGTTTCCGTGGGGGGCCTGGATCTGGCTTGTAGGGTACGAGACTATAATTACGAGTGGTACAGTGTTAGAAAACTATAAGCGAAGAGATACTATAGTAACCGTAATTGTTGCATTAGCGTTTGCCTTCTACGCAGGGCTCATACATGCGTATGGTACACTCAAGGAGCTTCTTGGTAGACCTGTCGTTTTTGAGGTAACGGAGAAGAGACAATGACTTCACTATATAGGGTACAGTCCAGTTATCGTAGTGCTGTACAGGGAGCAAGATACAAGTATAGACTCTATGTATCGATCTTAATACTTTTTGTAATAGTTTCCATAACTCTTCTTATCATACATTACTTGTATAGGTACATTTATCGTTTAACAGTAAGGATACTATCATTCATGTACTCTATTAAAGATATAGCGGTCCTCAGCATGGGTCACTTCTCTATTCTACTAATTGCTAAGAACGGTGCTGCAGCAACGATAGTTATAACACCTGAATGCTTAGCTATATTTGCCATAACTACTCTTGGTATTTTCACACTGTTTACGCCGGTTAAACGGAGGTTCATTCCTCTCAAGATCGTTATTTCGATTCTTGTGATAGCTCTCATCTATCTAGTGGATCTACTAAGAATCTATATACTTGGCCTAGTGTATCTTTATCTGGGTCGTACAGCCTACATCATAGCTCATGACTGGCTTCTAGGGATGATGGTTCTAATAGCTGCAATAGTGGTATGGGCCCTATGGATACGATATGCCTTTCAGAGGTCTTCACCTCGTTAGATGTTGGAGATGTTAGGTGATGGTTTCTCTATTTATTTCCTTTCCGCTTTTCCTTCTGCTCCTCCTCTCATCATTGCGTATATTGCTGCAAGGAACTGTCTTATGTTCTCTATTCTTCGCACAACATCGGCGAGCCTCAGCTCGAGTCTAGATTTCACGTCTTCAAGCTCTCTTATTCTCCTATCAACGTGATCTAGAGCGTCTCTAACGTTGAGTTCTGCAATGTAGTTTGCTCCTATGTTTACGAGGACTTTCTCATAGTCCTCGATCCTGGTCTTTACGAAGACTCCTCCACCTACAGTGGTGTAGCTCTCCTCTATCTTCTGACCGTCTGCAAGCATCTTTACGAGGGTTCTAGTTGACTTGAGCTCTGCTATCGATGCCGTGATCATTGCTATGTCCTGTCTCAAGGCCTGTGCCGTTGACTCTAGCACTTCTAGCTCCTCTACTAGTCTAGCTATGTCTGCCTCTGTTATTCTTCTCTCTCCGCCTGTTGGAGCCTCGGACATGGATCTCAACTACTGACTATATCTTGAGTAGTATTAGAATTTTACAACCTTATCAAGCATCATCATTATCTTTATCTCGTCTCTCGCCTCCTCTGGATCTATCTCCTGTACATCCTGTATCCTTATTAGCTGCCTGTTA
Source organism: Thermoproteota archaeon (assembly GCA_013153275.1). GTDB lineage: Archaea > Thermoproteota > Thermoprotei > Thermoproteales > Thermocladiaceae > JAADER01. The sequence continues at coordinate 123,823 of JAADER010000062.1, forward strand.
AGCTTGTGCCTGCTTCCGAGGATCGAGTAGGTCTTCTCGATGACCTCAGATATCTTTGTTCCAAGCATATCGATCTTGAATTTCTGCCACGTGTTCCTGACCTTCATCTCGCCAATGACTCTATATATCTTCACTCCCTTGATCGGGGTGGCCATGATCTCCTGCGAAAGCAAGAGACTAGGGTGTTAATAAACTTCTCTTCAGAGTAACTTTTAAAACATACGCGAGCTCTCTCCATGTACAAGACTAGAGATGCAGCGACAGGTAGCGAAGAGGCAACAGGTAGCTACACAGAGAAGCAGCGGGACAAGCATATTTAGGAGAGCGATAGACAAGTTAATAAGCTATCTCTCCCTCGTCAAATGGATCCTCAAGGTTGCGCAGAGACCAACACCAGACCAGCTCAAGACCACCGCAAAGGTCACACTGATAATGGTCCTAGTGGTAGGAATGTACGCGTTCATAATGTCCCTCATAAGATACATAGTCTTCATGAGAGGCACCTTAGTCACTCTACCACCACCATATAACTACATACTTATAGGAGTGATAGCCGGCTCATGTGTGGGCATACTGCTCTTCGTGTACCTGTCACTGAGAAGGACTGTTAAAAGTAGGGAACGAAGATAGTTCTCAATCATGAGCGAGAAAGAGGAGAAGAAGACCACCACAGCGTCAGAGGAGTCATACTTTCTCATAGTGAGGACAGTAGGAGGACAGGAATATAACGTCGCTCTCATAATGAAAACAAGAATAGAGAACAAGAACCTTGGAATACCATCACTCATAATACTACCCCAGCTTAAGGGTCTCATATTTGTTGAGAGAGGGCTTCCCCACGTCGTTCAGAACCTAATATCAGGAATTAAACACTGCAGAGGGATGCTTAGAGGAAAGGTGCCTCTCTCAGAGATCGTTAAGGCAATATCGAGACCTGTAGAGATACATGTTGGAGACATAGTAGAGATAGTTAGTGGACCTTTCAGAGGATACAAGGGCAAGGTCATGGACATAGACTCGGAGAGCGGTACAGTAACGATAGAGATAATGGATGCAGCATCACCTATGCCGATAACCTTAAGAATTAAAGACGTCCGTTTACTAGAACGCAAGAGAGAAGGTGAATAACATGGTTAAGAAGGTACTTAGAATACAGGTCACTCCCGGAAAAGTAAACCCAGCAGCACTGAAACCCCTACAGGACGCTGGATTCGACATAAACAGGATAGTGCAGGAGATAAATGAGAAGACTAAGATACTTACAAAGTATAGGATACCTAACGTGTTTGTCGAGATAGAGTACGATCCCGACAAGAAGACGTATGAGATAAAGCCTGAGTGGCCACCAATAGGGGATCTGCTCGTGAGAGCCGTGGGAAAGGAGGAGGGAGCTCACCAGGCCGTGCCAAAGGAGGTTATAGGGAACCTATCTATAGAGCAGGTAGCTGAGATAGCTTACATAAAGTTTGACGAGCTACGAAGCTACACGTTCAAGGCCGCTCTAAAACAGGTAGTAAGCACCTGTAAGTGCGTTGGAATAACAGTAGAGGGAAAGGATCCGAAAGAGGTTCTCAAGCTCATAGATGCTGGACAGTATGATGACATAATAAGGAAGTACGAGGAGAAACTGAAACAGGAGGGAAGACTATAGCACAACTTTTAAAATCTCTAAAAACAAGACAGTGACAATGTTCAACCTAGACGAGATTATAAGAGCAG
>JAADER010000063.1 GCA_013153275.1 Thermoproteota archaeon
GTACGTACATACGAGAAGGCCCCCGTAGCTCAGCGGGGAGAGCGGCCGGCTGAAGACCGGCAGGTCCCGGGTTCAAATCCCGGCGGGGGCACCAAGCCGGTCTCCCTCATATGAGGGAGCAACCTTTTAAGTCTCTGTTCTCTCTTCTCTCTTTGATGAGTGCTTCGCAGCAGGTTCTCACGGAGGAGGAGGTTGTTAAGTGTCTTTCTAGGTTGTATAATATTCTTCCTAGGGCTTATGTTGATGAGATAATTGGTAAGGTTCGTGGTAGGAGGCTTACTCGTGAGCAGGTTGAGAAGTTGATGCTTCTTGCCGTCACTGCATATTATAGGACTATTGTTGATCCTGGTGAGGCTATTGGTATTGTTACTGCTCAGTCTATTGGTGAGCCTAGTACGCAGATGGTTCTGAGATCCTTCCACTATGCTGGTCTGAGAGAGTTCTCTATGGCTCTAGGTCTTCCGCGTATGATTGAGATTGTTGATGCTAGGAGGAAGCCTTCTAGGCCTATGATGACTGTGTATCTTCAGGGTGAGTATGCTAAGGATGGTGAGAAGGCTCTTGAGGTTGCTAAGAGGATACAGCTTGTTACTATTGAGAATGTTGCTAAGAGTGTCGATATTGATTACATATCTGGTACTATAGTGATCGAGCTCGATCCTGATCAGCTGAGGTACTGGAACCTCACGCTGTCGGATGTCAGGAAGGCTCTCGACCGGATACGTGGTAAGGGTGCTGAGGTCAAGCTTGAGGGGTATAACATAGTTGTTACTCTTCACGAGATCGATCCTGTGAAGCTTAGGAGGGTCCGTGATAAGATTCTACAGACTCGTCTGGCCGGTATTAAGAACGTTAAGAAGGCACTGGCTAAGAAGGAGGGTGATGAGTGGATAATAAGGACTGAGGGAACGAATCTTGAGGCTGTGCTGACTGTGGAGGGTGTTGATCATAGGAGAACGATATCGAACGATATTCATGAGGTGGCTGAGGTTCTAGGTATAGAGGCTGCGAGGACAGTGATAATGAGGGAGCTTAAGAGAGTTCTCGACGAGCAGGGTCTAGCTGTAGATGTTAGACATATCATGCTTGTTGCTGACATAATGACGTGGAGTGGAAAGGTGAAGCAGGTCGGTAGACATGGAGTCGCCGGCGAGAAGGAGAGCCCGCTCGCTAGGGCAGCGTTCGAGGTCACCGTCAGGAACCTGGTGGAGGCTGCTCTAAGAGGCGAGGTTGAGAGGTTCAGGAGCGTTATCGAGAGCGTTATTGCTGGTAAGTACGTGCCAGTTGGTACCGGAATGGTTGAGCTGATGATGGAGCTGTAACCTGGGAAAAGATTTTTAACACTTTGTCTAGGTCTAGCGTCAGTTATGGTTGACTTAGCCAGAGAGCTTAAGGTAGCTATAAATACTGGGAAAGTAGTTCTAGGGTCTAGACAGACAATGAAAGCAATACTTAGAGGAGAGGCAAAGGCTGTCGTCATTGCTGCAAATGTCCCTAACTGGATAAGGGACGATGTTGAGTACTATGCTAAGCTTGCTCAGGTCCCTATAATAGTGTATCCTGGATCAAGCTGGGAGCTTGGTGCTGCATGTGGAAAGCCTTTTAAAGTCTCGACGCTAGCTATAATTGATCCAGGAGAGAGCACGATACTAGAGCTAGCCAGAGGATGAGACCATGCCCAACATAAGACTAACAGACGAGGAGCTAAGATATGCAGCCCTGTTCGAGAAGATCACAGGGATCGTGCCAGTTGACACTATAATAGACGAGAACTATAACAGGATAATATTCGTAGTTGACAAGGGATTTGCCCCACTAGCAGTAGGTAGAGGTGGAGTGAACATAAAGAGGCTCAGAGAGCTCATAGGAAGAGATGTTGAGGTCGTGGAGAAGGGTGATACTCCTGAGGAGCTCATCAAGAACTGTCTATACCCTGCACGTGTCCTCGCGGTCAAGGTAATGAAGCTTCCCTCCTCTGGCATAGTTGCGATAGCTACCGTGCATCCTGACGATAAGGCTATAGCGATAGGTAGGCAGGGTAGAAATATAAGCAGGGCAAAGCTTCTAGCTAAGAGGTACTTTGATATAGAGAAGGTAATACTATCATAGTTTTCTACACTCTCTAGACTAAGACTTTTAAATCCCCAAGAGGCTTCTAACAAGACATGCCTGGCAAGAAGAGCCCTGTAGGACTGTTTGCAGCTAGGAAGCTCAGATTAAAGAGGAAGAAGTTCAGGTGGAGTGATCTACATTTCAAGCGTAGAGTGCTTAGATTTGCGAAGAAGTTTGACCCACTTGAGGGAGCACCAATGGCTAGAGGAATAGTTCTAGAGAAGGTAGGTGTAGAGGCTAGAAAACCAAATGCAGCAGTCAGAAAGTGTGTCAGGGTTCAGCTTGTGAAGAATGGTAAGATAGTTACCGCGTTCGTTCCATATGACGGTGGTCTGAACGTGATAAATGAGCATGATGAAGTCATTATAGAGAGAATAGGAGGACCAGAAGGGAGAGCATACGGTGACCTGCCTGGTGTGAGATTTAGAGTAGTGATGGTTAATGGTGTCAGCTTGAAGGCTATTTTAGAGGGTAAGAGACAGAAACCTATGAGATGATCTTCTTAATCTAGCGTCTAGCTTTTCTATATATTGGTAAGTTCATTAATGCTATATGTGTTCTACCGTTGTAGAATCTTGTCTCTACGTTCCTATCTTTCAATCTTTTATCAACCTCCTCCCTCGTAAGCTTCTCTGGGTCATGTCTCTTGCTTCCTATTATGAAGTTACATGCGTATCCGAACGATGGTACCCACACGTTATATTCTCTAACTATCGGAAACACATCTCTTACTGATGCTAGGACTTTATCATACACGTTCTCGTAGTAGAATGATGATCCTGCCTGTGTAACCATGATACCGTCCTCCGTCAGTATGTTACTTATCTTCTTATAGAACTGGGACGTGTAGAGCTCATATGCTATCTCCGACGCGTATGGGTCTGTCAGGTCAAGTATGATAACGTCATACCTTTCCTGTGTCTTCTCTACGTACTCTTTCCCGTCTGCTATTAGTACTCTTCCTCTTGGATCGTAGAATGAGCCTTTATGTAGTTCCTGGAGGTATTGTTTTGATAGTTCTACTACTTTCTCGTCTATGTCTACCATTACTGCTTCTCTCACCGTGCTATGTTTTAACACTTCTCTCAGTGTTGCTCCTTCTCCTCCTCCTATGATGAGTACCTTCTTTGGTTCTGGATGTGTTGTCATTGCTGGATGTACTAGTGATTCATGGTATATGTGTTCGTCTACTTCTGTTGACTGTACTAGTCCATCTAGCACTAGTGCTCTTCCATATTCTGTGAGCTCTACTATCTCTATGTTCTGGTACTGGCTTCGTGTCTGTTGTAGTACTCTGCTTATCTTCATTATCATGTGAGTCTCATATGATACTGGCTGTATTACTACTAGTCCAAGTACTATTGGGCTTGTCACTATATGTCTCACATGGTCAGGGTTTTTAAGAAGTAAAGATGTCTAGTCTACTGCTGGGTGGATGAGAGTCTACGTTGAGACGTATGGATGCTGGCTGAATAAGGCTGATAGCATGATAATGATAACTCTGCTCCTGAGGAGAGGGTTCAGGGTAGTTCCTAGTGTGGAGGATGCTGATATCGTGATCCTGAATACCTGTGCTGTCCGTGGTGACTCTGAGGTTAGGCAGTTGAAGCGCATGAGAGAGCTCTACTCTAAGTATCCTGATAAGATATTTATAGTTGCTGGCTGTCTGGCTAAGGTTAGGATAAGTGAGATCAGGAGAATATTTGAGGGGAAATGTATAATAGTAGGTCCAAACGATGTTGAGAGTATAGACTTGATAGTTGATCATGCTCTGAGAGAGGGGAGGAGAATTTTTCTTAGCGATGATAGGCCTATGAAGATGCTTCCCGAGCATCTTCCTGAGATGACTGGACACATATATGTTGCTCCTCTACAAGTTGGGTGCCTATGTTCCTGCACGTTCTGCGTTACCAGGTATGCTAGAGATGTCAAGGGCAGAGTAAGGAGCTATCCTATTGAGCTTATAGTGGATGCTGTGAAGAGAGCTGTTGAGAGAGGGGCTAGAGAGATCTACCTTACCGGTCAGGATGTTGCGTGCTACGGCTTTGATAGAGGGTACACTCTTGTTGATCTTCTTGAGAGGCTTCTGAGAGAGGTTGATAGGGAGGATATATTTATCAGGATAGGGATGTCTGAGCCTGAGGCATTCAGCAAGATTGTTGATCAGCTCCTCGATATTGTTAAGAGGGATAGGAGAGTATACAGGTACTTCCACATTCCTGTCCAGTCTGGAAGCGATAGGATACTTAGTCTCATGAGGAGGAAGTACACGGTCGATGAGTATAGAGAGCTTGTACGTAAGATACGTAGGGAGATCCCTGAGTCCACTATTGTGACGGACATGATAGTTGGCTTTCCTGGAGAGACGGAGGAGGACTTCGAGAAGTCCCTAGACTTGATAAGGGAGCTCGAGTTTGATAAGGTACATGTTGCACGTTTCAGTCCTAGGCCTTTCACGGAGGCTGAGGTCATGAGAGAGCAGGTTCCTGATAGAGTTAAGAAGATTAGGAGTAGAAAAATGGTCGAGGTGGCGAACGAGGTCTCTCTTCGCAGAAACCTACGATATGTCTGCGGAAGGTACAGGGGTATAGTGAGCTCGCTGGATCAGAAGGGTCAGGGAGTCGTGGTCAGACTTGAGAACTATAAGCCAGTAATCGTTAAGGAAGTTAGTGCTGATCTTCTAAGTGCTATAGTTGAGGTTCATGTTACAGATGCGTCACCTATAAATCTGGTAGGTACCATAGAGAATATTCATGTAGAACCTCTCCATGTGACTGGGCAAGCAATAGTTAAGGAAGAGCTTGTCGAAGATGCGAGCTGAGAAGATAATACGTAAGATAAGGTCTGAAGATCTTGAAGATATCTCTAGAATAATCATGGAGGTGTTTCCAGAAGACTGCACAGTAATTATAAGATATGTAAGGTACATATATGGGCTAGTGAGAGAGCACTCCTATGTTGTCGAGATCTCTAACAGCATTGTCGGTTTCTCAATAAACTCTGTAGAGTATGGTAGAGGACACATAATGTACCTGGCGGTGAGAGATGGATATAGAGGAAGGGGAATTGGTAAGGCTCTTCTCTGCATGTCTCTCATACATTTCTTCTATGGTCTTAAGCTCCCTGAAGTGTTTCTCGAAGTTCAGACAGGGAACATGCCTGCGATAAGGCTCTATGAGAGTCTTGGGTTCAGGATAGTGAGGAGGATACCTAGGTACTATATTGATGGTAGTGACTGCTATGTCATGACTATAAGTAGTAGAACGTTTAGGGACATCTGTGATAGAGTCTGTATACCTTTACTCAACGACTATGACCTTCATGAGGTTGGTCGTCTCTTCCCTAAGTCCTCCAGTCATGACAACTATCTCTCCAACTGATACTTCCTCCTCCTTCTTCAGTATCTCTAACAGCTTGTTAAGCGCTTCCCATACATCTTCGATATCATGAACAATATAGGGCTTTACTCCCCATAGTAGCTGTAACTGTCTCCTCACCTTCTCGCTTCTTGTTGCTGCGTAGATCTCTGTTCTTGGTCTGAACCTGCTCACTCTTCTAGCTGTTGTTCCTCCTCGAGTATATATGAGGATCTTAGCGTTAAGCAGGTCTGCCACATGTGCTACACCATGCGCAAACCTGTCGTGAAGGCTTGCTCTAGGATACTCAATGTCTACATTTATCTTCTTTTCCGCCTCCTCTATTATCTTTCTGAGCCATCTTACCGCCTCTACGGGGTACTTCCCTACAGCTGTCTCGTCCGCAAGCATGAGAGCATCTACTCCCTCTCTCACCGCGACCATCACGTCAACAACCTCTGACCTCGTTGGCATGGGCTTCTCAACCATGGACTCTAGAAGCTGTGTTGCAACTATCACAGGCTTCGCATTATATATGCTTCTTCTAACTATCTCTAGCTGTATCTCTGGAATCTTCTCGAGCGAGAAGTAAAGTGCTAGGTCTCCTCTCGCTACTAGGACTGCATCTGCCTCATGTATTATTGGGTCCAGGTTCTCTACTGCTCTCCTCGTCTCTATCTTAGCTATGACCTTTATGTCTGATGCTCCCTTATCCTGTAGAAAATCCTTCAGAACTCTCACATCCTCTCTCGATCTTACAAAGGACAGTCCAACATAGTCGAGTCCAGCCTCAATGACGAACTCTAGATCTCTCATATCTTTCTCTGTGAGTGTTGGTAGTGGAAGGTCCTTGCCGAGTATTGCAAAGGTCATCTCTGACTTGACTAGTCCATCGTTCAGGACTACGCACTCTACATGTCTCTCCTTGACGTCCTCCACACGTAGCCAGAGTGCTCCGGCCCCTAGGACTATGGTGTCTCCCTCCTCTATTATGTCGAACACTCTCTTACTTGGGAGAGGTATCTCATATTTTGCTGCTTGTCCTGTCTCTCCTAGAACTATCATGACTCTATCTCCCTTCTTTACCTGGTAGTTCGTGTCGAGCTTTCCGGTTCTCACTGTTGGACCTTGAAGGTCTCCTACGACAGGTATCGGTTTCTCTACTACGTTCTCTGCCTCTCTTACCAGGTTCACCATTTCCCTCCACATTTCTGGGTTACCATGTGCAAAGTTTATGCGAAAGCAGTCCACGCCCTCTCTCGCGAGTCTTATGACTATGTCCCTACTCATTGTTGCTGGACCTATCGTAGCTATGATCTTCGTTCTTCTTCGATAGACCACTCCTATCTAGGGGACTATCTGATATAATTACCTTACCTAGACCATACTCTTTGCAAGCTTCCTGAAGCGTGTAGCATCGTCAAGCATGTAAACATTGTTGAACAGTACATATATTAGAGAACCATTACACTCCCTACAGATGCTGAGAAGCTTCTTCAGATCCTCATCACTATACTTGTACCTATAGTTCGTCTCTCCAGGACCTATACCGTGAAGCCTAAAATAGTTTATCTCTCTTCTCCTCAGTGGAAACCTTCGAAAAGGATCCACAACATGTATAATATTGCAGCTCTCCAGTACCTTCTCGAGAAGGTCAACCCTCTCGTAGAAGCCTCCTCTAGGCTCCCATCCTATTATCAGGTCGTCTCGCCTTATAGTGTTGAAGAACTCTACTATCCACCTACATGACTCCTCCGTAGCTGGTAACGATGGAGGTGTCTGAAATATGTATACTCTAGCTTCTACTGGTTTAGTATTGTTTAGAAACTCCTCCCATAGTTCAAGATTCTCCTTAGTGGGCCTCAGAAGTCCATAGTTCTCTATGTTTCCTCTGAGCTTGTACTTCATTCTTCTCCATGTTGGTGATCTTGGACTATGTGTTAGTGCTTGAAAGACCTTAATAGTGAACTCGAACTCTCTTGGAGCCTCTTTTCTAAGCTCTTTTAATCTCTCTGGATTAGGCATATCATAGAACGTCTCTTGGAGCTCAACAACATCAAGACTCTCGTAATATCTCTTTCTCGGCTGTCTTATACCGCAGGTTCCTACCTTTATCTGCATGTTATCTAGCGTCGTGAAGGTTCTCTATCTTCATTGTCCTATGTATCCTGAGTCCACAGTTTGGGCAACGATAGATCTTCTCAATCACCTTGCTCTTCAGTATGTTGCTATGGAACTTTCCTATGTAGAGCACATACATGTTTGATAGACATCTCGGACATCTCCCACCGTCCTCAACTATGTTTATGACTAGGTCTATGAACGTCGTCATCAGGCTATTCACGGACTCCTCAAGACATTTCTCAAGCATTGCTATGTCTACACTATATATCTTAACGTCTATGAACAGGTCGTACCAGTATCTCGCCCTGTCCAGGCTATGTAGTACCTCATCCGCTATAGAGTATGCTCTTGGTGCTACTATTATGAGTGCTTGAACGTCGTTCAGCTGGAACTCGTCTATGAGGTTTAGAGGATCATACCAGTCTAGGTAGTCTTTTTCTGAGAACCATACGCTCACTTTTAATGATCGCTGTTCTGCCTTTATTAGGTCTCTTCTCAGCCTATGTATTATGAAGCCTCTCTCAAATAGGTACCTTACAGTCTTCTCAACTATGTTGTCTTGCCTCATCTGCCAGCTCTCTCTAGCTCGCCTAGGTTTATATCCATCTGCTTCAAGAGACTCTTTGGAAGCCTCTTTCTGGACTTCTTCATCTCGTTTATCAGTCTTCTAATCATCTGATAGTACTGTAGTAGCTCTCTAACATCTCTCGGTGTTGTTCCTGAACCTCTCGCTATTCTTCTTATACGAGATGCATCAAGTATGTCTGGGTTAAGTAGCTCCTCTCTAGTCATAGACTGCATTATTGCGTACCATTTACGCATCTTCTCTTGTGTGGCCTTGAGCTGGTCGTCTGATAGTCCTCTGAGCATTGGCATAGGCATTGACTGCACGGGAAGGAGCTCAAGTATCTTGCTTAGGGGGCCGAGCTTCATTATTGTTTCAAGTTGTTTCTTAAGTGTTAACAGTGTTACTCTTCCCTCCTCTATGTCTTTCTCTACCTCTTTCAGTATCTTCTCCTCTTCCTCAAGTGCCTTCACTTTCTCTACGAGAGTCTCAAGGTCTCCAAGACCGAGGAGTCTTGACACGAATCTGCGTGGGTTGAATACTTCTATCTCCTCTACATCCTCTCCTGTTCCTATGAACTTTATTCTTGCTCCTGTCTTTATGACTGACATTAGGGCTCCTCCTCCTCGTGCGGTGCTATCCATCTTTGTTATGAATATTGAGTTGATGGGTACGTACCTCATGAATGCTTCTGCCTGTGCTGCAGCCTGTTTTCCAGATGTAGCGTCTATCACTAGCATGACCTCGTCAGGCTTCACGACGTCGTATAGTCTCTTGATCTCCTCCATCAGCTCTTGCTCACTCTTGTGTCTTCCAGCCGTGTCTATGATTATCAGGTCAACTCCCTCTCTAAGCATCTTCTCAAGTCCTTCCTGCGCGATCTTGATAGGGTCGTGGTGTCCTGGGTCTCCGTAGAATGGTGCTCCTATCCTCTCTGCGAGCTGTCTCAGCTGTTCTCTTGCTCCAGGTCTGTGTATGTCCGTCTGTACTAGACCTACCTTCAGTCTCTTTCTCGTGTAGAAGTATGCTAGCTTTGCGGCTGAGGTGGTCTTTCCACATCCTTCTATTCCTACTAGCATGAGCTTGTACGGTCTCTTAGCTATCTCTACAGGTGGTGGCGTGTCTCCTCCAAGTATGTTCACCATCTCGTTATATATGACATAGAGGAGATAGTCCTTTGGAGATACTCCTTGCGGGATCTTGCTCTCCTTGAATCTCTTCTCTATATTCTTAGTCAGGTTATATACTACCTCGACGCTTACGTCAGCCTTCAGAAGGGCTCTCTGTATCTCTTTCAGGATCTCTCTAAGCGTCTCATCGTCTATGTAGACGAGGCCCTTTATCCTTGATACTATCTTAGAGAAGGACTCTATCAGATTCTTCATGTTATCCCCATGGTGCTCTTATGGGACTCCCATACTGTCTTGAGAGCTCTTGAAGATACTCGTCTAGGCGTCTGAGCACGACTATGCCCTCATTGTACCTTATCTCGAACACGAGCTTCACTGGGCTTATAGGTGTCCACCTCATCTTTCTTATGAACATTACTCTCATCAGTCTTCCAAAGTACTCCTCTAGTGTTAGAACTATGACGCCGCTTGCAAGGTACTCCTCGACTCCGAACCTGCTGATCTTCTTCTCCTCTCCGGTAGGTATCTCAGAGGTGAGGACTGTTGTCACATCTTTAAACTTCTTCAGCTGGAACACCAGCTCTCTGAGGTACTCTCTCACCCAGAGAATGTCGTGGTGGCTCGTTATTATTAGCGGTGCTATTGGGTCTATTACTAGTCTCTTTGCGTTGTACCTCTTTATGTAGTCTATTATTATCTTGGCAAGCTCACGAGGGTCTAACGTTATGTTGGCCTCCTTGTTATATATCCTGAAGTGCGTTCTGAAGTCTAGAAATATCAGCTTTCCAGCGGTCTCGTACTGCTCTAGGTCCCATCCTAGGGCCTCCTTGACGCCTCTCTTAACGTCCTCTGAAGGCTCGTCAACAGTGATGTATATTCCTACCTCTCCGCGGTCTGCTCCTGTCTTAAGGAACTGTAGGGCGAAGATCGTCTTCCCCATACCTGCCTCACCAGCTATGAGGTATATCTCGCCTCTGCGGAACCCTCCCTGAAGCTGTCTATCAAGGAGGTACACTCCCGTACAGGCCTTATTCATGTCGTAGTATACTAATGATGGTGGAGTCTCTAGAGGTGGCATGTATGGTACTGGTGCTGCAGGCTGTGGAGGAACCTGGTACTGCATCTGTGGCTGGTACTGTGGTGCATATTCCTGGTAGTATGCTGCTGGATGCATGTTGTTGCTATCCTGCTGATACTGCTGTGTCCCGTATTGTGGTCCTGCCTGCTGGTACTGGGGCTGCTGTGTGTAGTAGTACTGTGGAGGGTAGAGATACTGGGGCTGCTGATCCTCTCTTCGTTTTCTCCTTAATTTATCAAATATACTCATCACTAGTCGAGTGATTTTTAGAAGCTTGGTCTCCTATATAATTTTTGCTCGTGGGATAGAAAAGTAATGTTTACATGAAAACATGCTCATCTCGGCTCAACTCTGATATCTACGTTGAACTTCCTCTTCAGAGCCTCTATCTTGGGAAGCCCTCTCGATATGGCTATTCCCATGTAGCTCTCAGGTATCTTCACAACATACACGTTGTCTGCAGTCTTCTCTATCCTTATCTCGTTAGGTGGGATGTACTTCTTGAGTGCTCTCACTATCCTGGTCATGACCTTTCTATCTATCACTGATCGTGGTGGGAGAGTCTTCTTGAGTGGCACTATGAACTTCTCCTCACCGAAGACGTAGATCTCGTACTCTGGTTCTCCTGTTACGAAGTCCTTCACTACTACCACAGGTCTCGCGAGATCCTCCTCTCTCAGTCCTTCAGGAACTTTGACAGTCATCTCGAGAGCATACACCTTATCTACCTCTCCGCTTCTCATGAATATCACTGTATCTATTATCGATGGTAGTAGGCCGAGATCGACTCTATGTACGAATCTCTGTATTGCATCTATTGGAGATGTTGCATGTACTACACCTACCATTCCTATACCTGCAAGTCTCAGATCTATGTAGAGCTCGAAGTCTGCTGTATCACGCATCTCGTCGAAGATCGTGTAGTCAGGTCTTGATAGTAGCAGAAGATCGTGAAGCTCCTCCGATGTTGCGTAGGTCTTCGAGTACTGTGTTATCTCGCTTGGGAGGATCATGTCTCTCGGGCTCTCTATGGTCTTCACTATTTTTCCACGTCTCGCATAGTACTCTGCTAGTGCCTGTGCGAATGTTGTCTTTCCAGCGCCTGGCTGTCCTGCTATGACTATTCCCTCGGCCTGGTTTAGTCTCTCGAGGATCTTTGGATGTAGGTTGTAGTCCTCAAGCTTCTTTCTTATGACTGGTCTAGCTATGGTTATCTCTATGCCATCGGACACGGGAGGCATCGCTATGACTACTCGATACTCTCCGCACTGTGCTACTATGGAGTGCTCTCTACATATCTCTAATCTACATAGTGGCTCTAGCTTGAAGCTTGAGCTCACTATCTCTCTCACAAGCTTCTCTAACTGCTCTTTTGTGAGTACAGTATCTCCTGCAGGTACTAGGGCCCAGTTTCCTGGTGTTCCACGTTTCGCATATGGTACACAGCCCTCCTTCAAGTGTACTGAGAGAGTGTTCTTATCGAAGTACCTCTCGAACTCTAGCTTCCTCACTTTTCCAGTGTAGATGCATCTTGTCCCTGTTGCTGAGCATATGAGGTAGGCCATCTCCTCGCTCGTCACGAGTATGGCGTTCCACTCTCTGGCAAGCTCTCTACATATCTCGTCTGCCTTGTCTACGTCATCTATCCTGTATCCTCTGGGGAGCTCTGATATGAAGTCAAGCTTGACGTAGTCCTCTAGTCCAAGCTTCTTGACGCTTGTCATTATCTCCTCCAGCTCCTTTATGCCTAGCAGTCCTAGCGCGCTGCCCTTCCTGTACTCGTTCTCGAACTTTCTCACAAGTATGGTATGTATGAGCACTTTTCCACGTATGTTGCCCTTGAGTATGAGCTCTTTCAGGGTACCGTCCAGGAAGACCGTGCTGTCCGGGATGTATATGTCCACGCTTCTCTCGAGCGTTGCCATCCTCCTTCCGTCATATAGAGGAGATGCTAGGAGGTTTATAAATACGTGTCTATCATGAGTCAAGTAGTGGCTGTCACTCTCATGTTTACGACAGTTCCTGGAATAGAGGACATTGTTATTCGTGAGCTAACGATCAAGGGGTTCACAGTATATTCATGGCATAGGATAGGGGTCTCAGAGCTCTCTGGAAGAGTCATAGCTGAGGTAGAGGATAATGTTCTGAGAAGTATTAGAACGTTTCGGACAGTAGAGAAGGCGTATCTGGTGCTTAGTGAGGGAGAGATACCTGGAAGGGATTATGAATCGTTGAGAAAGCTTATAAATGACCTAGATGTTGATCCTATAGTCGATCTTTTTACTCCGCACATCACATTTGCTGTAAGGTCTGTGAGAGCTGGAGAGCACGAGTTCACAAGCATGGACGTTGCTAGGCTCCTGGGGGAGAGAGTGAGAGAGGAGGTCAGGAGACTGAGAGGTTTCTACCCTATTGTGAACCTAGACGCTCCAGATCTGGTGATAGAGCTAGACATAATTGGTGACAGGTACGTTCTTGCGATAGAGCTCATACATAGGTCACTGAGACAGAGAAGATATAGAGTATATCATCATGAGGCTACTCTCAACCCTCCTCTCGCATATGCAATGAACATCATGCTGAACTATGACAGATATGGAAACTATATCCTCCTCGATCCTCTAGCAGGCTCGGGAACCATAATCATAGAGGGACTTCACCACTATGTTCGCTCCATGTACTATGGAGTAGAAATATATAGGTATAACTGTGCTGGCGCTCTCAGGAACATAGTTGAGGCTGGAGTACATGATAGGGCATGCATGATCTGTTCTGACTCAACGAGGTTAAGCAACTTCATAAGGTACTGTGATGGTATTGTGACTAATCCTCCATATGGTATAAGAATGAAAACTATCGACGAATCTATAAGGAGGTTCTACATGAAGATTCTGAGAGAGTTTGCAAGAGTGTTGAGAGATGGTGGACGGGCGGTAGTGATTACACCACGTAGAGGCTTGCTTGAGCATGCTGCACGTGTGAGTGGGCTTGAGATAGTTGAGAGAAGGGATGTTGAGCAGGGAGGTATGATATCTAGCGTGTACGTGTTATCTAGATAGATCTTATTTTGATCCCGCTGTAGGGACGTTTGAGGGTCCCTGTGAGAGGTCTGCGAATAGTCTGTCTAGTGTTCTTTTCGGTACTTTGTATACTCTTAATGCTACTTCTCTTATTAATTTGTCTGGTGGGGCACATCTCTGAACGTTGAGCTTGACACAGAACACGTACTTGTAGATCTTCCTCTCTGATGGATCACTTATCTGTCCTAGCACTATTCCTTCAGCTATCTTGAATGCTACGTAGAACTTGACGTATCTTATCAACACGTCTTTGAGTTCTGGGAATATTTCCTGTAGTGCCTTATACGTGTTTACGAACTCCTCCTCTGGGAAGAATGTTAGTATTGTTCCTGTGAAGACATATCTCATCATTCTGAAGACTCTGTCCTCTAGTCCGTACCCTAGGTCTGGAGCGTTTATCAGCTCTCTTATGGTGTCTTTCAGGTCTGGGTTCTCTCTCACGTTGAAGTCATGTTTTCTAAGTAGTCTATATGCTCTGTCGCAGCGGTACTCTACCGTGAAGATGTGTTTTGTTGACTCGATTATGTCGTCGTCTAGTCCTAGGCCGTATTTTCCTACTACGAATACTGTAGCTATCTCCTTATCATATATCTTTATCTTGCTGAATCCTCTGAATGGTTCTATTCCTCTCTTCTTGTACTCTGAGTAGAGCTCCTCTTCTAGCTGTGCTCTGTTTACTATCTGTCCTCTCAGTACCTTGTCCCAGAGGTCTATGGCTACTTCTACCCTGTCCTTGTATAGTTGTCTCGTGTCTACACCATTCCACATCACTCTTCACCTTCCTTACTGCTTGAGATAGATATATCTACGTGCTTATAATTTAAAACTATCGGAAGAGGAGGTTCTAGAATTCGTCTTATCCTGTGTTGCTGTTCTGTTTCTTCTCTACCACTATTCTACATGGTATTGATAGCTTGGATTTTGCTCTTCTCAGAGCCTCCTTAGCATGCTCGACGTTCCTCTCCTCCACCTCTACGAACATTATTACTTGTCCAAGCTTCTCTACTCTCACTGCTCTTCCTACAGGGCTTCCGAACGCTAGTCTCATACCTTCCTGCAGTCTGTCTGCTCCTGCCATGGCGAGCATCTTGTTCTCTCTCAGCACGTGGAAGGGGTAGACATTTATTCTGAGATAGAAGTTCTCCTGTCCGAGGATCTTGTTGAGGTACTTGAAAGCCATCTGTCTAGCTGACTCTAGGGCGTTCATTCTAATCTGTCCGAGCTCCTCTGCAACGAGCTTGACTACTGTGTCAAATCTTGCTCTTGCTGCTGCACTTGTTGCTCCCATGTCGAACTTTGGTATCTGGACGTATGGTGCTCCATGAATGTACTCTAGTCTCGTATATGGTGGACCGCTGAAGTATCTGTAACATCTTCCTGGTCTGAGTGGCATTGAGACAGTTCTCAAGCTAGGTTTATTAAGGTTTGCGTATGTTTCTCCCGTCTAAAAGATGCCGAGCCTCGGGCCAAGGCTTGGTCTTGTTGCTGAGGCAGCTACTGGAGGCTTCTATGTCGCTATTACGAGAAGCTTCTTCATAATAATGCTAAGCTATGCAAACTATAACCTATCAACAATATCCACCATATTTCTGCTACAGGCAGTCTTCTCCGTACTTTTCGCAGCATTAATATATAAGAGAGGACTATCTCTCACACACAGGGGGCTCAGATTCCTGACATTGGTCACTCATGCACTTGAGAGGGTGCTCTGGATAAGTCTCCCCTTCCTCATATATTTCAAGCCTCTCGAGATCGCTATATCATGTGCAGCAATGTTCATAACTACCCCAGTTGGAATATTTCTAAACTATCTCATATACGTCTCCTTCACAGGCAAGGACGTGGTGGACGTGGTCTCCAAGAGGTTCGCCATTGGTTCAGCAACATCGATCATAGGTCTACTATTATCAATGGCATTGATCTGGGCTCTTCATGGAAGCTTAAAAACATACATCTACCTGTACTCTCTAGCTGGAGCTGTCGGCCTCTTAGGATCAGTCTCTCTACTATTCTCAGAGTTTCACCCACGTGTGGGACCTCCAGTCCAGGCTCCCAGTCTAGAGGTTGAGGTTGGTAAAGTTACTTCACTACTCTTTTACATACTTTTCTGTACTAGCATAAACCTAGTATATATGATATGGATACCATATATCAAGACAGAGATGCATGCTACACAGATTCTTGCGACCATGCTCGTGATAGCAGGATCAATAGGTACTATAGTAGGATCACTAGTATGGAGAAGCAACAAGCTCTGCAGAATATCAATGATCCTCCTCATAGTCACCATAGGACTGGCACTCACAGCCAGACAGCCACTGGCCCAGCCACTGATCTATCTCCTCTTCTCGACATCAACAATGGGAGGATTCATACTCATAACAGCAATATATTCAACATATGTGACAGAGCTCGGCACTCTCAGAGTATCAGCACTCTCACAGGTAGGCTACGAGACAGGTACAGTCCTAGCAGCATTATTATCCATGATAGTAAAAAGCTACAACATAATGTTCATCATAGCAGACATAATAGCAGGAACAACACTAGCACTAGCACTCATAACGATGCCAGAAGTAGCAATAGTGCCGAAGAGCCTAGCACTCAACTATGCAAGAACAATCTACAACATATCCACCACAAGCCTAACATATACAACACTCTTCACAAAAGAGACAGCAAAACTATTCCTGCAGATCCTGACAGCAACACTACTGATAACAATAATATACGCAATATATCAGATACTTACAATACTAGTAACAATATAGAAACACAAGACCCAAACTAAAACATAAACCAGACAAACCAATAAAAGACATGAAGATAGAAAAACTAACACAAGAAACAATAAGAGAAATAGAAACAACAAGACCAGAGAAACTACACATAAAAGATAGAAAAGGAACAAAAAGCACCTGGACAACAAAACAAACACTCAAAACAATACTAAAAACAACAAAAGAAATAGAACAACACATAAAACAAAACACGAACATACAAACAATAAAAACACTAACAGCAACACTAGCAGAAACACTACTCTACACAACAAAACAAACCTACACAAAAACACTAGAAATAATAAATAAATCACTAACAAAACAACTAACACCACAAGACATAGCAATCGCGAAAGATCTAAACTCGATAAGACTCAGCAAGATCTCGAGAAATCTTAAGTTTAGAAATAGTAGGAGAAGTTTTAAAATTAGAAGATATTTGGAAGACATAGTTAAAGAATATTTAGATGATCATAGGTTAATGCTAATATTAAAATCAATTGATATCATGAGATTTCTAGAGATAATTTCTTCTCAAATATTCAGAAATTTACTAAATATGTTAGAAATATATGATAAAATATCGTTACTTAGTACGCACTATCTAGATCTGATAAAAGGTGAAGTAAACGAAGAGACGTTGAATTTCTATATTACAGGTTTATTGCTTGCAGAATCGTCATTTAATAAATTATTCAAAAAAGAGGCTTCAATAATTTCTACAAGACCTGAATTACTTGCAGAAACAATGGTTCTCTTAGGTAAAAATTTATATGAAATTTCTAGTGACGGATTAAGATTATGTAAATCAGGTATAAGAGGATCTATAATAGTTAACTATAGGCTTAATTATGATATAAAGAATGTTATCGAAAAGATATTAAAACAAGAAATCTCTAGGGAAGATGCTATATCATTTATAGCTGGATATATAAGCGGAGATGGTATTGTAGAAAAGGATGGTAGAATAAGAATTGCGATCTCTAGAGACTGTAAGAAATATTGTCTTAATTATAATCTACTCTTAAAAATATGCGAAATTCTCGAAATAAGGTTGCATCCTGTAAGGGGAAATAATATGGAATACTCTCTTAAAGGTGTGAGCCCGTTCATTAAAAAGAGTATAGGAAAGATTTTATCTACACTCTCGTTCTATGATTACAAGTACTCTAGATTATTATCATTAAAGGAGTGTCTGCATTATCATAAATTAAGCGAAAATGGTTCTAAGGCTATGTCTGTGTCTGTTTTTCACGTGAAGATTCTAAACTATCAGTTCAGAATTTCTCACGAATTTCATAGAACTAGTTATGAAATATATCTGAGATATAGATGTAGCAATACTCATGAAAGAGATAAAATAATCGGAGAAGTAGAATATAAACTTGGTATAAAATGTAGAAGAGCAGGTGGTTCAAAATACCCTGAAGTTAGAATAGGCTTTAAAGAGATCTTAAAAATTGTTAAAAATAAAGATTATGACAGTTATATTAAGATTGTTAGATTAAAAACAGAGGCGGATAGAGTCGGGAAGGTTGATAGGGTACGTGGTGAGGCGATAGTTAGAGAAATCAAGAGGATTTTGGTTCGTGTATTATGTAGCTAGTATATTTGGAGGATGGGAAGTTATAATTAGCCGGGCCCGGATTCGAACCGGGGTCGGCGGGTTTGGTTTGGGCGGTCCGCGGCTTTCTGTTGTTGTTTTTGTGGTGGGGGTTTTTATG
>JAADER010000038.1 GCA_013153275.1 Thermoproteota archaeon
GGCACTGCTCGAGCACCTGTTCAGCTATTACTAGCGAAGGATTAGGCTGTACGTAATCAGCAATGTCGTACTCTATCTTGAGGTCTTGCAGTATCCTTATTATCCTGTCTAGTGCACCTGAGATCTTTGCGCTTCTTCTTCCCGTCACTATGAGAGTCCTTCTGCCAGGTATGTTTCTAAGAGTCTCTTGAAGTGCTTGTTCTAGGATGTTCTGTCCAAAATATATATCGTTCCTATATCTAAGTATGAAGTTCTCACTCATCCCCAGCTATATGACATTCTTCTCTATTAATCTTATCAACCTCTACACATATCTCGGAGCCTTCGACAACTCTATCGTACTCTTCCTTACCTATCTGGAACAGATCTATGCCTCCTAGCACACATCCAACTAGCGTCAGATGGTCAAGCTCCACGCAGAGTACCGCTCTCGGCTTGTTTCCTCTTTTTGCAAGTGCGTAGAGGACGTATGATCCTACTGTTGATCCTACCGCCTGTATGTAGACTAGCACTCTATCTCTGATACTTCTACCATCACTTAGCGTTCCAGTCTCTGGATCAAGGTCTCCTAGCAACGTTATGTAGCTCAGTTTAACTGCTCTACCACATATCCTGTACCTGCTATCATCCATGTAGATTACTCTGCACATTATACTAGATCCTCCAGAACCTTCTCTACAGCGTTAAATACGTCATCTCTTATATCAATGTTGAGCCAGAACCTATCTGCCTCAAGTGCCTGGTATATCAGTATTGTGAGCCCATCAACTACCTTTGCCCCTCTAGCTGCTGCATCTCTGAGAAGCTTAGTATATCTTGGTCTGTACACCATGTCTATCACCGTCTTCTCCCTGTTAAACACGTCTGGATCTAGCGGGCTCTCTTCACTTAATGTGCCTATTGGCGTGCAGTTTATTATTATCTCGCTCTCTCCTGCGACCTCATTTCTTCTTTCCCACTCTACTACGTCTATAGGTATTCCACGTCTCTTAAAGTGCTCTCTCATCTCCTCAGCTCTTGTACGAGTCCTGTTGCAGACCACGATCTTTTCTGCACCGTTTCTATGGAACACGTATGCTGCGGCTCTTGCGGCTCCACCAGCTCCAAGTATGAGACATCTTCTGCCGTCTATATTAACATTGTTTCTTCTCAGTGATAACTCGATGCCTATGGTGTCAGTATTGTGACCTACCCTTCTATTCCTCGTCTTTATCGTGTTGACTGCGCCTACGATCTCTGCCTCCTGTGTTAGCTCGTCGAGATACTTTATGATCTTGATCTTGTATGGTATAGTGACGTTGAGTCCGTAGAACCTTTCGAATATGTCCTCGATCCTATGGTCGAGCTCGTCCTCTGGTATATCGAGAACCTGGTATTCTGCATCTATGTTATGTAGCTTGAACACTGTGTTATGTATGTATGGTGATAATGTGTATCCTATTCCTCTACCAAGTAGGCCGAAGAGCAGTGTCATTCGCTCTCTATGCATCTCATGGCTTTATCAATATCTTCTCCACAGGAGTCTAAGCACTCTGCTAGTCTCTTCATGTTCTCTATGCTTACTCTCCTCATATCTTGTGCATACTTGTTATATAGCTGTATCTCTATGACTGCTCTAATGACGTCTCTCAGTCTCTCTAATACTCTTAACGTCATTCTAAGACTCCTCGTACAGATCTTATATGGATCTACACCATACTTCTTTGAGCACCTCTCGAGGCTTCTCATTAGCGATAGCTGGTGAAAGTGGTGAAGCACCTGTATAACGGCCATGTACTTGTCATGCGTCTCTGCTGAGTCGAGCGTTATGACATGGAGTCCCATGTCTGAGAATAGGCTTCTAATTGTGTTGAATGTGTTCTTGTTGCATGATTCTCCTTTTATGAGGATTATGTTCTCGCCGAGGACTATCATTGTCGGGCCAAACAGGGGGTGTGCGCTTATGTATTCTAGGTTTCTTTTTCTACATTCATCATCTATTATGTGGAATGTTCTCTCTTTCACTGATAATACGTCCATTATCACGGTGCTCTCGACGATTCTGTCTAGTATGTCTGTAAATGTCTTCTCTCTGAAGAACTCTGGTCGAGTTGCGAATATCGTTATTCTTGATCTTGGGATCTCGATCTCTGGGTTGCTTGCTATCTCTCGGGCCGAGATTATTGTTGTTCTTATTCCGAACGTTGTGAAGAGCTTGTGCATTGTTTTTCCCATTCCTCCTGCACCTACTATGGTTATGTCTATCTTATCTCGCCACTTTTTCTCTACTGTCTCAGCTACCTGCATCATTATTGCGTATTTCATTACTGCCTCGAGTACTGGCTCTATGACCTCTCTTGGTAGTCCGAGCTTCTCTGCTCGTTCTAGCCATCTTCTTCTCACGTTCTCTTCTCTCTCTCGGTCTATTATTGATAGTCCTGTTGCCATCTTCTCTCTTGCTATCTCTCTTGCTAGTTCTGCTCTATCTCTTATTAGTCTGAGTAGCTCTTCATCTATTTTGTCTATTCTTCTTCTTAGCTCGGATAGCTCTCTTCCTACTTCTTCTCCCATTGTTTGAGTAGTTCTTCGTGGAATCTATACATAACTGTTGCTCCCTTATCTGATGGTACTACTACTGCGAAGGCATTCTTCATCTGTATTGTTGCGAGTGTGTGAGTGTCTCTGAGTTTCTCTAGGTATGGTGCTATGAGGGCTGGGTCTCTTGATCCGTGTCCTATTACTGATACTATTGCTATGTCTTTGTACATTTTTGCCTCTTCTATGAGTCTCTTTGACTGTAGTCCTGATATTAGTTTTAGGGTGTGGTCTAGTGCTCTTCCTCTTACTATCATGTATAGTCGTGACTCGTAGTCTGAGTACGTCATGTATCTTACGTCCTCTATGCCTAGCTTTGAGAGTCCTAGGGAGAGCTCCATGAGGAAGTCGTGGAATGTCTCCTCTGGAACTCTGGCTCTGAGGAGGACGTCTCCTCTGCTTATTGCTGTCATCTTGAGTGGAGGATCTTTAAATTCCTTCTCTATCACCGTCCTCTCTGAGGCTCCTATGGACGTTATGACCGTGCGTATGTCGGTGTCTCTCACGGGCTCGAAGGTTCTCGGGTGAAGCCTCTTCGCACCTAGCTGGGCGCTCATTATTGCCTCCTCGTAGCTTAGCTCTGGCACGACTCTCGCGTTCTTCACTATCTTTGGGTCTCCTGTCATTATTCCTGGCACGTCCGTGTATAGTATGACCTCGTCAGCATCTATCAGATATGCTAGCAGTGTTGCAGTGTAGTCGCTTCCTCCTCTTCCTAGCGTGGTTATCTTTCCATCTACTGTCCCAGCTATGAACCCTGTCACTACTGGAGTTATTCCACTGTTGAGGTATCGTAGGAGGTTCTCTCTAACCATCTTTCGCGAGAGATCATATATGGGCTTTGCCTCTCCATATCTCTCATTCGTGACAATACCAGCCTCCCTCCCGGTCAAATGTATACATTCAACACCAAGCTTTGTTAATGCAGCCCACATCAAGATGACACTAAGCCTCTCACCAAAAGAGAGAACAAGATCACGAATACGTGGAGAAGTCTCCTTAAGAACGTTAATAGCCTCCACAGTCCTATAAAGATCCTCAAAAAGAGAATTAATCTTAGCAATAACCTCCTTCTCCAAAGTAGAGCTCAGACCAAGCTCCCTCACAACCATCTCATGAAGCTCCCTGATCTGAAGAACCATGTCCTGCCACCTATCAACAGGACGAGACAACACCTCCAACATGTCAGTAACACCCTTAACAGCAGAAACAACAACAACAACCTCAAAACCCTCACCCAACAACCTACACACCTCCCTAGCAATCCTCAAAAAATCCACACCCCCCCTAAGCAGAGACCCCCCAAACTTAACAACAACACGCATATTAAACACAAAAACCCAAAAAACCCACATAAAAACACTAACCCCCAAACCAACAAAAAGAAACCCTTAAAAAACCCACAAACACAAAAACCACAACAAGGCCGGGGTAGTGTAGCCTGGAAAGCATGCGGGCCTGTACCAGGCCCCATCGGGGCCGGGGGCAAGGAGCCCGTGGACCCGGG
>JAADER010000021.1 GCA_013153275.1 Thermoproteota archaeon
AGTACTGCGGTCGGCGTTGGGGTGTTTCACTTCCGGGTTCTGATGAGTCCGGGTGAACCACCCCAACTATGGCCGGGCCACCCGAGGCGCATGATAATGTGCGTGACTTAATTTTTAAGTCTTTCTCTATAAGATCTCACTGTGAGAAGAAGGCTACTGCTACTGATAGGAATCACATGTCTCCTAGCCGACCTCACATACGAGAGCTTCAGATCCATACTATACATGGTCATGAGACTTGCTGGCGGAGGACTAACACAGCTATGTACATTGTGGGGTCTTGGAGATCTGGCAACAGTTGCAGGGAGAATCGTCGGATCTATAGTGTCTGTCGCGGGAAGAATGGCTATACTGTATGCATTAGGGTACTTATTAACAACTATGCTACCTATACCACTATACTTTCCGAGAATAAGCATACTCTACATAGCGTACCTCACAGAGAGAACAGGAAAGGGGATGAGAGGACCCTCAAGAGACATAATAATCAAGACAATATCAGAGAGAGCGGGAAAGGCGTTCGGAATCGTAGAGGCGCTGGACCAGGCTGGTGCTGTTGCGGGCCCCGTCATTCTTCTCCTGATTCTCAGCTTCTATAGAGATGTGAAGACATTTGTAGACATTGCAGCTATATTTCTAACATTCTCGTCGATGATTCTCGCTACAGTGACTATCTATGTTGCATCAAAGGTGAGGACTCTCGAGAGAGGATTTATGGGTAGGAGGCTTCTGAGGCCAGGTAGGAGAGCACTATTATATACTTCTGGTACTTTTCTTATCTCTTCCTGCCTTTTTCCAATAGTTGGTATACAATATATATCGTTCGTTCATGGTAACGTTAGTGAGGGCCTTATCATGTTCGTCATAGCTACAGTAGTATCCTCGGTGACGTCCTTAGCTATGGGTGAGGCAGCATCGAGGAAAGTCTCGGTACTGTTAACGCTGTTTCTTCCATTAACCTCCATGATGGGAGTATGCTCATGGTCTAACGTCTATATTGTTGGTCTACTTTATGGAGTATCTATGGCGATTGTTGAGGTTCTCTTCAGGGGGTTAGCTTCCCTTCTTGGAGACGTCTCGGTCTATGCTATTCTGAGCTTGGCAATATGTTGCGGTTCTTTCCTGTCTGCGATCATGTTTCCGCTTCTCTATCGTAGCGTCATGTACACTATATGTTATCTAGCTGTGCTATATGTAGCCGGCATGTCTCTCATTCTCTCAAGTCTGCGTTAGTGATTATTGGTGATGGATTATGTATCTCTCTGCTACTTATCACGAAGCTTGCAATATGTATAGAGTAGTATTTTCTGAACCTCTCCTCTATCTCTCTCACTACCCTGCTCATCCTCCTCTTAGGTACTCTGCACTTTACATAGAGAGTCCTCCCAGAGACCTCCTGTACTACCTTCCCCTCTCTTACCACTGTTCTACCATCTTTAAGTACTAGCCAAGCCCTCCTCAGAGAGTTGTAAACCTTGTCATGTTCTGATGATGGGTCAATATTTCTAGGATCTATATCATATACTGCAATGTCTGCAACAGCTCCAGGCTTCAGAGTTCCTCTATCCTGTAGGCCAAGTATTCTTGCTGGCGCAGCTCTCGTTATGATCGCTATGTCCCTGAACGTGTACTCAGAATCAATCGAGGGCAGTATCATTCTTCTCACAGCTTTTCGAGGCATCTTCTCCATCTCTCTCTCACGTGCTCTTCGACTCATTAGCCAAGTCATGATGAGAGGATACCTAGTGAACGGTCCAGCATTAGGATGATCCGACGAGAGAACTATTCTCCACCTAAGGTTGTCTGATGCTAGTAACGCTACCTCTAGACCAATGCTCCACTGTATCGCATTGACCACGCTCCTCCTCTTGTAGTTGTATGGTACTATGCCTGTAGCAGTCTCAGCCTCTATATCATGCAGGACGACCTTCCACTTTCTTAGATGATAGAGAATGAACTCAAAAGGTGCATCAGCAGTCATTGTCGTAGTCTCTCCAAAACTGACCTGTCCAAGATCTATAGACACGTGAGGACTCCTCTCAAGCTCCTTAACTATCTCATCACTTGCTGCAGCAAAATTATACCAGCAGTCCCCTCTATACGAGCTGAACTGTACATGAGTCACATGGAGAACTAGCCTGTTCTTAAACACGCTCGACTCTCCTGTTCTAAAGGTCTCGAGAAGCGTCGTGTAGTTTCCAGGTATCCCAAGCTTGTTAGTATGCACATGAATGCTGTGAGGAAGATTCAGTATCTGTGCAACACGTGAGTAATAGTACATTATCTCGCGAGGTGTCACACCATACTCAGGCACCTGATCATCAATATCGAAGTAGAGCCCATAACCATGGAACCATGCCATATCTGCACCTGGATCAACAAGCTTAATAGCATATCCCTTCAAGCTGTCTAACATCCACGCAACATAGAGAGCAAGGCTCTCAACATCCTTCTCAACAATATAGTCCAATCCCAGCCAAGTAGAGTCAAAGAGCACATAAACAAGCTTGTCAACTATCGGAGTATCATCAAGCTCCTCATGAGTGTGCCTCGTCTTGAGAGGAGGGCTAGCAGCCTCACATATTAGAGTATAACCCATCTGAGCATATCTGTAACCAGTCCTCAACACTGTTGGAGTTGACTTGCCGCAGTGAGCTCTAGGATAGGAGACTGATGGCACGTTTGTGCGATAGTGATCTTCCGGCCTCATGAGCCTCGCAATATTTATCTTTGGACCAGCAACGTGAGTATGAATGTCTATTCCGCCCGCCATCGTGAGTCTTCCACCAACGTCAATGGTCTCGACCTGGCCATGCGCTTCTGAGCAGTCTACTATTCTTCCACTCTCTACGTCAACACATATGTCCATTATATCACAATCTATTCCCTGTACCGGATCTACGACACATGCGTTACGTAATACGAGATATCTAGCCACAGTCGTCTCATAATCTTCGATACGTGCCTATAAAGATTCTTCATGTTAAAATATGGATACCTAACCTGTCTAGTAAGAATCTTAAACTACCTTGACCCAGACCGTGGATAGACTATGTCTCTAATATATGAGAAAGCTCTACCAGCAACATGTAGGAGGATCCTAGCCTTTCTATGATCAACATTCTGGCCCCTATAGAGGAGGTCGCTACGGACCCTGGCAAGGAGGACATCACATATGATGAAGTCGACCTCAGCCACAGGAACTATCTGCCTCACCTTAGCCTCGACGTATCCTACACAGTCCTCGATATGTGGTGGACGAACCTTCTCTGAGCTAGCAAACCTGAGTTTGAGAATCTTGGTCTTATCAACTTCTCTACCACTTGTCGTGCCAGCCTTCCAGACCTCGTCGACTAGGTCAATCGAGGGAACATTTATAGTGAGCTCAGGAATCTCGTCGAGAAGCTTTCGAGTATATGTGTCCCTACTTATCGCGACACCCAGAGTCGGCTCATCCTCCGCTATAGGTGTTATCCAGCTCGCAGACATGACATTTACCCTACCCTCTCTGCTACAGGTCACAACTAGGACTACAGGCCTAGGATGTAGAATATGGTAGAAATTTGATAGATCTACAAAGCTCATAAGAGAGACCTAGGAGATCCTCTTAAAAATGCTAACCTTAGCTCAGCCCTTGATCACGCCCATTGGGACCAGCCTCATGACAGGCTTCCCTATTCCAACCTTTATAGTTACCTCTGCAACAATATCAACATTCTTATATGCTTGTGGAGCCTCCTCACTAATTATCTCAGACTCAGCCACCTTGACATATATTCCTCTAGACTCGAGCTCTGCCCTGACTCGGCTTGGAGGAAGTGATCTTATCGCTGCCTCTCTACTCATAGTTCTTCCAGCACCGTGAGGCGCTGTTCCGAACGTTATCATCATGGCCTGCTCTGTTCCTAGTAGTACCCAGCTTGCTGTGCCCATGCTACCCGGTATCAGCACTGGCTGGCCGATGTCTCTGTACTTTGCAGGTATCTCAGGTCTGCCAGGTGGGAACGCTCTTGTCGCTCCTTTACGGTGAACCCAGACCTTCCTCTTTGTCCCAGCGTCATCTATGACATGTTCC
>JAADER010000070.1 GCA_013153275.1 Thermoproteota archaeon
ACGTGGACGTTTCCTAGAGCGTCTATTATCTTGAAGGTCCATTCCTGGGTCGCATATGTTGGATTTATTACAACAACTATAGGCCCAAGATCATATCTCTGTTCTAGAGTCATATCTTTTATATCGAGCACGTTCTGGCCTATTGGCAGGACAGTAGTCGTCTTGGTCCATATTGTGCCACACTGAGATCCTTTACACCTGACAGCGTATATGCTACCGAACGGGTATATCAGGATGCTGTCCCAGTAATCGGATGAGAGATCAACGTAGAGTCTATCGTTTGATCTAGCAACCTCATCCTCGAAGTATGCAAACTTGAGGACAATAAGACCATTCTTCACGGACGTGAAGTCTGTTAGTGGAGATGTTGCAACAATAGAGCTCGACCCAACGAAGAGAGCATAACCTTTATTAGGTATTGTAGTTTTACAGTGAAGTAGAGTCCCTATTACTGGAATCGTGTTGACCTTTCCTGGGCTCAGCTTCAGACCTCCTGGAAAGGACTCTATACAGGCAACAGAACCGTCAGGAGTCTTTATAACTATGTCATATATGGTAACCTCGCCCTTAGTTGTTACATAATAGACGAGGTAGCCGGGGCCTGACCTGTAGCCGAGAACGGTGATAGAACCAACGCCGGATACAGCGCCAGGAGACGGCGACATATGAAATATTAACCCCATGCTGAGAATATAGAGCAATAGCACAGATGCTATAACGATGGCACACACTATTATAGAGGTGACAACGGGCGAGATCCCACGCCGAGATATTGAAACACGCACAAGCACTCTCGAGACATATAGGATAGACCAATATTTATATATTCCTCAGCATAGAGCACATAACTAGTGATGAGGGGTACCAGATCAGACTAGTGAAGAGCTCATGACGAGCTGATTATAAGAGAAGTCAGCTCTACCATGTGAAGTCACCACGCTTAGAGGTGTAGTGCTATTAGTAGAATAATAACTTTACTGAACCAAGGTTCCTAGAAAAACTTCTAGTACTGAGCTCTAGTCCTCAGGTGCTTAAGATAGATGTATCTAGTAAGGATGTAGTCGTATCGTGCTCTAGTAGTTATATATTATTGTGAAGTCTCCAGATATTATCTTGTATTGTCCGGTGTTGAGTTTTATCTCCGCTTTTCTTCCTATTATTGAGTCTATTATTCTTGCGTTGTTTGTTTCTATTCTTGCTTCTGGAAGTATCAGAGATCTAGATATCTGACCTGAAGTGATCTCGCAGTTTGCTTCTACATCTACGTAGTGTTCTATCTTTGCTTTCTTGTCTATGTATGCTCCCTCTCCTATATATGCTGGCCCATATACCTCACCATCTATTATCGCATCTTTCTCAACTATGACTCTACCAATTATCTTTCCTCGAACCTCACCATCTGTTCTTGTCTCTATCTTATCTAACATCATGTTAACTAGCTCTAACATGTCATCTGGTGTTCCAGTATCTTTCCACCATCCGTTAGTTATGTCATAACCTACGTTGTATCCCTTGTCTATGAACCACTGTATGAGGTCTGTTATCTCGTATTCTCCTCTCTGAGATGGTTTGAGCTCTCTGAACGCCTTCTCCACAAGGTCAGGATCTCTAAACATGTATAGTCCCGTCAACGTGTATCCTCCAGGCGGAGGCTCAATAGGCTTCTCGATGAGTCTAACAACCTTTCCATCCTGTAGAAGCACATATCCGAACCTCCTAGGATCTCTGTACCTTGTAAGCACTATGAACACATCGTAGTCACCTTCTTGAAATCTTTTCACAAATCTTGATATACCTTCCTCAAAATAGTTATCTCCAAGATGAACAACAAACTCCTCCCTTATCACACAGTCCTCTATTGCCCTATGTATAGCATGGGCTATTCCTAGTCTCTCGCACTGGACAACATAGCTGAGCTCGACACCGATTCTCGAGCCATCTCCGAGAACGGTCTTGAATAGGTTTCCTAGGTAGCCTATGACGAGACATATGTTAGTTATCCCAGACTCCTTCAATCCCTCGAGAATATACTCGACAAGAGGCTTACCCATGACAGGTATAAGAGGTTTAGGAGTGGTGAACGTCAGAGGCCTAAGTCGAGTACCCTCACCTGCTACAAGAACTAGACCCTGCATTACCTCTCCTAGTCTATCTAGCACTCTCGTAATATTCCTTACGCAACATGTCGAGAGACTTATCAATAGAGTAGAACTCTATAGACAGCATGTTCCTAGCCCTCGACACGTCGAGACTTGAGTCTCTGGGTCTCCGAGCCTTCCACGCTATATCCTTCATATATATTGGCTCGATCTTTGATCTATCAAAACCAAACTTCTCTGCAAGCTTTATAGCGAAATCATACCGATTTATACGTTCTCCAGCAATATGAAGAACATCGTTTTGTAATCCTCTCTCAATAATTTCAACTATAGCCTTAGCAAGCATAGTGTTAAGCGTGGGAGACAAGTACTGGTCCACCAGGGCCCTGACCTTCTCCCCTCTACTTAACTTCTCTATAAGAACCTTGCCGAAGTTTGGTCTCCCAGGACCTAGACCATATATAGCGCTGGTCCTAACTATGATATAGGAATCTAACATGCTTCTCACGATCTCCTCAGCTATGAGCTTAGTGAGACCGTAATAATTGACAGGATAGGGTACATCGGTCTCCTTATACATCCCTCTCTCTCCATCAAAGACATAGTCGGTAGATAGATAGAGCATTAATACTCTATACTTCTGAGAGATCTTAGCTAAGAAGCGTGAGACCTCAACATTTAAGAGCCACGCAGCGTCACGATCGATTTCGCACTTATCAACATCGCCAAGAGCAGCCATATGGATCAATATCTCAGGTCTGAACTCGTTAAAGATCTTGAGAACATCTTCAAACCTTGTAAGATCCAGTCTCAGAGCTTTAACGTTTTCTTGCGGGAAGGATACGCTGTGCGTGTTGTATATTGCAAGAACTTGAAATCCCTTTGATGCTAGCTCTAGAACTGTCTTATATCCTGGTGAGCTTGATGCACCTGTAACTAGCGCTCTCATTCTTAGACCTCGGGCCAGTATGTAGGTATTATGTTTATCTGTCTCTCAAGTATTTTAGGCCACCTCTCTATCAGGTACCTATATGCTCTCACAGTCCAGTTACGTATGCTAGGCTTCAGCTCTCCTATCTCCAGTGCTCTTAATATCTCCCTCGCTCCATCCTCAATATTGTACCTAGGCTCAAATCCTAGAACTCTCCTTATCTTTGAGAAATCCACAGCATAGGATCTTCTATCTACTTCGCCTCTAAACACTATCTCAACATCCTTTCCAACAACGTTTTTCACTCTGTATGCTATGTCTATTATTCTAAAGTTCTGATCATTAGACCCTACATTAAAGATCTCACCATTAACTATGTCACTATCAGCATCAATGACCAGTTTTACAGCTCGAACAACATCTTTAACATGTACTAGAGGCCTTCTCTGCTGTCCATCACCCTCCACATATATTCTGCCCTCTCTGAACGCTGTCAAGGTCATAGCATTCACAACAAGGTCAAGACGAGTTCTCGGAGAGTATCCATAGACCGTGGCAAGTCTAAGCACAGTCACCGTGAAGCTTGGTCCAGACAGCGGAAGAACATTCTTCTCAGCCATGAGGTTAGCTTTAGCATACGTCGTTAGGGGGTTAGTTCTTGAGCTCTCGTTCACGATCTCGTTCTGGAACCCGTACACACTACAGGATGAGAAGAGGATGTAACGTCTCACACCATGTTTCTTAGCTAGCTTTGCAACACGTACTCTACCTTCATAGTTGATAGCTAACGTCCACTCAGGGTTGAGCTCTCCCGCGGGATCGTTAGCTATGGCAGCCATATCTATCACAACATCAATATTGTTTAATAGTTCTGGATCAAACCATCTAACATCATCATGTATTAGCGTAAAATTCTGCTCGCCAACAAGCTCTCTTAAATGATCCACTCCGAAGAAGAGCCTATCAAGACAGAACACGTGAAAACCATCGTTAACTAGCTCTCTCATAAGTACGGATCCTATATAGCC
>JAADER010000050.1 GCA_013153275.1 Thermoproteota archaeon
ACGGAGGATGGTCTTGAGGCTATTTGGGAGATCTCACAAGGAGATATGAGAAAAGCAATAAACACACTACAAGCAGCAGCCGCAGTATCGAGAAAGATAGATGCAGAGACTGTGTACAAGGCTCTCGGAAAGGCTAGTCCAAGTTTGATGAAGGCTTTCGTGTATGAGGCAGTTCACGGACAGTTCTCATCGGCCATGAAGAGACTTGAGGAACTGTTCAACGTCTACTGTGCTGATCCTATAGATATAGTGAAGACCATTCATAGAGAGGTCATGTCACCGTACTCACAGCTGAAGATTCCTGAGACTGAGAAACCTAAGATAATTGCTCTTGTCGGAGATGCTCACTTTAGACTGCTGAGAGGAGCTGATCCTAGGGTGCAGATTCTGGGACTTCTATGTAAGATTCGTCGCAGAATTGCGAGCTCAGGAGCTGAATCCTGAATATTCTTAATTATCTGTGTTGAGAAAAGTTTTTAAACCTCTTATCATCTACTTGAACACAAAGCTTAAAAGGGTGCTAGCATGAGTTCAACATTCCAAACTCCGGGAGCTCGGGAGGAGCAGAAGGAGAGGAACAGCTCGAACAAGCAGGAACAGACATCTAGACCTCAGACATCATCCATACTTGAGAAGCTCTACTCCATTCATAAGAAGGCAAGAGCAGAGCAAGCACAGGTCCAGAAGCCAGAGGAAGAACAGCGTGCTCTCGTATGTCCACACTGTGGATCTAACAGAATAATAAAGAACGAGCTAGGTCAGCTAGTATGTGAGAGATGTGGATTCGTGCTCGAGGACCGACCAATAGACCTGGGACCAGAGTGGAGAGCCTTCACGCCAGAGGAGAAGGATGCTAGAGCAAGAACTGGAGGACCATTAAGGCATGTTGGTCTCACGAGTGAGTCGCTTACGACAAAGATAGATCTAGTACATAAGGACTCTAGTGGTAAAGAGCTATCACTTAAGCAGAAGCTTGAGATAATAAAGTTCAGAAAGTGGCAGCAGAGAATAAGGATACAGACAAGCCATGAGAGAAATACGTTACAGGCACTAAACGAGCTCAACAGACTTGCATCACAGCTTAACATACCTAAGACAGTAGTCGACGAGGCACTTGCAATATACATGAAGGTTCTCGAGCAGGGACTTGTGAAAGGTAGAAGCATAGAGGCCATAGTCGCGGCTTGTCTACATATGGCATGTAGAAAACATGGAATACCTAGAGCGCTAGACGAGATAGCACAGTACACTAAGGCTAGTAGAAAGGAGATTGCTCGATGCTTCAGACTCATAGCTAGAGAACTAGGTATAAGACTACCACTCGCTGACCCGAAGATGTATGTTCCCAGGATCTGCGAGCAGTTGAAGCTTAGTGGAGAGATCATGAGAGAGGCTATGAGAATACTTGACGAGGCTAAGAAGAGAGGACTAACAGCTGGAAAGGACCCAGCAGGACTAGCCGCAGCTGCAGTCTACATCGCCTCACTACTGAAGGGTGAGATAAGGACGCAGAAGGAGGTTGCAATGGCTGCACAGGTAACAGAGGTTACCGTGAGGAACAGGTATAAGGAGCTCGCTAAGGAGTTGAACATTAAGATTCCTATAAAATAGTAGGAAACGTATATAAACTTTCTCATATTTTTCTACCAGTGTTCATAAAAGGAGTAAAGTATATTGAACAGTGCTCAATATGTGAAGAGATCAGAAAAGATGACCTAGTGCTTGAGAAGAATGATCGATACGTCGTGTATGTATGTAGGAGACCGTACAATAATGGTCACTTAATTGTTGCTCCTAGAAGACATGTATCTCTCAGAGATGCTGAGCCTCAAGTTATTAGTGACCTATTTAAAATATGTAAAAGATGTATAAGACTTCTATCTGAAGCATATTCTCCACATGGGTTCAATATCGATATTGTGCAGAGACCTCACGTAGCCATGCAAGTAGTTCCAAGATGGAATGGTGATGCAAGTTTTGTATCAGTATTTCATAATACTCGAGTGATAGCTGAACCTCCTCAGCTGACGTTGAGATACTTGAAAGAGATCTCTAGCAGACTATCCATAAGATTGCTGGGAGATGTATAATGTTAGTATATGATATAGTGTTTTCTCTGACTATTGTAGCAATATGCTTAATAGTATTCATAAGATTAGTAAGTGACTATAGACTTGTGTTTACTGTATCTAAGCTTCTTAAGAAAGAGTATAAAGTTACTCCAAAGAGACCATTAGTGATTAATCTAGGGATAGACATGTTTTTACAGAACTATGATATAATTAATGTTGAGTGTGTTAATGGTCAAGCATATCTTGAGCATCCTGATACTGTCATAATCAAGGATGTACAACCTGACATATATACTGGGAAGGCTTACCTCTACGTGACTATTAGAGTCTACGGTAGATTAGATACTTATGAGATAACTAGAAGAATAACTCTCTCTTTTGCGTAGCTAATGTCTTTTTGCGATTTCTATACTTAGTAGTGTTAGAACAATGTCTATTAGCACGTTGCTTGTGAATGTTATATATGCTGTCAGTACTCTGAGGCCGGATGTTATTAACATTGATAGTAGACTTATGTCTATTATTAGACATGTCGATGCTATTATGAGCAGTAGTATTTTTCCTTTCTCTGGAACTACCTGATATAATGATATTACTGTTATTATGAGGATGAGCTCCACTAGCTGTACTGCAAGTATCAGTCTTGCATATACGAGGAATAGAAAGCTCTCAAGTACCAGGTAGAGAAGCAGTAGCTCTACTCCTCTCACATATGCCAATATT
This sequence comes from Thermoproteota archaeon, assembly GCA_013153275.1. Classification (GTDB taxonomy): domain Archaea; phylum Thermoproteota; class Thermoprotei; order Thermoproteales; family Thermocladiaceae; genus JAADER01. The sequence continues at coordinate 2,796 of JAADER010000050.1, forward strand.
GTGAGAATCTTCCGCATACAATGACTAGTTAGAGGACTTGAAGGAACATTTTTAAATACTAGTCTAAGCTAAATTGAGAACAGCAATGTCATCTGAGAAGACTCTACCTGTAGTACCTCCTCCACCACCGTTAGTAAAGGTTCCCAGGCTCATAAGGTATGGAGGTCTTCCTCCTCACGAGTGGAAAGAAGGTAGAGGATACTCGATAGGTGAGATCAGGGCACTAGGTCTATCTGTGAGAGATGCTAGACTGCTAGGCATATATGTAGATGAGAGAAGGAGAACAGTATGGCAGCACAATATTGAGAGATTACGAGAATGGCTCACCAAGGTTCTTAAAGGAGAGATAGCTCCTCCTGATCCAGCTCTTCCAAAGATCATAAAGATAAAGCCTAAGAGAGGAAGAGTGTTTAGAGGACTTACACCAGCTGGAAGAAGAATGAGAGGACTAATGTCTGTTAAGCTCAGAGAGACTCATAAGCATAAGTGGAAGAAGAAGCAAAGGGAGAGGATGCTTAAGAAAAGACATGAGGCAGTTAGAGCTAAAGGTGGTCACTAGCCTTCTAGTACTATAGGTACTATCTCTCGAAGACTCTTAACTGTATAGTCTGGAACAAGGTCAGTCTTCTTATCTGTTCTATTGACAAATATCATCTTCAATCCTACAAGTTTTGAACCTATGATGTCTTCTAGAAGGCCGCTCACTAGGACACACTCATCCTTGCTAGCTTTCGCTCTTGTTAGTGCTGCCTGATATATTCTTAGAGAGGGTTTGCCAGCTCTCGATAAGTCTGAGCTTATTACACCTTTAAAGTATTTTAACATGTTGTGTCTTAGGAGGATCTTTTTTGCTATATCATTGTCAAGATTTGTGAGAATATACATATCTACATTGTTCTCGCTAAGCTTGCTTACAGTATCAGGTACGTCGTCGTATAGTTGAGCTTGCTCAACAAATATTGACGATATAGCATTGCTAAAGTAGTCAACCTCTTGAGGACTTAGGCTGAGAGTATACTGTTTTACTACTGATATTACGACCTCTCTTGCAAGCTGTCTAAGAGATCTATATGCTCCCTTGCTTATCAGCATGTTATACTTGTTGAACCACTCTGTCTGAATTTTCTCAGCTATCTCGTTTATTGATGCTGGAAGTCTGAGCTCTGATGCAAGTAGTTTTGCAACCTCTTCATGAAATCTTTCAACTCTTATTAATGTGTCGAGAAGCTCGAAGAACACGACCTTAAATCTCATAAACCTCA
>JAADER010000015.1 GCA_013153275.1 Thermoproteota archaeon
GTTCGTTTAGTGTGTTGCTTGAGCGTTCTGGTGATGTGTATAGGATCTGTACTATTGTGAAGACTGTGTCTATGTCTAGTCCTGTTGCTTCGTTGAGTATTGTTAATGCGAGTGGTAGTCCTCTGCAGGTCCTGTTTGATAAGGCTGGTCTGTCAGGTATATATAATGCTATAACTGTGGCCCTATATGAGGGGCATAGGATTGGTAGGTGTATGTTTAATGCGACTTATGGTGGTTATAATGTTACTGTTGTGCTACTATGTAGGGGTGGTCTGTATCTTCCTAAGCTTGTGAAGATTGTTGGTAAGAATGGTACTACTGTGATGAAGCTTGTAAGGTTCTCTGAGATGTATAATCCGCTTGATTTTGATAGGGCGTTTAAACTCTGTGGTAGATAACCTCTGTAAGTTCTCTCACAAGTCCCTCTATCTCATGTTTCTCATATGTTCTGAGGATTTTGCCGCCTTTCAGTCTTGTTACTCTGTCACAGTATGGTAGTAGCTCTATGTTGTGTGTTGCTAGTATTATCGTTATTCCTAGCTCCTTGTTGAGGTATGTGAAGATGTCCATAACCTTCTTTGCTGACTCTACGTCCAGGTTTCCTGTAGGTTCGTCTGCTAGGAGAAGTCTAGGTCTGCCAACTATTGCACGTGCTATGGCGACTCTCTGTTGTTCTCCTCCGCTTACCTGGCTAGGTCTCATATATGCCTTCTCTTCTAGTCCTACTGCTCTGAGTGCCTCTAGTGCAAGTCTTCTTCTCTCCTTTTTGGGTACTCCCTTAGCTATTAGAGGAAGCTCGACGTTCTCTACTAGAGTGAGTCTAGGTATGAGGTAGAACTGCTGGAAGACGAATCCTATCATGTCTCTACGTAGCTTAGCTAGGTCGTCTTCTTTCAACCTATTTAGCTCTATACCACACACCCTAACTATGCCTCTCGAGGGTCTCTCCATTCCACCAATTATGCTTAGAAGTGTCGACTTTCCACTACCTGACGGCCCTATTATACAGTGGAACTCTCCCTCCTGTATACATAGGTTTATGTCTTGTAGAGCCACCTGCTTCACCTGTCCCAGCTTATATATCTTCCACACGTTCCTAAGCTCTACAATGACCTCGCTACTCATGACGACCTCCTTCTCCTCCTACATGCAACAGCTATCGAGACTACGACTATTACCGCAACCACCGCCACCACAACGTATGGTAGATAGCTCAGCGAGGCTTCACCTCCCATGTTTAATCTATATCCAGACGGTGATGGTGATGAGAGGAGTCCAGCACCTGTGAGAGATAATGCTCTTATTATTACTGTTCTCTCAACCTTATGATGGACTCCATATGGGTCTACGTAGGTTACCACTATTCTGCATCTCAGTTCACCACTCTTCGTGACATTTAACGTGAACGATGCAGGTATCTGAGAGTATGCGTTAAGTCTAGGATAGAAGCTATACGTTGAGGACACTGGCTTCAAGCCTGGACCTGGCACTACAGTAATGTTGAGATCATATGCCGGCGCCTCTCCAAGGTTCTCAGCTATCACAGATATTATCACTGCCTCACCAACAGTTGGGTGTTTTGGAGCTGTCGTGATCTGGGTGATCGTTAGAACTGGCTCAGCAACTATGCTCCAGGTTACTGATCCGTACTTTGTGACGAGTATGTTTGGAGGTATCTTGTAGGAGAGGTCGTAGCTTAATGTGACTCCTCTCATCGTTTCAGGTGTCTTAGGTACAATTATTGACAATCTCAGCGGCTTACAGGTGTGCGCATCCACGTTGCCGACATCTATGCTTGTCGTGTTCAGGAGGAGCGCTCCCACGACTGATCTCACTGTCAGCTTAACGTCTCTTATAGCTGAACCATATCTATTACATATGTCTATTATCGCACTGTTTCGCTCTCCTGCCTGTAGGTAGAGCTTCTCAGGTATGACCTGCACGCTTCCGCTATATGTGACCTCTATTGGATAGGTCTTCACGAGTCGCCCTATGTTTCCTATAGCGTCAACGTAGGTTGCGTCTAGTCTGAGCTCTACGAGGCCTAGGGTTGATCCTGACGTAACTTTCAATCTATCTAGAATACATCTTCCTGGCTCAAGCTTGTTGATGCTTAGTGTCAGGTTCCTGGTGTTCTCAACAACTATATATGTCGATGATGGTACTAGGTCCATGCTTACCCTAACGTTATACATGGTGCCTGACCCTACATTACATATGTTAACATCCATGATATATGTCGAGCTTGGAGAGAGAACCGTAGGCTTGACCTGTACATTGAGCTCTGGCTCTCCAGGAAAGTACACTGTAGCATTGAGATACTGCGTTGACGGTGTCAGAGAGAAGGCTCCTTCAGGAACGAACCCATAGATCGTCTTCTTGGAGACAAGCTCCTCCTCCCACCAGACCTCTATATTTATCAGATGCCACCTGTTGACGCTAGCGTTAACGAGAACGTTAAATCTGAGCTGCTGGTAAGGTAGTACGAGAGTGTATGTTATTGGTAGTGGCGTTATCGTTGAGTCACCGAAAACGTATACATATATCTTCACGTTCTTCAAGAATAGATCCGTCACGTGTCTGAGACATATTGAGAGCAGTACTGGACCATGCTTGCTCGTCGTTGTCTTGACGACAGTGACTCCACATAGCCGGAACTGGTATGACGCGTATGACACTGTAGTTAGTGCTAGAACTAGCATGACGATCATGACTATTATCTTCCTAATACTCATGCATACATGTATGCTCTAAATGATATATTAAGCTTTATACTCCAACGATCCTCCGTGAGAAGTAACTGTTTAAATACATGTATTACAGTAACAGTACCGTATACACGTGAAGCTCAGTGACTACTTTGTACTTGCCTGGAGATCTATATGGGAGCGAAAGGGCAGAACAATAGGATCCATAATTGGGATAATAATAGCAGTGCTGGCCCTGGGAGCAGCAATGGGTATCGGAGTAGGACTGAAATATAGGATATCAAACGTGATGAAGTCATCCTTCGGAGTCAACGTGATATATGTATTCACCAGTGGGACACAGCTACTCACTGACGCTCAGATAGTCCAGCTGGAGTCGCTACCATACGTGTCCCGAGTTATACCCATAACAGATGCGTCAGCAACAATATACATAAATGGTAGAGCCATCGGAGTCGTAGTTCTACCTACAACATTAGACAATCTACCACACATGGTTGGAGCATCCTCACTACAGTCAGCAATACTTGAGGGAAAACCAATACTCGCACCTGGGACAGCAATAGTAGGATACGAGCTGGCGTTCACTAAGAGCGGGATACAGGTCATATATCCAGGACAGAAGATAGTTATAAGAACATTATCGGGAAGGTACATAACGCTCACGGTCACAGCGATTCTAGCACCAACTCACCCGACGATGTATGGAAATCCTAACAAGGCAATATTTGTGAATTATGAGACTTTCTTCGACTATATATCACCTATAAGAATGTACTTTGCTGCAGCAGTCTTCGTCTCTAGTGTAAGTAAGATACCGTACGTTGCTAACCTCATAAAGAAGCTCTTTCCAACATATGAGATATTTAATCCACAGATAATACTTAAACAGTACATGATGATTATCACAGGGATAGAGATATTTCTCACTGTGGTAGCAGCCGTGGGCACTCTGATAATTGGACTATGGATGTTCGACACAATGACCATGAGCGTACTACAGAGAACAAGAGAGATAGGAGTCATGAAGGCTGTAGGATTCACAAGCAGACAGATATTCTTCCTAGTTCTGTTCGAGGCTATAGCGATATCTCTCGTAGGCGTCGTTATTGGAGACGCGATGCTTCTAGTAATCTCTAAAACAGTCACTGTGAGGCTAGGACCGCTGTCGGTCCCCATAGTGCCAACACCGCCGATCCTGCTACTTGTGACTATAGTACCTGTGCTCGTTAACGTGATAGCAGCGCTAGGTCCAGCACGCAGAGCAACGATGATAACGCCACTACAGGCACTGAGGTCAGAGTAGGGTTAGTATTCTTCAAAAATTTTGAATGATCTACCGATAAGGACTTCTCTAACATTCGCACCCCTACATGATCTAAGTAACGTGCCATCGTCCTGTACTCTCTGATAAGCTGATGCGTAGTATAGCGATCTCATGAATGCTCTCAGCCTGATCTGGATACTATCCTTGGTATGTGATGAGCATAGGTGTATACTTAAGTCAGGAAATCTCCTGTGAAGATCCTCGAGGATCTTCACACAGAGCTCATAGCTGCCCTTCACGTGGCCTCTCTCTACTGGGAGTCCCATCGAGATGAGTCTCCTGTAGTTAGATTCTGACACGTCTAGCTCGTTCAAATTAACGAACTCTATAACGTCTCTACGATATAGCTCCTCAACAATCAGATAGAGATCACCATAAAATTTAGGAACAACAGGAACCTCAAGTCCAACAACAGCACTGCTATCTCTAACAGACCTCAGATACCTAAGGAATACTCTTAACCCTTTCTCACTAACTATGTGAAGTCTCACCTCGTCTAGGGGAGCATCATGGAGCAGTCTTGAGGCTCTGTACCTGTTCCATGATAGAGGATTAGTGTACACATGTATGTGAAAGCTATCTCCATACTCCCTCTTGAGAGCTCTAGCTATCTCACATACTCTATCTATCACTAATGTTGGCTCTCCTCCTGTGATAGCTATTCCCATGCTCATACATGCTTCTACTTCTTCAAATATGGTTATCATGCTTGCTGGAACATCGTTCACATACATCACGTCTCTCCCTCTTCTCTCGCTACTTACAGGACAGTAGAAGCAGCTAACGTTGCATAGGCCTGTTATGAAGAGTATTGATTTGAGACCTCTTAGACAGAGCTCGCATCCTCTAGGTAGCTTGTTGTAGTGCAGGTTACGTGCCATGTCTGAGCTTCTTAGCAGTGTCTTCAGGGTATGTCACTATGACAGGCTCCTCATGTAGAAGCTCTATGAATCCTATATCGTTCGTGTAGTATGGTACAGGTTCCTTTCTTGTGCAGAGTCTGACAAGTATTCTGAAGTGCTTGGAGTGTTTTCTACGGGATGTTGAGAATATTGCGAAGTTGAATGTTCTCTGGAGAAGTATGTTCCTGTAGCCTCTGAGCACTCTACATATGGGCTCTACTAGAGAGTCTACTCCTCTCTTATCTAGGCTGAGTATATCATGCTCATACATGTGTACAATATGTACTTCATTATATGATCTTGGACAATATGCTGCAAATGTTGCAGCATCCTCAGACGCCATTATGAGCCTACTACTATGCTGAATCTCACTGAGAAGATAGTCAACAATCATGTTCCTACAGTACTTATCGTAATAGCGTACACTTCTCCTCAATATATCCTCATGATACATGCTAGGCTGCTCCGTTGCGAAGATCTGTATGTGAGCATGTGGTATGGAGGAACCTGCAGGGAATAGAAAGTTCATGTTTACATAGTGGTACCTGTATCTGAACCCTAGTCTTCTGAAGTATGTTATGCTTCCCTCTATGATATCTGCAACGTAGTCACATATGTCAGAGACGTCTACTACATGTCTCTCAGGATCTATGACTCCTATAGCGTGAGTCTCAGCGAACGGGTACAGGTTAGGCATGATCACGACCTTCCCATGATATATCCTGTCACCCTCCTCGAACCTGGGCGTCTGATTTTCAATTTTACTGGAGCAGAATGGACATGTTGACTCATACTCCTGAAAGACCTTTCTGACAGTCTCCTCTATCTCCTCCTCGTTCACCTTCCTCTCTCTCAGTGCTCTCTCTACATTTATCCTGCACCACTTTCCTGTTAGTGGGTCTCTCCTACGCTCTATAACGTACTCCTTTATGCTGAATCCAGCCCTTGGATCTTGTAGTCTACATTTTTCAACCATCTTCACATATCTTATACCTCCAACTCCTCGAGAGATCTCGATCTTCACGTATATATACTATCTATGCAGGTAATATATATGCAAGATGGTTAGTTCAGTATGTACACGATGCCATAGGAGAGAAGCATTCTACCTTAGAGAATCGTCTGGAGAGGCATTATGTAGACAGTGCTTTATAAAGTCTATAGAGGAGAAGTTCATAAGAAACATAAGAGAGAACGATATGATAAAATATGGAGACTCAATAGGAGTCGCAGTCAGTGGCGGAAAAGATAGTCTAGTAATGCTTAAACTTCTCGTAAGAAACCTCAGAAAGCCTCCACTATCATACGTTCGCAGGATCCTAGTGTTCACAGTTGATGAGGAGCTTGAGTACACTAGACATAAACTTGAGAGAGTGTCATATATAAGGGAGGTATGTGATAGATATGGACTAGAGTATAAGGTGTACACGGTAAGTAGCATAATTGGTGTATCAGCGCAGGAGGTATACGAGAAATTGAAAGAGAGTGGAAAGAACGTGAACATGTGCACCATCTGCGGAGTCTTCAGAAGAAGAGTAATGAACGAGATCGCTAGAAGAGAAGGTCTCTCAAAGATAATGACCGCACACAATCTCGACGACGACGCACAGACAGTTCTCCTCAACGTCTTCTCGAACGACATTAAGAGATTCAAATGGTTCGGCCCCGTTACTGGTGAAGATGTCGAGAACTTTGTTCCTCGAATAAAACCTCTAAGGAACATTAGAGAGGAAGAGATAGCAGTATACGCATACGTGATGGATATACCCATGCTTGAACGTGAATGCCCATATGTGAAGAATAATCCTAGGTACACGCTTAAGTTCCTTCTAGCAGAGCTAGAACGAAGGAACCCTAATATAAAGTACATGATAGTGTCCTTTGGAGACTCTCTATCGTCAATACTTAAGGAGTCCAGATACTTTGAGAGAAAGGTCAGGACAGGCAGATGCTCCATCTGTGGAATGCCTACCACAGGAGACATATGTAGAACATGTGAGCTTATTAGAGATGCTGGGTTACTAGATAGGTACCTCCTCGCTAAGAGGAGCTGAACATTATCTCTATATGTAGAGTATGCTCATCTATACATCTTGCCTCCATGTTATACCTGTATTTCCTACCATATAGCTCGTCTACTATGCCTCTAAGATACTCAGTAACTATGTTAGGATCTATACAGTCTGTTAACTTAGTAACTATCCTGCTACAGTCTTCCATTTTTATGCTATCTATCTTACAGAGTCCTCTAAGCTGCAACGTCTTCGAGATCTCTAGGAGATCCTCGATTATTGGATCGTTTATGGAGAAGTAGTTCTTAACAAACCTGGCATCTGACCTACCCATGTAGTATGCTACCTTCACTAGCGATGATAGCTCATCTTTCGCAAGTTCCTGTAGGAGATCCTTATCGAGGACCACAACGCTCTTTCCTCTGAATGTTGGTCTTATGAACCTTGGGAGAACTACTGGACTTGCCCTCATGTACCTGTAGAAGACGTCTTTAACGAATGAGAAGCTACGTAGCTTGTCTATCACGTCCTCTATGCTTGTCATGCATCTGGTGAGGTCGACCACGAAGTAGAACGAGTGCTCGAGCGCGTTTACGCTAACGTTGAGTATGTTTATTCCATTATCTGCAAATACGTTCGATATTGCTGCGAGAAGCCCTGGCCTGTCCTCACTCGTTATGATACATACCTCACACAGTGTGAAGGGAGTTACTGAAGAATAGGCTAAGAATAACTCATTGTTAACTATCTCATAATCACGTTGAGAAACCACGTCACATGTTGTATAGCAGGTTTTAAAAGGTTTCTAGACTACAGATATGTTACAGAAAGACAACGTGACCGAGCAGATAATAAGGAAGTTCGACCCCTGGAAGGGAAGACTGTGCACATGTCCGCCAAAGTACACTCTTAACCCATATACTGGATGCAGTCACATGTGCTTGTACTGTTATGCGACTTCGTACATAGGTAGGAGAAGAAGTACACCGAAGAGAGATGCTGTGAGGAAAGTGCTTCACGATCTCAAGATCATAGATAGGAGGCTAGTAATAAACATGTCGACGTCGAGCGATCCCTATCCACCTGAGGAGTCTGATCAGAATCTTACTAGGAGGATACTTGATGTTCTCGTGAGATCTGGATGTAGGGTGCTCATAACGACGAAGGGGTCAATCTTTGAGAGAGATCTCGATATTATGAGAAATGGAAATGTAGCGATCATGGTGACCATAACGACCCTAGATAGAGATCTCTCAAGAAGACTAGAACCTGGAGCACCATCACCAGAAGAGAGGATAAGAGCTCTAGAAAAAGCATCAGGAGAGGGCATACCTGTAGGAGTCAGAATTGACCCAGTGATACCATATATAAACGATGACCCCAAAGAACTGAGAGAAATCGTCAAGACTGTCGTAGCAGCAGGTGCTAGACATATAACGACGTCAACATATAAGGCGAGGCCAGACAACTTTAGAAGGATAGTAGAGGCATTTCCAGAGCTTGAGAGCAAGCTCAGAAAGCTATACTATGAGAACTCAGAGATAGTTGGAGGATACAGGTATCTGAGGATTGAGCTTAGAAAAAGGGTTCTCAAGCCCATTATAGAGGAGGCACGGATACAGGAAGTATCGTATGCAACATGTAGAGAGGGAATACATGAGTATAGACGAGCTAGAACCTGCGATGGTTCTCATCTTATAGACCTTCGACACATAAAGGATACATGAGCAGATGCTGTAAGCGTCCGCATGCATCATGCTTGCTGTAGTGTTCTCGGTATGTTCTTTATATATGGTGGATGAATATTACCGTACTCCGTTATTATTGCTGTCACATATTTTGGAGGGGTTATATCGAAGACCGGGTTATATACTGGCGCGTCTGGCAGAGTTATGAGTACTCCCCTTATCTTCCTGACCTCGTCGGGATCCCTCTCCTCTATCTTCACCTCCTCTATCTTTCTCTCCATGTCAAAGGTCGTCTTTGGTGCCGCAACATAGAATGGTATTCCTAGCTCATGTGCTATCACCGCCTCCTTGAAGGTACCTATCTTATTTATCACATGCCCATCCCTCAGTATCCTGTCTGCACCTACTATCACGGCCTCCACCATTCCCCTATACATCACGTATCCTACTGCTGTATCTGCAATGAGGACGTATGGTATGCCTTCCACATGCAGCTCATATACTGTGAGCCTCGCACCCTGTAACCATGGCCTAGTCTCTGGCACATATACCTTGATGTCCATTCCAAGATACTTAGCGACCTTCATAGGTGCGAGCGCCGTCCCTATTCCTGCTCCCGCTAGACCACCTGCATTGCACTGAGTCATGACTGATGAACACTCTCTCAGCTTTTCAAGACCATTCAACCCTATCTTCAACTCTATCTCGAACTCCTCTTCCTGCACGTTGATTGCCTCTCTCTCTAAGCTCTCGGCAAGCTCTCTCGTGTTTCTGACCTTGCCCTCTGATACGAGGGTCTCAGCGACATTTAACATGTGTTTTACAGCCCACTCCAGGTTAACTGCTGTTGGTCTTGCTGAGGCTATGTACTGGCCACATCTTCTCAAGTGTTCTAGAGTCTTCTCTATGTCTAGTCCTCTCTTGAGGGCGTCATATGCTGCTATTGCCATGCCGTATGAGGCGCAGATCCCTATTGCAGGTGCTCCACGTACATACATCTCTCTTATACATTTATAGATGTCCTCTACTGTTGCTGCATTGTAGTACTCCTCCTCGAAGGGCAGCTTTCTCTGGTCTAGGACCTTGAGTATCTTGTTCTCGCTGCACCATATGAGTGGTCTGACCTTAGGTCTCGCTATCTCTTTCAATTTGTCTATGCTTGGAAGAGGCTCTCTCACACGCTATCTCAGCCCCGTCCTCAATATATGTGTTTCACCTCACTTCTCGACCACTATCCTTCTAGTGGTCTCCCAGAGACCGTGACTGGTACAGTATGCCACTACGTGAAGCGTCCCAGATCTTCTGGGTCTTATGCTTATCTCTATGCTGGTGTCTGTGAGCTCTGGATAGAGCTCCACATGTGCTAGCTTTATAGGATTGAAAGGTCTGTCGTCCTCGCTGAAATATATATCGATACAGGATATGTAGTGATCAGGCTTGCTAGGATGCCCCTCTATTCTGATCCTTACCCTGACACTCTCACCCTCCTTAACCTTCTCTGGACACTCTACAATAGGCATGTGAGTCCTAGCCTTCTCTCTAACACTCTCAGGAAGATTTCCCTCACCATATATGAGGTTTCTTATGCTCATCCTCTCGATTCTAGAAATAAGATAAGTAATATTAAAACTTTAACAGCACCATCTAGGACACCGAACTATAGTCAGGAGATAGAGAGAGGAGAAGGAATTAAAACTTAAGTATAGATCACTAATGAAAGAACGTGATTAACATAGAGAGGCTGGATCTCGAGACCAGGATATGTTCATACATAATGAACGTTGAACAGACATTGGAGAAGATAAAGGCCAGCCTCGACAGTGACCCCAAGGTCAGAGAGATAGTAGAGATCGCCGAGGCCTATCTTAAGGACTCAAAGCACTACCTATCTCGAGGAGACTATTTCACAGCACTCTCAACAATAACATACGCAGAGGGACTATTAGATGCTCTAAGGTTCCTAAATATACTATCATTCGAGTGGAAGAGACCTAGCGAGCTTGTTCAGAGAGCAAGGACAAAGGTCCTGACAGCGGGGACCTTCGAGATAATACATCCAGGCCATCTTCACTATCTGAGAAGTGCCTGGAGACTAGGAAGAGTTATCACTGTTGTATCAAGAGACTCCACAGTGAGGAGAATAAAGAGGAGGGACCCTATAGTAGACGAGAACAGCCGGCTCGAGGTTGTGAGCAGCATATATTACGTACATAAGGCCAGGCTGGGGTATGAGGATGATATGTTGAGGGTCGTAGAGGAGGAGAGACCTGACATAATACTTCTAGGTCCTGATCAGCCTATCGACGAGGAGTGGCTGAGGAGGGAGCTCAAGAGAAGAGGAATTGAAAATGTAGAGATACTCAGACTACGTGAGGATCTCCAGAAGAACGTGTACAGTACAAGCAACATAATAAGGAGAATAATCGATAAGTACTCTATACAGAGATAGAGAACTCCCGCACAAAATCGGCGAAAAGCACCAGCTTCCTACGTGCAAGCATTCCTCTCTCACTGGCCTCTCTAAGCAGGTCAAGAGACTTGAGGAAGTTCTTTACAGATGCACCTATGAGAAGTCTCTCTACTTCTCCTCTGATAAACCTTGCATCAAGATAGGGGTCTCTACAGGGAGCGGACACGTAGAGGGTCTCCGAGAACGCTATGCTTGCTCTCTCGCCTATTATCCTTATCCCTACAGGTCTAGATGAAAGTTCACTAATCCTATAGGTATCGTAGGATCCTACTATTCTTAAACTTATTAGTCTACCGCCAATAGACCTCACCTCAACTACCTTGTCTAGAACGTCCATAGGCTCCTCAGCGCTCATGTTCTCTACACGATGAGGAAACTCCTCTACATTAATCCAGAAGTCATAAGTTTTCAGAAGCTTCAAGTTTCCAAGAGTAAGAATATCAAGATACGTCATATCGTGAAAGCTCTTGTAAGGAATAGCAAACATCTTCAAGATACGGCCTCTCCTACAGACCTCGTCCTCCACATGAATTATCACGAGCCTCATTGACCTCTATTGAACCACCATACATGTGCTATAGGTCTGTTTAGGAGGACCACTACACCATCCTCATGCCTCTCTATTATACATCTCTCCAGTCTCTCGATTATAATCTTCCTGACCTCCTCTACATGTGTGGGCAAGAACTTGCTGAGCCTTCTCTCAATTATCTCCTCAATATCTCTAACCTTTACTCTATACCTTCTCATGTACGTCTCAACGTTAGGGAGCACCCCCAGACTTGTAAGCGTGAGAAATATTACAGGGACAGTCGATGGATAGAGGTCTACGAGGTCCCTAAATATGGATCTCATTATGTCCTCGTACTCTATGGTCATTGTTCGTCTATAGTCGTCGAATATGTGGGCGTTTCTCTCTGTAACATCAATTATGAGCCTTAACGCATGAACTAGGTCGTCAACCTCGAGGCTGTGTGAGGCTACCGTAGTCTTGACTTTCCTAGGTATGTCTTTTCCAGGTTCTAGCTTCTCCCACTTGCCTTCTATTACGATTATCCTATCTTTCAATTTTCTTTTCTCTGCCTCGTCCTCGAGATACTTCAGAAGCTTTCTACACTGATCAACTGCATAGACTATGCATCCTCTCTCTGCTAGAGGGATGCTCAGTCTCCCGAAGCCGCATCCGAGGTCGAGAACAGTGTCGCCTTTTCTAGTGAATATTCTTGATAGTTGCCACTCTGTGAACTTCCAGAGATCTCTATCTCTCAGGACTCTTCTAACGAACTCGTCTGCAAAGCTGTTCCAGAACTCCTCGCTGGTCACGTACCTGCCTGTCATACAGGTCTCACATGTCCTATATAGTGCTCCTGTCAGTCTCCAGAGGTAGTTACATAGAGCCTCCACTCTGATCATAGCTACGTGTCCGCTATTTAAGGAGTTTTTCGAAAGTATAGTAACGCTTATAAGGAGATCGGCTCAACATGTTTTGAGTCTTGAGGTGATGACATGAAAATACCGTTTTGCACGTTCTGCGTGAAGACGAGAGTGTTCTGTGCAAGATGCCAGCAGCTACTGGATAGCCAGCAGTACGATATGACAGACGTTGATGTTATAAACGCTCTACTAAACATAAAGCAGCGATTTGAGGAACAGCTGAAGAACGTTGAGTATGTGAAAGCATATGATGCTGGAGACACGATAGTCGTCGTTTTGAGAGGTATACGATCGCTGCCTAGAGCGACAATTAAGGATATGGAGATCGCGCTCGAGCAACAGCTTGGCAAGCGTGTCAGACTTATAGAGAAGTCAAGCAACATCAGCGAGCTAGCATCACAGCTAGCACATCCAGCAAGGATACTCACGGTAGCAATATCCTGGCTCCCTGATGGAACAAGCGAGGCCGTGGTTAAGATACCGAAGTGGGAGGCTAAGAGGCTTCCTCTGAAGCCTGGCGAGTTCGCTAAGATTCTAAGCATGATAACAGGAACAAACGTGCGTGTAGAGGTTGCGAGATATTGAGCATGGTGAGCGAGAGAAGTCATGTCTTATAAACCCCTTCTCTGTCTTCATTCTCGTGAAATTTCCTAAGAAGACTCATTGGACATGTGACATCAAGCCCGAGCTAGATGGACAAGAGGTAACTCTCTGCGGATGGGTGTGGGAGATACGTGATATAGGAAAGATAAAGTTCATAGTCCTACGTGACAGGGAGGGATTCGTACAGGTAACGGTGAAGAAGGGAGTTGCAGACGAGAGATCTCTCGACCTTGTTAAGAAGTTGAAGAAAGAGGACGTCATTGCTGTCAGAGGAGTCGTTAGAGCTAGCAAAATTGCAAAAGCAGGTGTAGAAGTGCTTGCCAAAGAGATAACACTGCTCAACGAGGTCAAGATGATGCCACTAGACATATGGGGAAGCGTAGAGTCAGAGCTAGGCACAAGACTGAGATATAGAGCAGCAGACTTGAAACGGCCCGAGAACCTGGCAATATTTAAGATATCTAGCACGGTCGTGAGAGCCATAAGAGAGACCTTCTACAGACACAGGTTCGTCGAGGTCTTCACACCAAAGATAATAGCAACCTGTACGGAAGGAGGAGCAGATTTGTTCGAAGTTCAGTACTTTGAGAGGAAGGCCTATCTTGCACAGAGTCCTCAGCTATATAAGGAGCAGCTTACAGCATCTCTGGAGAGAGTATTCGAGATAGGTCCAGCCTTCAGAGCTGAGAAGCATAACACTAACTATCACTTGAACGAGTTCATATCTGTTGATGCTGAGGCAGCATTTATGGACTATAACGACATAATGGAGATAATCGACGAGATAATATGTAATGTCTACGAGACTGTGAGCAAGGTCAATGAGGAAGAGTTGAAGATTCTGAAGATAGAGCTTCCAAAGCTGAGAAGACCCTTCAAGAGGATAACCTATGACGAGGCCATAGAGATACTTAATAAGAGAGGACTCAACGTCAGATATGGTGAAGATATACCACACTCTGGGCTAGAGGTGCTTTACGAGGAGATATGCGAGCCGTTCTACATAATTGACTGGCCAACGGAGATAAGACCGTTCTACACTATGCCTAGAGAGGACGATCCTAGAAAGAGCGAGTCCTTTGACCTAGTGATGAAGGGTCTGGAGATAGCGTCAGGAAGCACTAGAATACATACTCGAGAGATGCTTGAGAAAGCAATAAGAGAGCGTGGTCTCGACCCTGAAGCATTTAAGTACCATGTCGAGGTATATGACTGGGGGATGCCGCCTCATGCAGGTTTCGGTCTGGGCCTCTACAGGCTCCTGATGGTTATGCTTAACAGAGAGAACATAAGAGAAGTAGTACTCTATCCTAGAGACAGGTTCAGGCTAGTACCATGACGAGACCCAGAAGAGAGCTCAAGATCACGAAAGTAGGAGACAAAGAATACATAGCTGAGGGCGATAGAGAGAGCATAGCTACACTACATGAGCAAGGTATAGGAGAGAAGGTCAGCGACAGCAGACTTAAGGTGAGTCCAATAGAGCTGGCATACCTCACAACAAGGTTCAGAGTAGTGGACAGAGAGGGCAGAGAGATCAGGATAGAGGACGTTCTCCAGAATGTGGGTGACATCCTCAGATTTATCGTATACCTCGACCTACGAAAGAGAGGGTACAATGTCAAGATAACACCAGACGACTCACCCATAGACATACTAGTTTGGGAAAAAGGAAAGAAGCCTAGCAAAGCACGTCCCCGATATGCTGTGAAGATAGTTACAGAAGGTCTTGGCATAAGAGCACTAGATCTATCGTCACTGTTAAGATACTGCGAAGCTATGGGTCTACAGCTCGTCCTAGCACTACTAAGCAATGACGGAGTCGTGACCTACTACAAGGCCTTCAGTCTGAGAGACTTTAGAGCCACCTGACAACTCTGTAGACAATACTTTTAATAGCTTCTCCAAGCTATCAAGCTCAATGTCCAGATGCTGTATAGTAATGCTTAGTGGAGGCCTAGATTCTAGCACGCTTCTGTGGAAGGCTAAGAAGGAGCTTGAAGCAGATATCTATGCAATAACGTTCATATACGGTCAGAAACATTCAAGAGAGGTAGAATGCGCAAGAAAGCTTGCAGAGCTTGCCGGAGTCATAGAGCATAGAGTAGTAGACATACGCTACATATCCTGGCTATTTCACGCTTCCAGACTAGTAGAGGGAGGTGTAACTATACAGGACCTGAGCAAGGTAAGTCTCGATTACGTACCTCAGAGAAATCTAGTGTTCCTGAGCCTCACAGCAGCATGGCTAGAGACTCTCCTCCTAGAGAGGAAGTATAGAGAAGGAGTGATAGCCATAGCAGTACATAGATACGATCCAGAGACCGGGTACCCAGATACTCGTCCAGAGTTCCTTAAAGCAGTTGAAGAGGCAATAAACCTAGGAAGCGCAGCAGTTACAGAGGGAAGAGCCAGAGTAAGAATATGGGCACCATTTGCAGATAAGACAAAGATAGACATAGTTAGAGAAGGTGTAAAGTTAGGAGTACCATATGAACATACATGGAGCTGCTACAGAGGACAGGAGAGACCCTGCGGAGAATGTCTATCCTGTACTCTCAGGCTCAGAGCGTTCATGGAGGCTGGAAAACCTGACCCTCTGACAGACAAGTATGAGAAGCTACCTGAATGGTACAGAGAGTGGCTCAAGACTGTGATCAGAGCTACCTGATATCTAGAACATACTGAAGTCTGACGCTTATAGAGTAATTATACATTAACGCAAGCTTATACACTAGCCTCAGCTTCTCAACATGCTCTTCCATAGATCGACATTGAGGCATTAGAAACACCTTCCCCCTACTTATGTTAAGCTCTCTCACAATACTCTCAACTTCATATATATCATCTAAACGATCTATAACAAATTTAAAAAATATCCTATCACTATAGTGCTCGAGAACCTTCCTATAAGTTGGAGATATTTTTCTCAACTCTGGAGGATTACCACTACTTGCAAGCTTCGGCGAGACAACGACGTAATCGAATAATTCTATAATATCTGATACATCTATGGTACCATTAGTCTCTAACTGAGTAACGAACATCTCTTTAATGCTCTCTAGGAGAGAACGGAGGCCTCTCTTCTGGATCAGCGGCTCCCCACCTGTAACTACCAGCAGAGGCCTCTCCTGCATCATGCTCTCTCTATATTTGAGTATTATCTTCCTAACCTGATCTATAGTTAGCACATACCTCGGCTCATATGCGTACTTGGTGTCACACCATGTGCACCTCAGATTGCACCTTGCAAGCCTCAGAAATATGGCCCTTCTCCCAGCTAGTGGACCCTCTCCCTGGAAAGACGTAAATATTTCTGATACCTCTAACCTGCTCATCTTACAGCTCCTCTATGTAGTGCAGATCCAACAATGACGGAATCTACCATCTCCGAGAGACTCTCTATATCCGACATGTCTCTTATGCCGCCTCCATAGAGCACCTCTCGTATCCCCATCTCTCTCAGTCTCCGCGAGATCGTATGAACCTTCTTCAGATCTATTCCTGAGAATGTTCCGACCCTCTCTAAATCTATTATGAGAACTCTCTCTGGAGCTATGGAAAATCTATACATAATATATAGGAAGTCCTCATAATCTATCTCTCTATCTCTCAGCTTTACAAGTCTACCATACATATCCAAGCTGATAGTCTTTCCGGAGAGAACTTCGATCTCGTCACTTCTCACGTACTCTGTCCCTATTACAGGAATGATGTTTCTCTCTGTTGCAGTACTGTAATACTCTATTCCTCTTCTACCAACATCAATATACACTCTATCGAAGATTGATAGCATATTATTAAGAATCTTCAGTAGATCGTAGCTGGCTCTCTCCTCTATGAGGTCTATATCTGCTATATAGATCTCCCTATACCCTAGACTGTATATGGAGTAGAGGGCGCGCTCAATTACTGGACATGGTATTACTCTGCTATCCACAAGTGGTTCGTACTCCTCTCTTCTCCCGCTCACCGCACGTACTACGAGAAGATTCTTCAGATCTAGCACTGGCACTATCTTCATCGGTCATGTAATCCATTTAAACATGATTAAAGAATGTTATCTGTCTACCGTGCGCGTGCTCGGCATAGATGTGGGAGGAGCAAATTTGAAATATGTTGTCATAAGATATGATAACGGTAAACACGTCCTTGAGGAGGTTCATAGAGAGTATTTCCCTCTCTGGAGGAGAGGTAGAGAGGCTCTAGAGAGGAGGCTCAGAGAGCTCTCACGTGAGCTCAGTCCTGACTATGCGAGCATATGTATGACAGCTGAGCTCTGTGACATATATGAGTCTAAGACAGAGGGAGTGATCGATGTAGTTGAGAAATGTTGTGAAGCGTTTGGAAAAGATCGAACGCTCTTCGTGAGCTGTGACCTCGAGCTCCTCGAACCTGACGAAGCCTTGAAACATCCTCTCAAGATCGCTGCAGCGAACTGGGCGGCAAGTGCATGGCTAGTATCAAAACTGTGTAGAGACTGCGTGTTCGCAGATATAGGTAGCACAACTACGACAATAATACTCGTTCTAGATGGAAGACCTCAAATATGTGGAAAGACGGATCCTGAGAAGCTCATATGCGGGGAGCTTGTGTATCTAGGAACGTTAAGAACGTCAGTATCGGAGATTGTTGACAGGTTACCATATAAGGGAAATATTTCTCGTATCTGTAGAGAATACTTCTCAATAATGGCAGACGTGAACCTCCTCCTAGGGAAGATAAGCTCAGAAGAATACTATATCGATACTCCAGACGGAAGAGGAAAATCTCTGAAGGATGCCGCTCTCAGACTTGCGAGAGTAGCATGTTCGAGCCTGGAATATCTAAACATGAGCGAGATCGTAGAGATAGCAAGATACGTATACGATATCGCGATAGGAAAGATAACAGAATCATTCATTCAGGTAAGAACTAGAGCAGCAACATCTGGAAAGGACACAGCAAGACTAACTCTTGTAACTGCAGGTATTGGAGAGTTCATGCTAAGAGACGCTGGAATCAGAGCCGGATTTAGCAATATAGTGAGTATAGATGACATAGTTAGAGAGCCTCTCAAGATAGCGACAGCAGTACCCTCATATGGTGCCGCAATGATGCTGATAGACCACGTTAGGACGAGATAGGTCTTTAAATATCCTTATGACCTCTAGTAGGCGGGCCTCGCTCATTATATGCGATCTTTTGTCACAAAGAGCTGATCTTAGCCCAACTATGTCTGGCCTTACCTCTCTTATAATATCCGATAGCTCACTTATCTTCAATCCACCAGCCAGCGAGAACATGATTCCCTGTTGCTTACATGCATCTCTTATCTTCATTATATTGTCTATACCATATTTCTCAACTATCGATCTTCCATCTTTTATCTTTGTATCAATCATAAATATCTTAATATCAAGCATTCTACATATGTCAAGCAGCTTAAGCGGGTCAATATATCCAAGATTATTATAATCTCCAAACCCAGTCACCACTAAGCATGAGCTTGTTATCCTGTGCTTGAGCTCTCTTAGAAACCATATTATCTGTTCTCTATCGTTCATACATATTCCGACCTTTATGAAGTCGATATCTAGCTTGTCGATGAGCTCGGCAAGTGTGAGTATTGAGGTATATGGTTTCTCTACGTCTCCGAGAGGGATGCTCAAGCTTGTGAACTTGTTATGTAGAGCCTCTTCAATGAGGTTGTACTCTGGACATCCTAGAGATTCTGTTGATTTCACGTTTTTTAGATCTAGTATGTCTATGTGCTGCCTATACTTGTATACTATTGGAAGCTCCTCTACGTAGCCTACTGATACTAATAGTCGAGTCACAGCTTTATCATCTGTCGAACCTATTTAAGTAACAATATATTTAACCTCTGAGGGGCCTCTTATACTGGTGATGATGCTCCCACCTGTCCGAAGTATGTGTGGAGGTTTCATTATGCTGACTACAGGTGAAGTAGCATGTAGAGTATGTAGAGTACTACTGTAGCTGAGATACATATAAGCACGTTATCGTCTATCGGGTTGAACTCGAATCTCTCGATGAGAGACGCAACAGCGGCAGCTATAAGCCCAGGTATGCCAGCATAGTAGAGACCGAGAGGAGCACATGTCGCGAACATCGCTATGTTACCTACCCAGTGTTTCGTCCTCCTCTTGAACAGGGTGTTCCTAACGACACCCGTAGCAGCATCACCAAATGCCATGAACGCTACAGGCACTATTGCAAGCCAGGGATTGCCAAAGAGTAACCAGAGCACAAATATGGTTATTCCCCACATTATGCAGAAGTTTACCTCATACATGTTATCCTCAACCTGGAACCAGTAGAGTAACTTTCCTCTCCTGTGAGGAATATAGCAGAATACTGCTAATATGAACGCTAAGATGAGAGGTATTAACGGAGATGTGAAAAGTATGGGAGTGAGAAGAGCTACAACGCCTCCGGCAAAGACATGTATGAACTTCCTGTTATAGTAGACAGCAACATTATGAGGAAGCCCTCGCCTTATCATGATGTTATATAGTATCTTTGTCACGTAGAGTATGCCTACAATATATGCGAAGAGGATAGCGGCTTCTATGCTTTCTAGAGCAATGTTTTTAGGAATGATGGAGAGTAGCATAGTGGTAACAGAGAGCTAGCTAGAAATAAAGTATTAACATTATATATAGAGGTTCTCAATGATGAATGCCGAGTTCGCTGAGAAGTGAAGAAAAGGCACCTCTCTGAGACTTAACTATGTTTTTAAGGCTTCCTAGGTCGTTACCTTGATGGGTGATGTATAGATCTGCTCTTCCTCTTCCTCAGTTAGCTCAGATACCTTAGAGAGGTTCTCTAGCGCTATCTCTAGATCGACTATGTCTCTTACTGATACTACACCTATTGGCTTTCCTTCGTCGTCCACTACTACTAGGTGTCTTATTCTGTGTTTTCTCATCAGGTATGCTGCCTTAGATACGGGGTCTCTGTAGTGTATCTTCACTATGTCTTTTCTGGCTACGTCACCTACCTTTGTCTTGTCAGGATCTACTCCCTCTGCGAGGAGACGTGCTATGTCACGTTCTGATATTACTCCACATATCTGTCCTCTCTCGTCCACTACCACTAGGAATCCAACGTCCTCCTTCTCCATCTTCCTAGCTGCCTCCCTTATGCTTACATCTTTTTCGACTGTCACTAGAGGTCTTTTCAGCAATCCGCGAATTTCCATGATAACAAAGACAGCAGAACCCATTTATAAAAGTTCCCTTCAGATAATAGAGTATAGACAGAGAAAACACTTATCACTCAGACAATAACAGACCCATGCTCCGCGGACAGGAAGGAAGCAACAAGTTCCTAGATAGAGACCTCTTCGAAACAGATGAAGGCTACATATTCTGCGTAGTTGCAGAGCATCACCCACCAGATAGAGTGACATCGTACCTAAAATACATGCCGACAAGAAGACAGACATTATGGAGAAAACACAGTACTGGACTGGAGAGAATAATGAAGACGTATGGAGCATCACAGTACGAGAAGTCTAGAGAGATCGTGAGAGAAATATGTAAGAAATATGTAGTATATGATAGATATCTCAACATTGAGCTCATACAGGTCCCTATAGAAGATGTGAGGATTCATTATAGACCTGAAGAGAGAGTAAGAGAGATAATGAGAGAACCTGGAGACAGCCTAGAAGAGCTCGCTAAAGAGCTAATAGAGACTTTATCTGACTACTCGGAGATACCGATAGACTACCTTGGAATAACAGGATCATTGCTGGCAAAAATACATAACATAGAGAGATCAGATATAGATCTCCTAGTATACTCTAAGAGAAACACATTACGAGCTCTAGATACCCTGAGAGAGCTAGCGGAGAAAAACATAACAATATTTGATAAGAAAATGATAGAAATATGCGTGAACGATGTTTCGAAATATATTAAGGGTCTTGATCGAGAAAAACTTGCAAAAATAGTTAAGAGAAGAATGCCTCGAATGATGTTTAGAGGGAGAATATTTTCAATAAATTTTGTGAGAACTTTTCAAGAGAGGTATGAGAGATATGGAGAGCATTACTACAGGAAGATCTGTCCCGTCAGGATAAGGGCCAGAGTTGTAGACTCATCAGAATCTTACTATAACCCTGCCATATATACCATAGATGATGTTAGACCTATAGAGCCGCTGGATGTACCGAGGATATGTGAGGTAGCTTCATATGAAAACATATTTTCAGGAATAGCTAGAGATAACGAAGAGATAGTAGTTTACGGAATGTTAGAGAAGAAAGTTCATATAAGCTCTGGAAGAGAGAGCTACAGAGTAGTTATAGGATCGGTAGAGTTGAAAGGATACGACTACATTCTTCCTCTAGAATAATTTTGATATTCCTGTTAAGGAACTGGAAAACCCAGTCCTCAGAGGCACACCATGTTGAAGGCTATTTGGAGGAGGTCTTTCTCCTCTTTGTAGTCTTCTTTGTCTCCGTAGTCTCCTTTACCTCTTTGATCTCCTTAGTTCCTTCCTCTGTTTTAATCTTTAGACCATGTTTCTTAGCTGTTACCTGTATCTTTGATAGGAAGGCTAGCATCTGCACCTCCTCATCGCATCCTTCTGTCAGTCTGTAATCTATGTCTGATGCTAGCTCCATCAGCTCTATCTTTCCTTCGTCTGTGGTCTCTATTGTTCCTTTCATTAGCTCTCTCTGAAATATCTTGAGTATATCTTTTCCACTTACGCCATATTCATACATTATCTGTCTCAGCTTGTCTCTTGCCTTCATGAAACCTGAGTGTACTAGCGTACTTATTAGTTCTAGTATCTCTCTCGGTTCTACGTAACCAACAGTCCTATAGACTACCTCTGCCGTTATCTTCTTTGATACTGCGGCTGCTGCTTGTAGTGTGTTTATTGCTTTTCTCATGTCTCCCTGCGAGATCTCCCAGATAGCCTCAAGACCATCATCTGTCACCTCTACCCCCTCTTTCTGCGCTATCTCTCTCAGCTTTGCAAGTGCTGCATCCTTTGGAAGAGGTGAGAATCTGAACATTGCGCATCTTGACTGTATAGGATCTATTATCCTCGAGACGTAGTTTGCTATAAGTATGAAACGTGTGTTGCTAGCATACATCTCCATGAGCCTCCTGAGTGCCTGTTGTGCGTCGCTTGTCATGTTGTCAGCCTCATCAAGAATGACCAGCTTGAACGGGGCTTTGCCCATTGGTGCCGTTCTTGCGAACTCTTTTACACGTTCTCTAATTACCGATATTCCTCTTTCGTCGCTTGCGTTTAGTTCGAGTACGTTTTCTCTCCATGCATCACCATAGAGCTCGTAAGCAATTGCAAGAGCCATCGTAGTCTTACCAACACCAGGAGGACCATAGAAGAGCATGTGTGGGAGGTTTCCTGTTTTCAGGAACTCCTTTATACGTCTCTTGACCTCGTCCTGATCTATTATGTCGTCAATCCTCCTAGGACGATACTTCTCAACCCATAGCAAGTGCTCGAGAGACATTCGAGACTAACTAGAGTCTGTGGCTATTATAATCTTTTGTATATCTGCCTCTTCCATTACTATCGTGGTGATACAGTTTTTAAGTATCCTCTCTCTAGTACATGTATGTGAGAATACTAGTAATATCGGACATACACGACAAGTTTGAGAACGTGAGGAAATTAAAAAACATTGCGAGAGACCTCACCATAGTTCTAGGAGACTTCGTGGAGTTCGGGAAACCTGACATAGCCACTGTGAGGAGGATACTTGAGGAGCTTGGAAGTCAGGGAGAGACTCTCTATGTCCCAGGCAACTGTGATCCTAGAGAAGCAACGCAGGATCTAGGTATAGCTAACACCTGCAACATACATATGAGGTACAGAGTTGTTGGAGACTACGTTATAGTAGGTTATGGTGGCTCTAATCCAACGCCGTTTAACACTCCTCTAGAGTTTCCTGAGGACGTTATAGAGAGGGAGCTTGAGAGCGCTGTGAAGGAGGCTCTTGGTACAGGTAAGAAGCTCATATTTGCATGTCATGCTCCTCCAAAGGATACTGCTATCGATAAGATTGTGAGTGGTGCTCATGTTGGGTCGAAAGCTGTGAGAGACCTTGTAGAGAAGTATAAGCCAGTGCTAGGTTTACATGGTCACATTCATGAGGCAATAGGAATGGAGAGACTTGGAGATGCTCTCGTGCTCAATCCAGGACCTCTAGCATGGGGAAGATACGTGATAGTTGACTTTGAGGGAGATAGGTTTTCTATAACCTTCACATCACTATGAGAGCAGTAAAATGATGACACTACGGGAGCTGAGGTGTGAGGACAGCGGCCTCTGCTGACCTGGTGAGACGTATGGAGGACAGGATATTTCACATCGCTAGAGAGGAGGAGATAGTTAAGGGAGAGGTCACAGACGTGTACTTTATCAGGACTGTAGAGGTTCTGAAAGCTGCAGGACTCGACAACGTGAGGGTCAGAGCAGAGTTTCATGTAGCATCGTTGCCGAGAGGATACAGGTGGGCCGTATATGCTGGCCTGAGAGAGGTCCTCAACCTGGTTCTCAGGGCTGGCCTGAGAGTGAGTGTATACTCTCTTCCTGAAGGCACGATCTTCTTCGAGGACGAGCCCCTTCTAGTGATAGAGGGCAGATATGTTGACTTCGCAGTATATGAGACACCTATCCTCGGCATACTTAGACACTACACATCGGTTGCCACTAAAGCAGCGAGAATAAGAAAAGCAGCTGGAGACAGGACAGTACTGTTCTTTGGTGCACGTGCTGTTCATCCAGCGATCCAGCCCATGGTTGACAGAGCAGCATACATAGGAGGCTGTGATGCTGTTGCTAATGTTCTCGGTGCGAGGCTTCTTGGAAAGGAGCCTGTTGGAACTATGCCTCACGCTCTCATGATAATATTTAGGCAGGCTGTTGGTGATCATACTCTCGCATGGGCATGGTTCGATAGGGCGCTGCCAGACGCTGTTCCGAGAATAGTGCTGGTCGACACGTTCTATGATGAGCGTGAGGAGACCTACCTGGCGGTGAGGCTTCTCAAGGAGAAATTGAGGGGAGTCAGACTCGATACACCAGGAAGCCGCAGAGGAAACATGAGGAAGATAGTCAAGGAGGTAAAATGGTTGCTAAAACTCATAAACAGGGAAGACGTGAAAATAGTAGTAAGCGGAGGCCTAGACGAGGAATCTATTAGAGAACTAAGAGAACTAGTAGACGTATTTGGAGTAGGAACAACAATAGCATTCCCTCCAAGCGTTGACATAAGCATGGATATAGTGGAGATATATGACGACGCGTCAGGGACATGGGTACCAATAACGAAGAGAGGCAAGCTTCCAGGTTTCAAACAAGTATATAGATGCATTGAAGAAATGAAAGATGAGGTTGTGCCATACCATGATAAGCCAACGATGAGATGCAGAGATGGTAGAGAACCTGTTCCTCTTCTGGAGAAGTATGTTGAGGATGGAAAGCTTGTACGAGACCTCCCATCTGACGATGATGTGAGAAGGTACGTGTTAGAGCAGTTAAAAAATGTTGATCTCTAGCTTCTTTTAGGCTTTGGTATGGTACATATGAATAGTGCAGTCTCATCTCCAATGTTCACATACTCGTGAGGTACGTTAGGGGGTATATATATGGCGTATCCATCAGTAACTATGTACTCCTCCTCTCCTATCTTCACTCTCACCCTGCCCTTAAGCACGTATATCTCATGCTCCCACGGGTGCTCATGCCTAGGAATAACTCCTCCAGGATCCACCTCAAACAGTCTCATAAGATATGTGGGCGCATCATTCTCACCTATGAGCACTCTCATCCTGACTCTCTTCTCCCCCTCGAAGGGATACTGCACAGGTACCTGACTATAGTGTATGACCTTAGGCTTGTTCATGCTATCTCACCCTTGCACCTACAGGTACCTGATCCTCCTTATCTACTTTAAGGAGATAAGCTTTACCCTCGACATCTGCTGCCAGCAACATGCCCTGAGACTCGTATCCAAATATCTTTCTAGGCTCTATGTTTGCGAGAACTATGACTTTACGTCCAACAAGTTCTTCAGGGCTATACGTCTCGGCTATTCCAGCAACTATCTGCCTCACCTCTCCGCCTCCAATATCTACCTTGAGGAGCAGTAGCTTCCTGGCTCTCTCTATTCTTGAGGCCTCGATAACCTTGCCAACTCTAATATCTAGTCTCGAAAAATAGTCATAGCTTATCTTCTCCATGCCCTACATATATGTGGAGAGAGCTAATAAGGTTAACCGCCCTATATCACATGCATATAGATGAGGAAGGTGCTTCTCGTCAGGTACGGAGAGATAGCGGTAAAAACCTGGAGGTTTAGGAAACAACTAGAGAAGTTATTACTCAGAAACATACTTAAAGGATTAGAAAAAGAGGGAATGCATCACATAAAGGGAAGGATAGAGGATGGAAGGATAATAATCGATGAGCTCAAAGACGAGCAAGAGAGCAAGATCATCGACGTTGTTAGGAGAGTGTTCGGCGTAAAATCACTATCGCCCTCAATAGAGATAACGTTCAGAAACATCCAGGAGATAGTACAGGTAGCTGAGGACCTGTGGAGAGAGCACGTTAAGGGAAAGAGCTTTGCCATACGTTGCAGAAGAGTTGGAAAACACGACTTTACGAGCAAGGATGTTGAGAAGAGTATAGGAATAGCCTTAGCTAAGTATGCTAGAGAGATCGATCTTAAGAACCCAGAGATAGAGCTCTACGTTGAGATAAGAGGAGACAGAGCATACCTGTATAGGGAAATCATACCTGGACCTGGAGGTCTACCACTTGGATCTGAGGGCAGAGCCCTAGCACTCGTGTCAGGAGGATTCGACTCTCCAGTAGCAGCCTGGCTAGTAATGAAGCGAGGTGTGAAGATAGATTTTCTCACAGTATCGTTAGCTGGAGAGCTTGATCTTGCACCATCTCTCAAAGTTATAACTTACTTAGCAGAGAGATGGGAGATAGGTTATAATCCGAGAATATTCATAGTACATGCTGAGAGCCTCGTCAAGGCTATAAGAGAGAGAGTTAGAAAGGAGGTATGGAACATAGTCTACAAGAAAGCATTATACTACATCGCAGACCAAGTATGTAGAAGGTTCAGAGGGTACAGAGCTATGGTAACAGGAGACGTTATTGGACAGGTATCATCACAGACGTTAGACAACTTGTTCTCGACCTCTCAAGGACTGGTGACTCCGATAATCAGGCCACTGGCAGGCTTCGACAAGGACGAGATTGTTGATCTAGCTAGAAAAATAGGCACATATGACCTAAGTATGGAGGTATCTGAGTACTGTGCAGTGTTTGCAGAACGTCCAAAGACATGGTCTACTCCTGAGGAAGTTATGATCGAGTTCTATAAGATTAAGAAGGTTGTTGACGAGATGATTAATAAGAATATCAGTATAGTATCGCTCGATGAAGCTAAGATCCTGATAGAAGCCCTCAAGCATAGGACCGTTATGACAGACCTGAGAGCTGAGGATGTTCCTGACGGAGCAGTTATACTGGACGTGAGACCTAGAAGAGACTTCAAGCTACGGTTAGATTCTAAGGACGTCAAAATCGTGGAGTGCTCTATAGATGATGTCTTCAGGATCGTGGAGTCCCTAGGGAGAGACAAGACATACATAGTGTACTGCTCGTCTCCACTCGTCTCCAGGTACATAGCGTCAAAGCTCAGAGAAGGGGGATATACAGCATATAGTCTGGTCCTCTAGTACTCTATCTCTGAGCCAGTATACGCTCTTATCACTACCTTACCGTTCCCCTCAGTTACTTTACCAATTATCTGAGCATTATATCCACTGTCCCTGCATACTCTGATTATCTCGTTAGAGCTCTCTCTTGGACATATGACTACCGTCCCTATTCCCATGTTGAACACTCTGTACATCTCTTCCATAGGTACGTTCCCTTCTCTCTGAATTAGCTTGAATATCTGTGGCGGGTCTGGCAAGTTGTCAAGTATCAGGTTCATGTTCTTGCCTATCACTCTCTTAAGCTTTGTGAATGCTCCTCCTGTCACATGCGCTGCACATCTTATGAGTCTCCTTTCGTATAGTGAGAGGATTAGTTCGCTATATATGTAGGTTTCTCTAGATAATTCCTCTCCTATTGTTCTACCAAGTTCCTCAATATATGTATCGGCACTGTACTTAGATAGGAGAACCTTTCTCGCCAGTGAGAGACCGTTAGCATGTATGCCATTGCTCTCTAATCCTATGACCACGTCTCCAGGCTGTGGAGCCTCAGGTACGTGTCTTCTTAGTCCTATAACGAAGCAGCAGATATCGGGGTATGATACTACGTCTGGCATTATTGCAGTCTCTCCGCCGATTATCAGACATCTACCATGTAGAGCTGCCTTGTACGCTCCCTCCATTATGTCTCTGAACTTCTCATCGTCAGATGATGGTAAGGCTATATACATTGATGCTGCAACAGGTTGGAAACCGTCTACTGCTACATCGTTGAGGTTCATTGCAAGCGCATCCCATCCTGCAACCCATAGTTTACCTGTCATCTGGAGGACTATGACTTTGGTGCCTACTCCGTCAGCGTGAAGACAGATCTCGTGGTCTCCAAGCTTTATGCTTGATGCATATCTTTCTATTCCTGATACCTCGATCCCAAGTCTCTGAGATAGCTGCCTTATGATCTCATGAGCGATCTCATGCATCTGCCTGTGCTTAGCAAGGTCGACACCTGCCTTAGCATAGGTCCAGGGCTCTGCCATTGCGATATTACTTATTTTGTAGGATATATTTAAATATGGTAAGGATGGAGCTCTGCGTAGTCTCCTGTGGCAAGAGGAAGATATGGGACACATATAGGAACGTTCCAGCACGTGTACCAGCATGCAAGGCGTATACAGGAACGCTGACACGCTTAGCAATTAAGTACGCCGAGACCTTCTATCCTGGCTCCTGGCTAATACTCTCGGGAAAGTATGGCCTCCTGTTTCCCTGGGAGGAAATAGAGAACTACAATAAGAAGCTTGTTAAAGTGGATGACAGGTTCATAAGCTTACTGAGAAGCCAGATAGAGGAGAAGGATCTAATGAAGTATAGTAGAGTACTTATTCTCGGAGGAGAAAACTATGTTAAGGCATGTGAGCTAGCTTTCAAGAGCTTCAACATAGAGGTGATGGCCCCATTAAGAGGACTAAGCATGTTTGCTAGAATGAGAGTCCTGTCAGAGGCCCTCAAGAGGGGTCTAAAGATAGAGTATATGTTATGTAGAACGTAGCTATGTTCTTACTCTTCCTCCTCTTCCTCGACAATTACTCTCTTCTTTGTCTCTGGAGCCTCTTGGACAGCCTTCTTCATTGCTCTAATCTCCTCTTCAGGTAGCTTCTCTATAACTACTCCTCCACGCGTGAACTTTATGTACTTGTCCCAGTGTACTTTCAATCCTTCGTCAGTTATCTCGAGAGGGTGTCTACGCATGCTATGTTTTGTAGCTCTCATCTTCCACACTATTATCGACCTATAGAGCTCACCATCGTACTCGTCCAGATCTAGCCTTATTATGCCATCAACAGCGTGCTCCACACCTGGACCTCCAAAACCTCTCTCACCAGCAGATACCTGACTCACAAATATTGCAGTACATCCTAGCCCGGCTATGACTCTCTTCAGCAACATGACTACTGATCTTGCTACTGCCGGCTTTGTCAGGTAGAGTGTGGATACTGAGTCTATCACTACTCTCACAGCATCTACATCCTTTATCGCCTGTCTCAGTACGTCAATCATCTCTCTAACATCGTCTGGGTTCCTGACAACGTACTTCTCACGTTCTGCATATCTCCCTATCCCTCCTGTAAAGGCGTCTACGAGTGCGAACTTTCCTTCCTCCTCATATTTAGATATATCCCATCCAAAATGTTTAAAGCTTCTCCTAACTGATGCTGGATGTTCTTCTAGTGCTACAAAGACCCCTGGCTCACCCTCTACCAGACCATTATATAGGAACTGCATCCCAAGAATAGACTTTCCCGTTCCAGGTCCTCCACTTACTAGTACTATGTTTCTCTCAGGTATTCCACCATAGAGTATCTCGTCTAGGCCTGGTATTCTCGTTCTTACTCTCCTAACGACCTCCGAGCTCATATTCTAAATGTTCCAGGGGAGGTTATAAGTCCTTGGAGTATATCTATAGTGATCGTTGTTTCTATTCTAATTGCGTTAGCATGTGGTGCATATATGTACCAGTCAGTCACCTGTATGTTACGTCTGAGTCTCCTGACGAGCTCGTTTATTGTGTCGAGCTTGAGAGGTCTAGAGTGGTATATCTTTATGCTAAGCTTGTAGAGGGAACCTACCTGTATAGGAGATATGCCTACTCTAACGAATCTGAGAGACTGGGGCTCCTCTCTCTTCAGGAAGTCGGCTACGGCCTTCCTGATAGATCCCTGTAATCTAGATATATATCTCTGAACTAGCTTCTGTCTTTCTACGCTCACCAAGACCCAGCAAGCTTTACATCTATTAATTTCCTAACTCTTGGATCAATATCGAGAACTCTTAACAGCTCTCTATTACCTACTAAACTACTCTGAACGTTATATACACCAGCTGCACCACATAGCAGAGCTATCTCACGTTTGAGACCTATGAAGAGCTTACACAGCTTCTCCAGCAGCTCCTCCTCGCTTGCTACTTTAGGAATCGCGTACCTAGTTATTGTGTACACTTCAACTAGGTCAGCTCCTAACGCTATGAGCTTAGTTATGTCTCCACTGTCTCTTATCTTGTGGTAGTTCACTATGATAGTCTTGTAATAGCGCGCACCTAACATTCTCAGTTTCTTATCTAGTTGCACAAGCGCTATCTCGAGATCAGCCTTCCTGTTAAGGTCAGAGTTCAGGAGGAAGCCGTCAACCACTCTGACCGTCTCTCTATCTATCTTGTTGACGGCCTCTATAGCTGGTTCGAGATGCAGTATCGGTACTCTACCACTCTTCTTTACCTCTCTACACTGTTCCAAGTTTTCGCAGAGTACTAGTATGCCGCTAGGATACTTAACTATGCACTCTCCCGATGCTGGTTCCTCAAGGTCTATATTTGTGAGGTCTGTAATTATGTTTAACATTCTTGCAAGCTTCATGTAGATCCTCACATAGTCTACATGTTCCTCAGGGACCCTAGCTACAAGAGGCATGCTGAGAGTCCTCAAGCCTCCAAACACGATGAACTCGAGATCGACATACTCTCTGTAGGGGTCTATTGAGGGTCTCGTGACCTGTGCTCCATCTATTCTCAGCCAGTCAAGTATCTTTCTAGGTTTCTCTACCTCTGGAGGTGCATCGCTTCCTGCCCCTATGACAACTATGTCCCCAGTCTCCACCAGTTTAGAATAGTATTGAACATATTTGCTTCTTCTGAACTCTTTCTCCCCCTCATCATACCTGTATGGTAGAGGATCACTGCTCTTAACCTCTCCAAGCATGAGGATCCTGTTAAGCTCATCGTCAATGTTCTGACCTGATAAGAGGTCTCTCCGACCTACGAGATCTCTCAGCCTCTTCAGTCCAAGCATCTTCAGTATTAGACGTAGCTCAGCGAGGAACCCCTTCATAAAGTTGTAGAGCCTCTCTATAGCAAAGTCCAGGTCCACCACTCTTGAGCCGTCTGTGAGGCTGCTGGCTAGTCCGGCCGGGCATCTCCCTAGATTACAGGTGTGGCACATTATGCATCCCATGGCTATGAGCCCAGCGGTCCCTATGCTCACCATGTCTGCCCCTAGTGCAATCAGCTTTGCAGCATCGTCAGCAGATGATATTCTCCCAGATGCTACTATAGTGAACCCGTCTCTAAGCCCCTCTCTTCTCAGCACTGCATCTGCTGCAGCTACTGCAAGCTCTATAGGTATGCCTACATGATCTCTGACGACTATTGGCGTTGCTCCTGTTCCTGCACCGTGGCTATCTATTATCGCTCCATCTGCACCCATTCTAGCTATTCCCGACACCACGTAAGGGACGTAGTTTGTTGCAGCAACCTTCACAAACACTGGCTTGCCAGTCGCCTCCTTCAGGGCCCATATCCTCTGCCCAAGATCCTCTATACTATAGATATCGTGATGAGGTGCGGGAGATAGAGCATCAACGCCTGGAGGAATCCTCCTGACTCTCGATATGATGTTCGTGACCTTGCTACCTGGAAGATGACCCCCTATTCCAGGTTTGGCTCCCTGTCCAATCTTTATTGTCACTCCCATGCCCTTATTAAGCACCTCTATGTCAATTCCAAACCTGGCAGATGCCCACTGGACGAAGAACCTCCTATATCTCTCAGCTATTACAGGATGTAGACCTCCTTCTCCAAGTCCGCTTATTGCTCCTATCTTCTCAGCGACATCTACAAAAGCTATGTTAGGATTACCACATAATGCTCCAAACGACATATCTGCAAAATATACTGGAGCCTCAAGAACAATAGCATCCCTGACCTTCTGCTCAATGTCCTCAAAGTCTGGGACCTCTCTCATCTTTATAACATGACTCAGATCTATGTTACCGTACTCGCTCTCAGGAATGTTCTCAACGATGATCTCATCTTCGAATCCTCTGAACCTTATCCTGTCAAGTATCCGGTATCGATGTATAGGTCTCTTAAATATCTTCCAAGGCCTACCTGTCACTGCCAGTCTCCTAATATGTTCTATCCTCTCACTGCACCAGAACTCCTCCTCCGGCCCTTTAGGCACATACTTGAGATACTCCTTAATATACTGAACATTAGGAGTCACTAACATATTGGTAAAGCATGAAAACGCGTAAAAGATATTTAACTATTAACCCAGGGAAGCACAAAGCTAAACAGAGAAAAGGAGAATACATAAATCTCAGATACAACACAGAGAGCACAGAGAGAAACAGCCTGAAATGTCGCCCCGCAGAGCACAGTCATGAGAGGAATCTATAAAACTAGGCACTACACGACTAGCCATATGGCAGTATCTTACCAGATTCCTGAAGATATAAAGAGGATGCTTGACGCCATTAAGGCGAGACTCAGAGAGTTCCTCGAGATGGAGTATGTGAGGACTGGCCGAGTTAGGGAGATAGAGAA
Source organism: Thermoproteota archaeon (assembly GCA_013153275.1). Lineage (GTDB taxonomy): Archaea > Thermoproteota > Thermoprotei > Thermoproteales > Thermocladiaceae > JAADER01. The sequence goes on from JAADER010000015.1 coordinate 32,260, forward strand.
GCTCTGGCTTGCTCTCGAGTTTCCTGAATATATAAGGTATAGGGACACTGAGTGGAATCCTCACAGCATGGAGCTCACACAGTATGAGGACGATATAATAAGGTTCATGTCTACGCACCTTAGAGGCATAATACCTGAGGAGGCGATAGCTAACGCAGATCTAGCATACATAATCAAGTTCAGCACAACATCGATGAGGATTCGCGACATACTTTATCAGGCCCTTGTAGAGACCATTCAGGAGCTTGAGGAGGTGAAGAGGGTCCTCATGGAGGAGGTGAAGAGCAATCTTAAGCTTCTGGATAGAGAAAGCAAGGAGCTCGCGCTGGCTCTATATCTGGACGGCGACATCGTTAGGGATGGAAGGCTGATTCTTGTCAACACGTATCTCGAGACCGTGTTCATGCCTACTCTGAGGATAATATTCAGGAGAAGAGACCTCAATGAGGAGAAGTTGAAGGAGGCGGTCACCGAGCTAATCAAGTACGGACTCCTAGCACACGCATCCTGGAAGTTCATGAACATGATATTTAACATGTACATAGTACCCCCATTCCTGACGGATCTATGGAGCCAGCTTCCGCTACATATAGACATTGCCATACCTAAGTTCAGAGCCATAGAGATAGAACAGAGAAAACATCTGCAGAGCCTTCTCGAAGAGCTTAAGAGACTGATAGATGAGAACAAGAGGGAGGATGCACTCAAGAAGATTAATGAGCTAAGACAGCTAATAGACAAGATACTGCTAACATGATGATAGAGCCCCTTTCTGAGAAATGATGTATAGAACCACCGGCACTGACTACTCCACATCATGAAACTCTCTAAGCATCCTCATGACATTATCATCGCTATACTCGAAGTACCTGCTCTCAACGTCGATAAGCCCCCTACTATATGCCTCCAGCCTCTCACGATTTATTCTCAGGAACTCGGGACCCCACTTGAACACTGAGAGCATGGTCTCTGCAAGATCCTTAAAACCAACTATGTACAGTGCTGCGGCAATAGCCTCAACGGTAGTCAACATGTATGGCTTACCATAGTGAGATGGGTTAGCAGATACGAGAAACGGTAACCTTCTTCGAACACCTCTCAGAAACCTGTTCACACTCTCAAACGTTCTCACTGACCTAGCCCAAGAGCAATCTACGGCTAATATGCCCCTCCTCTCAACTATCTCCCTATCATCTGGAGTAATCACGTGTCGAGAGAATGGGTCAAGAATGAGAACACCTCTAGGAGAGAGTCTGGGACTTCTAATGATGTCTGCAAGTCCGAACTTAGCAAGCCTGAGAGCCGTATTCTTTTTAGGATCGTCCTGCCTCAAATATAGTATGAACACTCTTACCATTATCTACGATACAGCTTATGAGCATGTTTATATATCATTCCACAGTGGTACAGAGTGGGAAAAAGCTTTCAATTAGACGTACTTTACTCAGCTCCTGGAAGAGTATACGTGAGAGAGGAGGATCTAGTAAGCATAGTTGAGAACTGTCGATTCAGAGAGTCCACAGGAAGATTTTTCGGAATCCTAGAGTTCGATATAAGAACTCTCATAAGAAAACTTTCGAAGTTCTCAGTTCCTGGATTCGTGATAAGAGGAAAGATAGAGAACGTGAACGCTCTGATGTACGCGTCAATACAGGACGTTGAGATAGACATACTTCCGGTAATATATTTAGAGAAGAACATTAGAATAAATACTCGAACAATAATCCTCGAAATAATGTCGATAATAGTCAGTAACGATCTGCTAGTTCTGTTAGAGTTCATCGCCAAGTAATCTACATGCAGCCACGACAGACTGACCGGCAGATATCCCACCATCATTTACAGGTACTCTCAATGGAGTTCTTACACGCATAGACTCACCTAGAGCATCCTCTATACCTTTGAGAATTATCTCGTTTACGGCAGCACCTCCAGACACAATAATGCTATCTATCCCTCTCTTACGTACCTTTCTTGCGAGCTCTCCAAGTGCTCTCCCGATGTTGTACTGTACTGAGTATGCAATGCGTGAGACCTCTACGCCCTTAATATAGTAGTCGACTACCTTCCCGAAGGCTTCTACAGAATCTATAACATATGTACCATCTTCGGAGCGAATCTTAAAATCGATATCAAGCACGTCCACGTTACCTGCCTTCAAGCCTGCTGCCTCAAGTTTCATAGCTGGCTCACCCTCATAAGTACGCTGTCCGCATACTCCCAGGAGCGTGGAGACAGCGTCCAGGAACCTTCCTAGGCTCGATGTGAGTATTCTCTCTCTAGTATAGACTGTCTTGAGTATATTAAGCTCATCTTCACCATATCTGAGGAACCTGTATAATCTGAGTCTCTGAAACATCTTGACAGCCTCCTCAACACCATAGAGCTCTGAGAGGTAGGAGAAGACCATTCTTGCAGGATACTGCGTTGCTAGATCCCCTCCAAGCATTTTTACATATCTGAGATGTCCTACCCTCACATAGTTACTATATCTAGCATATATGACCTCACATCCCCATATATTACCATCCTCTCCATATCCTACACCGTCAATAGCTATACCTACGACCTCCTCATCTAGCTTAATCCCAAGGTCAGCCATTGCAGAGGCCACGTGAGCCCAGTGATGTTGTACCTTCACGAGCGGCGCGTTATATTTTTCTGAGAACTCTTCTGCAATTCTAGTAGTCTCGTAGCTAGGATGAAGATCGCAAGCAACGATGAGCCTTGAAGATGAGATATCTATCTTCAGCATTCTCAGGATCCTGTTAAGATAGATCTGCAGATCCTGAAGCACGTCAAGATCATCACAGTCACCTATGTACTGAGTCATCACTATCTTATCCTCGAACATTATTGCTGCAGTGTTCTGAAGAAGAGCGCCAAAGGCTATAACTACATGCTCGTCTCTGAGCTTGATCCTTGTTCTGACCCAGTAGGGAGCATATCCTCTACCTCTCCGTAACATCACTACCCTATGATCACACGCCCTCAGCACGCTATCATCAACTCTGTTAACTATCTCTCTATCATGAAGAAGAAAGTAGTCGACTATATCTCTCAACTTTATGAGAGCATCCTCATTTCTTATACACATCGGCTTACCATGAACATTCCCACTAGTCATTATAGCAAACCTATCCTCCACATCATCTAGGAGAAGATAGTGAAGCGGAGTGTAAGGCAGGAACACACCTACATGTTCGAGACCTGGAGCAACATATCTGGATAGGGGGGCATCCTCACGTTTTCTAAGTAGGACTATGGGTCTCTGAGGAGACTCTAACAGTCTCAGAATATTTTCATTAACATAGGCTAGCCTCCTAACAATATCAGTATTAAGACACATAACTGCAAATGGCTTCTCAGGTCTCCTCTTTCTTCTCCTTAGCTCCAGCACGACATCATCGTCAGACGCAAGGCATGCTATGTGAAATCCTCCTACACCCTTTATAGCGATTATATGTCCTTCATTTATCAGCTTTGCCGCTTCACGGATAGGATCCTTAGTCTCTATTCTTCTTCCGTCCCTGTCTACAAGCCATACATGAGGACCGCATTTGCTACACGAGATCCCTTGAGCGTGAAACCTCCGGCAGTTGCTTGGATCACTGTACTCTTTAAGGCAGTCAGGACAGAGCGGGAATGCTCTCATTGCTGTGTTCTCTCTGTCCCATGGCGTGTCATACATCATCGAGAAGCGTGGTCCACATATCACGCAGGAGTTGAAGGGATATCTGAACCTTCTCTGGTCACTCGGGTCCAGAACCTCTCTCAGACAGTCATCACACATTGAGAAGTCTGGGGGAATAGCTGATCTAGTTATGAACTCTCTGCTACTTTTGAGTATTCTGAACTCTCTATGTCCTTCAGGCTCTACTCTTCTCACGATCACTCTATCTATTATGAAGGTCTCCGGCTTCTCCTTCCAGAAGAGTCTGAAGAACCTCTCTATGCTTCTCCTATCTCCCTCTACGTGTATCACTACTTCTGCTCCTCCTCTGTTCTGTACGTATCCTTTAACGCCGCTTCTCTCAGCTATCCTGTATATGAACGGTCTGAAACCCAACTCCCTGAACTAGTCCTGACATTACTATCCTGTACGCCTCCACGAGACATATATTACTGTGCTGGATATTTAAACATGCTCTGCATGTTCATCATCTCTCTTGGACTTGTACTTTAATGTACATAATACAATGCTTATTAGATAGTTAAGTTAGTATAGAAATGATACATGTGTGACCCCACTTCTCAACTTATAGAAAGGATAATCAATCTATTAGAGAAGCTTTCTGGAGATGACATATATGTTAGAATCATAATGTCAATAGCAAGATCAGAGAACGGATACCTATCATTGAGAGGCCTCTCGAGGGCAGTATCCATGTCGCCAAAGAACGTGAAGAAGTACGTCACACGTCTCGAGAAGCTTGGTCTCATAAGAGTTGAACAACCTCATGAAAAGCTAATGTTGATCTATCTTGACACTTCCCTAGACTGGCTTAGAGATCTCTTATCAAAATAGTACCTCAATGCTTGGAATAGGCCTATTGAGAGCTCTAATCTTATCAAACGCTCTCAGAAAGAGCTCCTTCTCATCTTCGAACAGTTGGAAACTTATCTGCTCTCTAGATTTCAGAACTATGGAGACTATGTATGTTGTTGCTCTTATCCTGGGGAGCTTTATATGTTTGTCAGATGCAGAGGGAAGAGGAAACGCCTTCAAGCTCACTGTGAACATCCTAGGGTAGATCAGGATCTTCGAGACGTTATCATAGAGTATGACTCTACAGGATCTTCCTCGCTCGACAAGCATCCTATCAACATATATGACAACTCTGAGCTTAAGATCCTGCATCACTATGAGGCCCAGAACTATGGTGAGAATGTAGAACGAGAACACTACAAGAGAGTATAGTATAGGTATGAGTATGAAGAGCGGGACCGCTATTATTATGCTGATCACAATTATCGCTATTATGGTCTTCCTAACTATGTCCTCGCTACACTTGATCTCAGCTACAGGTATATTACTCATCTAGTCACTGTAGAGATACATGAGTTAATAGTATGACCTCAAGCTCATGTTCTATACATTCTCGAGGGGTCGAGAAGCGGTGCTGGAGGCATCTTTCTCTTATGTCTACTACGTTCATACATCTCTATGACCTTCACAACCTTGTCTCGAGATAGGCCGGTCGCTCTCACAGTCTCGTCGATGTCGAGTCCGAGGTCGAAGAGTGCGTGAAGTATCAGGTCGATATCCTCATATTTCAATCCTAGCTCCTCCTCTGCAAGATGGCCAGGCCAGAGTCTTGGGCTCGATGGCTTGGTCACTATGTTCTCGGGGACTCCAAGATACTTTCCAAGCATTCTCACCTGTGTCTTATATAGTGACCCGATTGGGAGTATGTCTACTCCACCATCACCATACTTGGTGAAGTATCCTATAAGTATCTCACTTCTGTCTCCTGTACCGACCACAATATATCTGTACCTGTTAGCATAGTAGTAGAGCAGCATCATCCTTATCCTAGGAAGAAGGTTCCCTGCCGCAACCCTGTCGTTCTCGTCGAAGTCAGGTATAGATCTGGCATATGAGTCCCTTATGTCCGATATATCTATCATCACATACCTTATCCCAAGGACCTCAGCAACCTTTCTAGCATCCTCAACATCCTCCTTAGGCGTCGTCCTGTAAGGCATTATCAGTCCAAGAACGTTCTCAGGCCCGAGAGCTCTCACAGTCAGGAAGGCAGTCGTCGACGAGTCTATACCCCCGCTCAGACCCACGACCGCCCCTCTCAATCCCCCCTCCTGTACCTGCCTCTTTATGAATGCACAGATCTCAGAGGTCACGTATCCATAATCTATGTTTAACAGTCTCTCCAGAGTGATCCTCATCGGTAACTACATATCCTCTAAAACAATTTTAAACTATGATGTGGAGAACTGTCAGAGAAGCTCTAGAGCAACCGACGTAGCTCCACCAGTACCATGGCAGAGAGCTGCAACACCACGTCTGCCTCCAACATGTTTCAAAGCTGCTATCAGAGTAGTGACTATTCTAGCTCCAGTCGCACCTAGTGGATGACCTAGAGCTATCGCTCCACCGAGAACGTTCATCTTGGAGAATGGAATATCGAGATACTTGTTCACGAGATACGGCACGACAGCAAAGGCCTCATTTACCTCAAAGACATCTACATCGCTAGTAGACCACCCAGTCCTCTCAAGCAACCTCTCTATCGCGCTTATCGGAGCCTCAACAAACCTCCACGGCTCCACGGCCGACCAGGCATATGCTACGATCCTTGCAACAGGTCTCAGACCCAGCTCCTCAGCCTTCTCCATGGTTGTCAGGAGAAGCATTGCAGCACCATCACTTATCTGAGAGCTATTGCCTGCTGTGTGAGGTCCCTCTGGCGTGAATACTGGTCTAAGTCTTGCAAGTTTCTCTAACGATGTGTCAGGTCTTATTCCCTCATCATGGTCGAGAGAGACTCTCTCACCGTTCAGGTTCTCGTCCACAGGCTCCATATCTACGAACAGCTTCTGCTCTGTCGCGCGTGCAGCTCTGATATGGCTCTCATAGGCTATCTTGTCAAGGTCCTCTCGGCTCACATTATGCATCTGGGCGACCTTATCTGCTTCCTGGCCCATCAGCATCATCGTGAAGGGGTCCGTCAGTCCGTCATGTACCATCAGGTCTATTATCTCCACCTTCCTGATGACACAGTGCTTGACCCCCCACCTGGCCTCATGTGGTATCGCGAGGGGGCACGTGCTCATGGATTCGACTCCTCCAGCAATTATTAGTGACGAGTCGCCGAGCTTGAGCTGTCTATATGCCTCGAATATGGCCTGCATCCCTGATGAGCATACTCTGTTCACGACGTAGGCCCCGACCGTGGGTGAGAGACCGGCCATGAGTGCTGCCTGTCTAGCAATGTTCTGTCCAAACCCTCCCTGCAGGGCGCATCCCACTATTACCTCGTCCACGAGCTTTCCATCTACTCCCGTTCTCTCGAGGAGCTTTCTTATACATATTGCTGCTAGCTGTTGTGGTTTAACGTTTCTGAATGCTCCACCAAACCTGCCTATGGGGGTCCTCACGAATCCTACGATAACTACCTCAGACACTTTTCGACAGATGCATAAGTGGTATATAAGCTATACGTTCACTGGCCCCCGAGCTTATATACAGCTACTGCTGAACATGTGCAGGATGCTACAAGCAGAGCAAGAACAATAATGTTCATTATCTCTCTTATATGTGTACTAATAGATAGAAAACCGAGACCGGTGCAGACGTAGTCTGCCACGACGCAGGACAGAAGGAGCACATGAAGGTACCCTGCAGCCCTCAGAGAGGGAAGATAAGCTACCCTACTAACACTGAAGTGAGATACTATGTGAGTGATCACGAACATCACAAGTATGACGATCATGAACAAGAATATTAGAGACAGGACATCCTTCCCAAGCCTCTTGTACATTATCTCGAGAGCGTTTCTCGCGTGCGAGAGCTTGACGATCACGTAGAATAGAAAGAGAGCTGAGAAGCTTATCAAGCCGGTCTCACCACATATACAGGCCTCTGTGACCCCGAACCTCCTGCCTATGGACAGCCATCCCGAGGATATGAGAAGAAGACCTATTATAGACATTATTATGCAGGTCCTTCCTAAGATCGTAGAAAACCCACCAACAACACTTAATAGGGCGGGAACCTTAACAATCTTGAGAAGAATGTACATAGAGAGAAATACTGCAATACACGCGTAACCTGCAACTGTAACATATCTGTCTCCACTCATGAATAGCCACGTTACATCTAGGAGACCTATACTTCACTTATAAGCTTGCTTCTCTACTCATATATTGAGTATCTGAGTAGAGCCGCAACGCCGCCAAGACCTTTCAATTTTTCTCCAGCACTCGTCGCAGCGGGCACAATCGTGAGACAACCCCCAGTCCTCATAAGTTGCGATATCATGTTCTTCACCTTGTCTCCCCTCTCCTTGAAATGCTCATCAAGTATGAGTAAGCGATCAACTGCACCTCTCTCGAGCGCTCTCGCAACCTCCTCCAGACCTATAGCAACATCTGTCCTACCATGTACAAGCCTCTCAAAGACCTCCTCAACATACTTCAGCTCATGTAATCGTAAAACGTCGGACAGCGCCTCTGGAGCAACATTCTGAAGCTCGTATATTCCTGCAAGACCTCCCTCAGATAAGTACACTACTCTCACAGGTCTGTTGAAGATCCTTAGCTCATCTATCAGCGTCTCCTTCACATAGTCTAGGACTCTCTGAGGACCTGCAACTATTATCTGATCTATCTCTTCAGGCTTGATCATGTTTCTTACCTGCTTAGCAACGTCCAGCACATACTTCTCTAGCTGAGCTCTCCTGTCAGTATCTACTGCCTTGCTCGTCATGTACCTGTTCTGTACTGATGTAATTATCTCTATACCGAACATCTTCGCAATAGCTATTGTTGTCTCTTCATCACCTACAGATATTATTAACGCTCTTGCATGTCCTCTAGAGAACATGTTCAATATCTGCCTCACATACTCTACATCGACGCTCTCCTTAACGAGCCTGTACCTCACTCCTCTAATTATCTCTATGGTGTGGTGACTACCTATGATCCCGTCAAACCATTCTGGAGCCTCAAGTATCACTCCTCTGATTCTCAGACTTCCTCTGAATGCATGATACTCAAGATTCTCTACTCTAAGACAGATATATATCTTCTTTCTCTCGCCTTTCTCATGTTTACGAGTCTTGAACTCTCTCACTGTCCATCCATATATCAGGTCTCCTCTATCTATTATGAGGTAGAGAATGTAGAGGTCCTCCTCTCTCTCGATCTCGAACTCTATGACGTTTCTAGATATCTCGTACCTCATTGTTTTCCACTTCTGCTTTTAGCCTCCTCCTCCTTACTCTTTACAAGTCTTTCCACATATTCTCCGAAGAGGAACCATATTGCGAATGCCCCTATCGCTATTCCTATGCCTATCGATATTCCGCTAACTATGGCTGCCTTCACAGTGTTCGATAGCGCTGTGAGGTCTACCAGGAACGCAAATATCAGTAAGAACACTATGAGAACTATGAAGCTTCTTATCTTCTCCTCTATCTTTATTAGACTAATTATGGCGTTAAGACCTATAACTGAGACGAGACTAAGCAGGATTACGCTGACAAGTCTAGAGAAGTACTCTAGTCCCTGTCTATAGACCGGGACGAGCTCGGGAGCTACGATATTCAGTATTCCAGCTATAGCAACAAGCACTATGCCTATATCTGCTATAAGGATAAACAGTTTTGTTAGAGGAATGTTCGCGCTCAAGTGCTTTCTCACGTACTCCTCGAACCTGGTCTTCTCTACGACAAACGTTATGAGCTTGTTTATGTATTTTATCACTACGAGACTGATAACTATTATAAGTATGGATAGCAGTATCTTAGGTACTGCACGTGCGATGCCTAGAAATACGTCTCTCAGAACGCTCTCGAACGTCTCCAGGAACGTGCTCACAGTTGCTGAGGACTGTGCTGTCGATGCTGCCAGTGCTAGTAGCATAATTGCCTACACTTACAGTAGTCTCACTGTGTGGAGAGTATATAAGTGTGTTGGTCAGATTACGTGAAAGAAAACTTATAATAGACCCCTGCACTCATAGCTTGAGCATATCATGGTATCACTACTTAAGAGACGATATGTGAGGACTAAGCCGTACCCTGAGAAGAAGGTTAGGATAGTTGAGGAAGCTTCAGATTTGTTGAGAAAGTATAAGTACATATTTGTAATAGACATACATGGCGTATCTAACAGAGTCCTGAAAGAGTACAGACTGAAGCTCAGAAGAACAGGATCAACAATGAAACACATAAAGAACACGCTATTCAGACTAGCTCTCGCAAAGACCTTCGGAAAGGTTCCAGAAGACGTGGAGAGGGTACTAACGGGAGAGAACATATTCATATTCACGAACATGAACCCCATAGAGATGATAAAGTGGATAGAGGAGAATGCCGTGAGAAGAGAGGCAAGACCAGGAGACAAGGCACCATACGAGATAGTTATACCTGCCGGAGACACTGGACTCTCTCCAGGACCAGTACTCAGCAAGTTCGGTAAACTGAGAGTACCAACGAGAGTACAGGGAGGAAAGATCTGGGTAGTGAAGGACACCGTAGTCGCGAAGCCGGGAGACACCATAAGTCCAGAACTTGCAGAGATCCTCCAGAAGCTGAAGATAAGGCCAATATTCGAGAGCCTGAAAGTGAAGTCCATCATACTAGAAGGCAGAAGAGCAATACCAAGCGAGGAGCTCCTGAGAACATACGAGGAGATGAAGACCTCGATACCAGAAGCAGTGAGGCAGGCAATGAACCTAGCAGTAAACGCAGAGCTACCAATACCAGAGGTAGTGCCACTACTCATACAGAAGGCGCACATCTATGCAATGAACCTAGCCGCAAACGCTGGAATAGTGACACCAGAGACCGCAAGAGCCGTGATAGGAAAGGCAATAGCACAAGCATACGCCCTAGCATCAGTACTTGCACAGAAAGCACCAGAACTAGGAATACAGGCCCCAACAGTCACAGCTCCCACAGCTGCTCCTGCTGCGGAGGCGAAGCCTGTAGAGGAGAAGAAGGAAGAGGAAAAGAAGGAGGAAGAGAAGAAAGAAGGACCAAGCGAGGAAGATATAGCAGCTGGACTTGCAGGCCTGTTCGGATAACAATCTATTTTTAACTTAGCGATTCTTAGAAGACTCCTCAGTCTTATCCTCCTTACCTTCCTCTCTGCTCTGAGCAGTGGGAGCAGAGATATGCTGTGTCTCTCCAGTAACCTGAACAATCTTTGATAGACACTCGTTCCAGAGCTCTTTCGGAGCTTTAACGTAGAGTCTCACTCTTCTTACACCGACCTTCTTAGCGTACTCCTCATCTAGTTCTATCTCTATGAATCTTCTCTTCTCGTTAATTATGACCTTCTTCGCTTTTATCGGTGCTTTCAGGAGGTATATGTCGTCGAGAATTATAGCATCCTTATATACTACGAGGCTTCTCATTGGAGCGTATGGTATATCTAGCATCATCTGACCTGGAGATGAGGGAGTGAGCTTGAGTACTCTCATCATTGCTATGTATATGACTATGAGTATTGAGAAGTATATGAAGGTCTCGAGGAAAGCTCTCCAGAACTTGCTGCTCACAGTTGCAAGTATCATTGATATGAATCTCCCGAGGACAGTCATGTAGAGGAGTACAAGTATCATAAGTATTCCAAAAACAATAAGAATATTCTTGAACTGTTTCTTCTGAATCTTAGTTATCTCCGATATGTATTCACTATCCTTCTCTATCAACTTCATAAGATCCTGTGATGCAAGTCTCTCAACTGCGCCATGCTTCACATTCTTTACATATTCCCTAACCTCCTTCATTTTTCTTCGAAAAGTTAGACCGGCCTGCGCCATGAACGCTATGAACAGCGCAGCTATGTATCCAATTATTATGTAATTATATATGGGACTATTATATGCTGCAGCGAGCGCCGATAGAAACGATATCACAACTATGGATATTGCTGGTATGACATACGTCAGCAGTATGGTTGATAAGCGGTTGAACATTTTTACCCTTAGCTCGGATAGCTGTATCGTGACTATAAGCCTTACTGTCTTGATGGAAGAGGAAGCAACTAGAGTTGACTTATGTACAGGTAATATATGTACTCTACTTCTCGAGAACGATGAGAATCTAACAATAATAAATCCAGGAGGCTCACCGACAGCCCTCTCACATAATATAAATCTCCTCACCAATATAGAAGATAAGAGAATAAACATAGTGCTAACATCGTTCATTCCTAGATACTGGTCATCGCTCCTAGAGATATATAAGAGATTTAGCATAAATATGGTAGTAATACCTGAAGATAACATATATATATCATATAAACTATCAAGATATCTAGACAAGATATCAGCTAGAAAAGTCATAAAAGTTAAAAATCGATGGACGATAGACAACCTGACAATACTGAGAGCAAGATCTCCCACATATAGTGAACTCATTATCATAGTAGATAATAGAGCGCTGATCTCCACACCATCGCTCTGGATGCTACTTCCATACGATCATATCTCACATCTGATAGATATAGTAAGTAGTTACAGGTTAAGCACATATGTTGGAGGCTCCCCCCTACTTCCAGACGTTGTGAGAGATCACGACATATTTATTAGGAGGTTCTTCACTAGGTTCAGCCGAATCTTCCTTGGAAATATCAGGACAAGGAGCTCAGTAAGGGTCCTCGACAGGTATCCTCTAGAGCTTAAGATGCTTCGAGCCGGCTCGAGGTTCACGGTCTGTGACTGAGCCTCTACGTGACGGCTAAATAGTTATTATCAGGGCTCTCTCTAGACATACCCGTGAACTATCTTGACGTGGTGCCGCTGGTGGTAGCATGGTTCATATTTGTATCTCTCATGTACATCGCGTCTCGAGGAAAATTGAAAGATAGCGTCAAGATATACTACGGGCTCGCAATAATAGTACGAGGAAAAGAGAACGTAGAGAAGATACTGAGAGCACTCAAGAGACCGCTCGAGAAGATGCCAAGCAAGTTCATAAGTGCGATAACAAGCATCATCTTCATGATAACAATGCTCTTCCTTATACCAGTACCATTACTATTATTCCCAACACTTCAGAATAGTAAGCTAGTACTCTTTAAATATTTTCTCTACTCACCAACAGTAATAATAGTTAGAAACACGTTCCTCGTCTTCGAATCAGTACTTCACCACATATCGCCAGCACAGGTCGTGAACATGGGATTCATGACTCTTCAACCAGTAATACCTGGCGTCACAGTTACACTCTACACATTCCTCCTCATAATAGTGACAGCTGGAATAAGCATACTAGTGCACGAGATAGCTCATGGAACTGTAGCACTGAGATATAATATACCTATAGTGTCTGGAGGGTTCTTCACAAGCTTCTTCATTCTCATGGGAGGATTCGTAGAGCCTGACGAAGAGAAGCTGAACAGCTCTCCTCTCCAGACTAGACTAGCAGTCTACTCAGCGGGAGTAGTCTCAAACATTCTTCTCGCGCTTCTCACAGTTGTCATATATGAGATAGCAAAAGTAGTGACGATAGGAACAGGATATCCTCTAGGTCTAGTAGTTGTTAAATCAAAAGTAGCCCAGATACCTCCAGGATCAATAGTGCTCTCTGTGGGAGGACTACACGTATATAACATATATGACATGTTTCCAGTTCTCTCAGCACTTTTCAACAAGTGTCAGTATACTCATACTCTACTCCTCAAAGTGTTGACACCGAATCATAGAATAATGCTAGTGCCGCTTCAAGTTAAGTCATGTGCAATATATGACATAATTAGATCAGTATCTCTAAACAGCATGAACATAGGAGGAATATTAACTGTAGAGAACACACTATTCTACCAGTTCCTGTTCTGGCTCTTCAACCTGAACATAACTCTAGCACTGCTGAATGCTCTGCCAGCATATCCTGTCGATGGTGGACAGTTCCTCTATGCGCTGCTTACTGAGGTGATCGAGAGCGAGAAGGCTAGAAAACTGATACTATATACCTTATCTGTACTCTTCTGGAGCGGTCTGTTGCTTACCATAATGTACACATTTAAGGCAGGTCTCTACGTTGTAGGCTAGGTAATAGATTAATCAGGAACTACAAGAGCTACATATCCAAACATGAGAAGCTATATAACAGGACTAATATATGGCGCAATAACCTGCGCCATAACGCTACTAATATGTGCCGTACCTCTAGAAGCCATACTGCTCCCAAGACCACCATCACCCCCATACTACACACCAGAGCTCTATCAGTACACGTGGAGAGCATCAACGTTTCTTCTCATACTTATAATACTCACATTCACATTGCTCTACATACATGGCTCAAGAAGATTCTACATAGGCATGCTTGACGTACAGGTTCCAACATACATAGTGATACACTACATATATCTCATCACAATGGAGAAACTATACTATGCAAAGGAGGGAGCACTAACGATACTACCCTTCACATACATGTACGGCGGGCTTCCTCACCTTGACCTAGGACAGATCATGGCCATATACATAATATATAGAGTAGCTAGAGAGATCAGGAAAAAGTTCTTCTCCAGACCTCATAGCTAGCTAAAAGACAGATCTTCTCAACAATATCATAGAAACTTAACCCACGTTCAAGAATCCTAGAATATATCCTCAACTCAACAACATCTCTAACACGTAGACTAACCATATCTCTAATACCCTTCAACACATTCTGAGACAAAAAGCTTAAAACTTTATCGATTACATCAACTAACGCATCACAGGAAATAGAACCTGAGGAGAACTCACATCTTATATGATTTCCCTCCTCATCAACAAATTTAGAGTAATCAAAGTCACATATAGCACATAGATCGCCAAATCTGAGACACACAACACTCATATCTATATAGGTATCATCCAGTCTTAAAAAATAAGACCTTATTAAGAACGTACACGGTCTTAAAGACATAGAGAGCAGACAGAATAAGAGGAAACTAGGAGAGAGAACACAGGGCAAGGAACGTGAGAAGATCATAATCATAAGGAATGTTAGAAGATCTGTGAAAAAAGTTAGAATAATATATGAAATATATAAGAAAGATAAGACCATAGATATAGTAGCAGTAGGAAAGAAGAAGATAATACTAAAGAAGAGGGGAACAACAGTGATAGTAGAGGCAGATAGAGACAGAATCAGGATAACATGTAGAGGAGAGGAATTGAAAGATCGCGTGAGACAGATAGTAAGCATAATAGAGGAGATAAAAGACCAAAACGATATAATACTAATAACCTACAGAAGACGCCAACACAGATTAAAAATATGTATAGAAAGATACCCACGAGAGATAACAGAGAGAGTAAAAATGATAATCAACAAAGGAGGAAGATGCAGAGAATATAAAAACGATACAGTACTCCTACAGGACCTAATAAACCTAGTGTTCACAAGCAGGCTCAGGAACGTAGCAACAATCATAGAAGGAAGAGTAATAAGGAAGATAAGAGACATAGAAAACATAATACAAGAACATACAGAAAAAGTTGAAAATAAACAAAAAAGAACAATCATCGACTACCTTCAAGACCCTCAACACTAAACACAGCAAGCTTACATAACTCACCAACATCCCTAACACTAACCAACCTCAACTTCAGACCAAGATCCTCAGCCTCATATACAAGATCCTCAATCCAGTCAACAACACCACACGTAAAACAGAAAGACCCCCTAAACTCAACCTCAACAGTACCATCCCTCACAGCAACAACCCTAGCAGTAGCCTCAGGACTCCTATACCTATTATATCGCTCTACAACCCTCTCCAAAATATCCACCAAACCACCCACAAAAGAAAACCTAACAAACATACTTAAAAACCCATCGACAGAAAAACCACAAGATGATGAACTCTTCGCTGCCCAGAAAGATGACGACTTCCGGTGGAACTGAAACAAAACAAAACACTATCCAAAAACCACGAAAACCAACACAGACATGCACCAATTCTCACAGTATATAATGACCCTTAAGAGTTGCTGAAGAGAAGGTTATGTTGATAGGGTCGTACACATGTACGATACGTTTACCTAAGTGGAGTAGTATCGTTTTTCTCTGACTGTTATAGAGGGTATTGGTGTTGAGTAGTTGAAAGTTTTGATATTACTCTAGGTAGTTTTATGGTACATGGCTGTGATGTAGGGTATGTTAGTGTATTGTTTCTACGAATGTTTTTCGGTTAGTAGGACTATTATCTACGTAATATATAGAGTGTCTAGGTTTCTCATTGTCCTGTCAGGTATGTAGCAGACCTTTGTCTGTTATTTTCTCTGACAGGTATAGTTTGCTGCTTTGTCCTGTGTGTTGTCTAGGTTTTAGTGCTACTATTAGCATCACCTAGAACGATTTAGGGTTTATGAGAGGTTTCTGGTGCGGCCGCCGGGATTTGAACCCGGGTTCAGCGGCTCGGGAGGCCGCCATCCTAGACCAGGCTAGACTACGGCCGCTCTGTGTTCTCTTTCTTGGTTGGGAGTATTTAGCCTTTCTCCTTGTTCTGGATGTTCTTTTTTCTTTCTTTTGCTCTCTTGCACTCTGTCTTTTTTAACTGTTCTGTTCTTCGTTGTCTCATGCTTAGGCCTCGTGTGGTGAGTGTGATGTTTGTGTCAGGTTCGAAGGGTGGTGTTGGTAAGTCTACTCTAGTTGCTAATCTGGCGTTGCTGTTTGATGTTGATGTTGCTGTTGTTGATCTTGGAGTTGATGGTAATATGAGCGTGTCCATGCTTCATGGCGTGTCTGCTGACTGTCCTGGATTTCTGGATTCTGTTCTTCTTGGTTCTGAGCCTAGGATTGAGCGGTCTAAGTATGCTGGCAATGTGTATGTTGTTCCTCCTGGCAGGGTCAGAGGTTTCAGAGCTACTGTCCTCTCTATGGCTAACAGGGATGTACTTAAGTCTCGTGTTGATAGGTTCGTCTCCTGGCTGAGGGATCAGGGTTTTCAGGTTGTTCTTTTTGATGCTCCTGCTAATGCTGAGCTTATGAGCTTATTATATGTTTCTCTCCTATATTCCTGTGATATAATTAATATTGTTGTAGAGCCTTCACCACTATGTTTAGAGGCTGTTCAATCATGGTGGGACAACTTCTCGAGAGCTATATCAAGATCGTCACAGATAGTGAATCTCATAGTTAACAAGTATATGAGGTCCATGAATGGTTCCCTATCGTACCTCTGTAAGTATACTATAAACGGTACTGTACATAAGATACCGTTTGACTCATATACTCTATTACTATCTAACAGATGTGAGCTTGCAGTGAGGTACAGGGAGGCTGAGAAGTTCAACAAGGCGTTACAGTCACTATATAAGGCTCTCTGTCATCAGATAAGTAGCTATCTTGGAATATCTAAGTCAAGTATCAGGAAAGGAAGGAGATAGACATGTCTAGGGAGAGATCTCTAGAAGATATTCTGAGAGATCTGAACCTCGATAACGTTCCGAGAGACGCTGAGGAGAGCGAGGAGCATGAGAGTTCTGAGACGTATGAAAATAGTGGAGATATGTCATATATTAAGCGTGTAGCAACAGCATTGAGACTTCTTGAGGGTATTGTGGATACGTCGAGACTCGTTGATCTTGTGCTTCGTTATATCAAGGTTGAGGATCTTATAAGGGAAGTTGAAAAGGTTGACAGTGACCTAGCATACATACTGAGGCTTGTCCTGGAGAGAGAAAATGTTTAAGAGAAACTATCTCAGAGATGCTGACAAGATAGATAAGGAGATAGAGAGAGCCCTAAGCAAGGTTGAGAAGGGCAGATTAAAGAGTAGAGACGTTAAGAGACTGAGAGGCTTGTCTAAGATTGAGAGAGAACTTGCATTAAAGGTCGCTAAGGTCTTAGCATCATACTGTAAGGATGAGAGTGAGGATTGCGAGCTTTATCTTAGAGCTGTACTGCTCAAGTATAGGCCTGAGGATGTTGTTAGGCTTATAGAGGATATTCTCACTGAGAATAAGTCCATACTTGTTGAGCTTAAGAAGCTTGTGTCGGAGAGTGATCTTGAGAGAGCTAGGAGTTTTGGAGGGTTTCGGGTCTTCTCGAGGTTGTTCAAGAAGGCCTCCAGAGAGAATCTGAGATGATTGTTAGATTGAGAATATTTTTGCTAGTTCTCTCTATAATATTTCTAGTATCTTTCTTCTCTCCTTACAGGTTCCTGATAGTGTTTTCTGTTGTTCCTGTTATAGTTTTTAGGGATGTTTTTCCAATGATTGTGAGCTATGTTTTTAAGGTTCCTGTATGTTTTTCATGTGAGGTAAAGTCAAACTATGTATATTTTCCCCAGAGATCCAGGATCGTGGTTGTGTATCGTGTTGAGCCTCTGTTAAATCTTGAGAGGTTGAGAGGTGAGACTTATCTTAGTCTGGTTAGGGATTTTGTGAAGAGGGTTCTAGTGAATGATGATGTTGCTGTTGGTTTCTTTGTGAAGAGTGATGTTAAGTATTTTATTGTTAACATTGAGTTCAGTGATGTTGAGAGAAGTAAAAACATATTATCTAGTATAGAGAATGTGTTAGGTGAGTACTTCATGTTTAGAAGAGTTGAAGGTAGGGAGCTGGAGCTCCTCTTCACATATAGGCCCTTCTCATATGGTAGGCTCGGTATTGCTCTTCTTATCCCATCTCTGGCTTCTCTTGTCCTGTTTGGCATATATGGTCT
Organism: Thermoproteota archaeon; assembly: GCA_013153275.1. GTDB lineage: Archaea > Thermoproteota > Thermoprotei > Thermoproteales > Thermocladiaceae > JAADER01. The sequence continues at coordinate 50,619 of JAADER010000015.1, forward strand.
AGCTGCTGCTCTAGCCTGTGATCTAGTATTCTACTTTTATTGTAGGAGATTGTTCATATATGATAGTCTTGTATCTCTCTTATATTCCTGTACTCGAAATAGGCTACTCTTCATGATTAGGGATCCAGACACTGTGAAGTCAGATGCTCTCCATGTGTCGAGGTGCAGATGTAGTTATCTGCTGATGTTCAGAAGATGTAGAGAGCTTGAGACTGTTGCGAGAGAGAAGCTGCATAGAGAACAGGAGTCTCTTGTGGTTAAGGAGAGAGGGAGAAGCTACTCTGAGGTTCTTGCATGGAGAAACGTGATAGACAGACTAAACTATGGGGAAGAGCCCCTAATAATGTCTATGAATGTGTCAAGTAGGGAACTAGAACCATACTTCAACCTGTCTCCGGGAGACGTCACATACATTCTAGATCACTCGAGACTGAGCACTCATGCTCTTACTGGGGATGTAGCTATCCTGATACCGATGCACAGCTCGACCGGGACAGTATATGAGAGCAGTAGAAAGATATTCGTAGGGTACGATAGGTCAGGAAAGGAGGTAAACATAGACATCGACTCTCTACCTAGCAATCATGTGATCATAGTTGGACCAACAGGAATGGGAAAGTCCTGGACATGTAAGACCATTCTCACAGAGCT
>JAADER010000043.1 GCA_013153275.1 Thermoproteota archaeon
CCGCATATCTTGCATTTATTCCCCTCAACATACTCCTCACGCAAAACCTTAGCAACCTTAGACCAAACCACACGACCCATACCAAACTCCCTGTATGCTGTTGGTGTGTTGCTTTTTAATTAAGCTGTAGTTCCGTTTGTGGTTATGTTGTTCTCATGTTCTCTTTCTCTTTTTAATTTTAGGTTAATGTCTTTCTCGAGGGAGAGAGGGCTCAGTTAGGTATTAGATTTCTTTTCTACTGTTTTTAAAGAGAGAGGCTCAATGGATCTCCGCTCAAAGAGAGAGCTTGAGATAATTCTAGAGAATGTTAAACCTTTCTCAAGGCCTAAGATCAATCTTGAGCAGTATGTCACAGATTGCTCAATAGTCGCCGAGCTAGTGTGGCTCTCGTATATTAGAGGAGAGATCAGGAACTCCACGGTTTTGGACCTTGGCTGTGGAACTGGCAGATTTGCTATTGCAGCAGCACTTTTAGGAGCTAGATCTGTTATCTGTCTAGACATTGATAAAGATGCTATCATAGACTCGAAAATGAATATAAGATCTCTAAATGTGGACTATATCGTCGATACTGTTGTTGCTGATGTCAGATATCTACCGTTTCGTGGAAAGGTCTTCGATGTTGTCTTTCAGAATCCTCCGTTTGGTATACAGAGTAGGAGGGGAATGGATATAGAGTTTCTTAGGGCTGCAATGTCTAGTGGTAGGATCGTCTATACTATACATAAGGCTAAAACTCTGGACTATGTTGTACGTAGGATAGTAGAGTCTGGACATAGAGTTGCTGTTGTTGGTGAGAGGGTCATAAATGTTCCGATGATATATGGTCACCATAGGAAGAGGGTTCATAAGGTGAGGGTTGTTCTTCTATATGTTTACTAGGTCACGATGTTTATGAGTCCTTTCTCGATGTGTATGTATGGTAATGTATGGTCAAGCACTGTCTCTCTTTCTCTAGTGAATTTGGCTTCTTTTAGAATATTGTACATTTTTCCTGATATCATTACGCCTTTTACTGGTTTCTTCTCACCTTTTTGGAGTATCCAGGCGCATGGTGCTGCTACACTGAATTCTCCGCTTACTGGGTTGCTTGTATGTGCTCCCTGGACGTAGTCTATCAGTAGTATAGGTTTCTCAGTGTTGTAGATCTCTTCTAGTGGTACTGTTCCTGGAAGTATCTCCACGTTGGTGTATGATACACCTGGGGTGGAGGAGTATCCTCCTCTGAAGCCGTTTCCTGTGCTGTCTCTATCTATTATTGATCCCCAGTATATGTTGGATATTATGTTGCATAGTTTTCCTCTATCGATTAGGATGTTTCTTCTGGTTCTCACTCCCTCATCGTCGAAGGGAGCGCTTGAGAGTCCTCCAGGTCTCGTTGCATCATCTATGAGAGAGAGCTCCTGAGAGAACAGCTCCTCACCTATCTTGTCTATGAACGGGCTCATCCTCAGTGCAAAGCTGCTTGCTGTCAGCATTGGTTTGAGAGTGAATGAGAGCAGCTCAGCTAGTGCCTTTGTTGTGAGCACAACATCTATCTTCTCGTTATCTAACTTAACAGGATCTAGCAGGCTTCTCGCCTTCTCCTTAGCTTTATTATACACTTTCACGAGATCTACGAGGCCTGTCTTAGCGTAGTCTGCCTCATATACTCCTGGTGTAACGTAGGTGCCTTTTCGAGCGTTAACTTCCATCACTGCTATAGATGTAGTCTCGTCATATGTTGCCTCTATTCCCTCGCTGTTTGTTAGGAATATCTTTGTGTAGGATGTGCCTAGCTCGGCTACCCAGAAGCTGAACGTGTCTGATTCCTTCTCATACTCTCTTAGGAACTCATTCACGTTCTTCAACACGTCCTCTACGGAGATCTCCGCAAGCTCTCTACTATATATGTCTGGGATGGGTGGGACATGTTCGGGATGGGGGAGTCCTCTCCACTTGTCTATTCTTGAGCATAGTCTCGCTATCTTGCATGCTCTGTCCACTAGTTCGCTAGGGCTCTCGTCTACTCTGCTAGTGTATACGAATCCTATCCTGTTATCGATCACTACTCTCAGACCCATCCCAACCTCCTCTGTGGAGGATGCTGTCTGGAACTTTCCTTCTCTACACTCTGCAGATATCTCTCTAGTGTACTCACAGTAGACGTCTCCTTCAATTCCTCTGTCTCTCAGAACCTTGACCACACGATACGCTAGATCAACTACATCGTCAAACATCTGCCTCACTCTAGGGCTAGCTTGAGAAGTACTAAAGCATTTTTGCCAATCTAGACCTGACGTTCGATAACACACGTAGAGGCTGCATTACGAGCCCAAACCTGTCAATAACATACATATTTAGCTCATGTATAATGGTGTCAAGAGTCTCCAATATAGGTCTAACAATAATCTTTCCTACACGATCCCTAACATAATCCGCAAGACACTCCTCAATCTCTCTTCTAGGAGATGCGAGAATGATAAGCCTTGCTAGTGGCTCTGAGAACACTAGTGGAACAAGCTCGCATGTCAGATACTCGATGCTACATATGATATCAAAGAAATCGAGCTCTCTTCTAACCCTCTCAATAAGCTCGATTATTGATCTTCGGAGTCTCCTGTTAGATAGGTCCTCTAGTATCAGATGACCTATAGAGGCTCCTAGAGGCCTCAAAGATGATGAGAACGCTGCAACATAACTTACTACAGCATCCTCGTAAGAGTTCCTAGGTCTATAGTAGAGATCGCTGAGATATCTGATGATGAATTCTCTAGACACCATACTGATGAGACTGGATACTCTCCTACAATAGTACTCAAACTCTCTACCTAGAAAATTCAGATAGTGCTCGCTCACTACTATCCTCATATTATCGAAGTCCGCAAATACAGGTCTCGGATCGTACTCATCGCTATCCGATATCACTATGTCGTATCTGTGTCCCGTGTCGAAGAGCTCACAGAGCTCGACTACGTACCTATCAACGATACTGTACATGACATATGTGAGCTCAGCGCTATTAACCTCGTTCACCATGTCACACAGCCTGGGCTCATCATCTGTACCTAGGTTCCCAAGTCTCCTTATTACTGTTTCTCCTCCACTGTCTGCTGAGACTTGACTCATGTTTCAGGAGGTTAAGTTAAATATTTCCTGCCTAGTTATATGTGTTGTGTCTCTTGTAGTGACCTTTCCTGACTCGTCAGAGAGAGGTAGGAGGTTGGCCAACATTATGGGGGTAGAGTCCATATGTGTTGAATATAAGATATTTCCAGACGGCGAGGACTATGTTAGAGTACCCATAAACGTAGAGGGAAGAGACGTGGTGGTGCTCTCGGACCTCTACCCTGACCAGGATCGAAAGATCTTCAGGACTCTTCTCCTCATCGATGCATTGAGAGACCTTCATTCAAGAAGGATAGTCCTAGTATGTCCATATTTAGCATATTCAAGACAGGACCGTAGGTTTAGAGATGGCGAGGCCATAAGCTTGAGAACCCTAATAAAGCTTTTTGAAGATATCGGAGCGGACTCTGTTCTCACAGTTGATGTACATAAGCCACAAGCGTTCACCTGTTCTAGAGCTAGGTGTGTAAATGTTGAGCCTTTTGCTAGGTATGCAGAGTACGTTCGTGAGAACATTGGTAGTGATGTGATTGTTCTGAGCCCGGATCTGGGATCGCTATGGAGAGCTGAGAGACTTGCTAAGGAGCTAGGGACTCAGTATGACTATTTTGAGAAATATAGGGATAGGGTGACAGGTCAGATAACCATGAGGCCTAGAGAGGTCGATGTCCGGGATAGGAGGGTTCTAATAGTTGATGATATAATAGCTACTGGTGGAACTATAAGAGAGGCTACCAGGATAGTGAAGAGCATGGGTGCACGTGAGGTACATGTGATAGCTACTCACTGCCAGTTCCTGAACGAGGCTGATAGGAAGATCCTGGAGGCAGGTGTTGATACTATAATATGTAGCGATACCATAGAGACAGGTCACAGTAAGGTAACTGTCTTCGATCTCATAGCAGAGGAGGTGAGGAGGATCCTGTCATGAGGAGGATCATATGTGGCGTAGATGAGGCTGGCAGAGGACCAGTCATAGGTCCCATGGTTATCGCTGTAGCTTGTATGGACGAGGATGAGGTGGACTCTCTGAGGGAGCTTGGGGTCCGAGATTCTAAGGAGCTTGATAGGGTCAGGAGACAGCTCATCTACGAGAAGCTGAAAAGGGTTCTCAAGCATGTAGACTACATCATAGTGAGTCCAGAGGAGATCGATAGATATGTCAGAATGAACAGGCTCAACCTGCTCGAGCTAGAGAAGATGAGGGAGCTCATCAGTAGAGTTCTCGAGAAGTTTGGAGACAACATTGTGATATATGTGGACTCTCCAGACGTGAGGGCAGACAGATTTGAACAGATGCTGAGACAGGAGCTGGAAGTGGAGGTCCATGCTAGACATAGGGCTGACGTGGAGGTTCCAGTAGTCTCTGCCGCTAGCATAGTTGCGAAGTGTGTGAGGGATAGAGAGATAGAGAAATTGAAGGCAAGGTACGGGGACTTCGGAAGCGGGTATCCTAGCGATCCTAGAACGATAAGGTTCCTCTTCTCCTACATCTCTAGACACGGTGAGCCTCCTCCAATAGCAAGAAAGAGCTGGAAGACCTGTAGAAACATCATGAGAGAGCTCAAGAGAGGCAGACTCTTCGATCAATAACTCTTATAAGAGAGGTATAGAATAGTAATGAGAGCTGATGAGGGTCTACAGCCCTGACAGGTGAAGACAAAGGTCGGGTCTGAGCTACATGAGCTCGATCACTATACCATCGTCGAAGCCTCCTCTCTCAAGCTTCTTCAACTGTTTTCTCTCAAGAGCTTCCTGTAGAGAGTATCCCTCAAGTTTCAGAATTGTCTCCAAGACCTCGAGAACATCTGCGGCTTCTTCTGGACCTGGATTTCTAATGAACTCCTCGATCTCCTCTCTCAGCTTATCTATTAGCAGGATTCTCAGCCTATCCTTATCTGAGACCTTCTCAACTATTCTAAATCTCCTACCTGATCTCTCAAGTATCTCAGGAATCCTGTCTCTGACCAGCTTTCTCACGTTACTAGAGGTCTCAAAATACTTATATAGTCTAGCCAGGCTAATCCTCGATGCCTCGATGGCACTGGTCAGTGACTGATGAGGACATAATAGAGATGGCACTTAGAAAATTTGGAGTCAGAGTTAACCCAGAGCAGGTAGTTAAGGCTGCTGGAAGAGAGTACAGGATAAGCTGGAAGAAGGCTATCGAGACTGCAAGATTCATAAAGTACATGACCATAAAGCAGGCAGAGTGGTATCTCGAGCAGGTAATAAAGCTGAAGATGCCTATACCCATAAGAACGTACAAGAAGAAGCAGGCACATCACACCACACCATGGGAGGGATGGCCTGTAGCGAAGTGGCCTGTCAGAGTGGCGAAAGCATTTCTCGAGGTAGTCAAGAATCTCGAGAACAATGCGATATATAAGGGATTGAATGTTGAGAGAGTAGTGATAGTACACTCGGCAACACATAAGGGAAGAAAGATATGGAACTACATGCCCAGAGCCTTCGGAAGATCCACACCATGGGTACAGGACACAGTACACATAGAGCTTGCAGGAGTAGAGCTACCAGCAGAGAACGTTCCAAAACGACTCAAGCTAGTACCAGTAAAGTGATGAATCAGGCTCTTACTGAGAACTGATGACGTTCTTTTCAAGCTGACTTAACAAAAAGAAAGCACTTGAAACCACAGTCCTCGCCTCTGCACAATGTTCCTCTAACATCAACTATGTCGAATCCCTCCTCAACTATGGACGACACTATCTCCCCGCTCGTAAAGAGGTTAGCAAGATTGTAAAATACAGTATTACCTAGAATCTTCTTCTCCACATATCGCCTACCTATGTAGGACTCTCTCGGCACTATACAGACAAGCAACCTGGAGCCAGGCTTAAGACATCGGTAGGACTCTCTTATAACTCTCCTGTAATCGTCTACGAAACATATCGTGACTATAATCATGACGTAGTCTACAGAGTTATCTCGCAGTGGGAGAAGTTCCCCGACACAGTTCACGGTATCGATATCATACTTCTCTCTACATAGTTTGCACATTGTGAGAGACGCGTCCAGACCTATACAGTGCTTGTAGACCCGCGTGAAGTAGCATGTTCCAGAGCCTATCTCTACTCCAGTTCCCTCATTACTGAACGACCGTACAAGTTCCAACTCCTCTAAAGCTATATGTATATTCCTCATATACCATGAGTCATAATCTTCAAATTTTGTGTCAAAGAGCTCTGCAACACGTTTTAAACGATGACCCACACTAGTATTCGAAGCATCCGAATTATATTCTTAAGGGTCCCACACTATACGTATACTGAAGTGGGAAAAAGAGCGAGACTTCTGGTGACAACATGGGGACTTCCTAGAAACTGGAAACCGGCAAAATACATAGTAGAGAAATATGGAACAAATACGAATTGTGTCGAGTCTAGAACAACGCTAAAGCCATTAATTAAGGCTTTAGAACCAGATATGATACTGATCTTTGTACCAGACACAGTATATATAGAGACCCTAGAGAGGAATAGAGCAGAGAGATATGAAGATATCTGTAAGATAGTTCAACAATATTATATAGATTTCTGTAAGGAAAATGATATAGATATTAACAAGATAATCGTGGAGGTCTGCCCAGCTGTTGGCAGGTTCCAGAAGAGAGTTGAAGACTCTCTTCTCAGGCTTGAGGCCGTTGGCTCCGCATATGATTATTATGTTAATCTCTATTGGAGACTTATAAAATTTCTATATGATCTAGGCAAGAAAAGTATAAATGTTTTCGATAAGAACATAGACATCGAGTTCATTATCGATCTCTCACATGGTGTCAACTATATGCCCGTCTTAGTGTACAGAGCTGTGAGGGAGGTATGTCAGCTTCTTGCTATATTTAGGTCGGGAAGAGTTAAGCTTCTAGCATACAACTCTGATCCTGTAATAGAGGAGGGACAGCATGCAACAATACACCTGATAGAAGAGGTAGATAATGTTAGGCCATATATTCCCTCTCTGATACTTAAAGATGAGAATGGATTGTCAAGATTGCTGTCAGGTACCAGACAGCTAGAGAACTCTGATGAGTACTCGAGAGTTTGTAAGGATATTTATGAGAGACTTAAGAAAACATTTGAAGAATATAATAAACGTATAAGACAGACTCTCGATATAGAGACGATAAATGTTGTTAAGGTTATTAATATGTTGATAGGGGCGTTCTATCACGGTCTACCATTGATAATATCGAGATATTATATAGATTCCGAGATATTGCTAGATCTTGTCACAGAGGTGTTCAACATATGGCGTGAGAACATAAAGGTTAAATATTCGGAACAGGATAAAACTATAAGAATCATTAGGTATGCCAGATTCTCGCTTAATAAGATGGAGATAGTGCTGAGAGCACTGTTTCTCGTATCTGGCATAGAAGCTCTACACCTACGTCCAAGGATTCGAGGAGCTCTCTCTATAGACGAGCTTGAGAGCTACGACAGGTACATAATATCTAATCTGAACCCATTTCTAGGAGCTGAGTATGGGAGGCTGTTCGAGAGCAAGGAGAGCAAAAATGTACTTCGGAAGATAGTTGAGAGTCGGGGAACGCTGAGGTTAGTTCTTGCGAGGATCCTGCTTGAGAGGGAGAAGAAAGCTCACGATAGATGCGAGGAAACTGTAGATGAGAATAAGATTCTTGAGAGATGTGATAGTGATGTCAATGCCTGTAGGGAGAGCAAGAATCTGTCAAACGTGTGTAGGAACTTTATTGCCCATGCAGGTCTTGAATGGTGTCTTGTCGACATGTTTTCGAGAGATGGTCAGGTCTTTCTGAGATATGTTGATGATTCTCTTCGGTGTCTATATGATTGTTGTACGTATATGTTGAAGGAAGTGTAGCTATATGTCCTGCTGTGCTAGTTCGAATGCCCACTTTATGTCCAGGGCTCTAGCAATATTTAAGTCTAATGATGCTACATCATCAGGCTCTACCTCATGTACATCATATTTTCCTAGAGCTGATATAAGCATCTGAGTCTCTATTTTTACGCTCTCTAGATAGTTTACTACTCCTTGTTCTCCTTTTACGAGCGCTGATATTACTAGTGGTCTTCCCATGTATATTCCTGATGCTCCTAATGCAAGTGACTTAACTACATGTGACCCATCGTAGAGCCTTCCTGCAGGTAGGAGAGAGAGCTTATTATCTATTCCTAGCATTCTTGCTCTTCTTATGAAGGAGAGCGATACAAGGGTTGGATATCCTAGATGTTGCATTGCTACGCATGGTGCCATTGCTGTTCCTCCTTCTTTACCATCTATTACTACCGCATGTGCTCCTTCCTCGAATGCTATCTTTATTACCTTCATAGCATCTTTGAAAGGTCCAAGCTTTATCCATATTCTGACTCTTGGATAGTTTGTCCTCATGTTACGTATCATCCCTCTAAGTATGTCTTCCGTGTATGTTCCTGGAACGCTGTACCTGGTCACGAACTTCTCTTTTCCAGTGTCCTCTATGAGGTACTTCTGTTTCAGTTTCTCTATCTGTTCTCTAGGTATCTTAATTATTCCTCCTAGTCCGGGTTTAGCTCCTTGACCTATCTTTATCTCGAACCCTATCCTGCCCTCGTCGAGATAGGGCTCAACATCCTTGTCGCTATACACCTTGTTCCACAGCTCGTCGTATGCATCTTCCACGCTCTGCTGTATTATTACTCCACCATACTTGTCTATGTTTGTGAGATACGTCATAAGTCTCTCTTTAAAGCATGGATGTCCTCTTGTTAGCCTCTTTGAGTATCCTCTCACGGTTGCGACGTTCTCTCCTATCCCGTATATTATTCCCATTTTTGCGCATGCCTTAGCTATGGGTATCGAGGTCTTGCTTGCTATTGCTGTGCTTCCCATTGTTCCTGCTACCACTGGCATAGCTACTTTGAATCCTCCTAGCTCGCACTCCAGGTTCACGTCCTCGAATGTTGGTTCTCGAAGAAGGTCAACCATCTTATCTAGTCTCTTTGGAGTGAACGCTGGTGGTAGGAGTATTATTGTTGTGTCGAGGCTCGGAAATCTTGGATATCTAGGTAACGTTACTGTTGATCCTAGCACGGCCGTTCCATACTCTGTCAGCGTTCCGAAAGGATATATTGCGTCTCTTCCTTTTAATGCTCTCCTGGCTATCTCAGCTGCCGGATAATCTTTTATGAATTCTTTTGCTCCTGTGAGGAGGCGTAGTTTTCCCAGAAGTCTGAGATGTAGACCAACTAGGCTGAAGAGCATGTTTGTCTCACGGAGTTGGTGCTATGCCAGCTACCTTGGGGTATGGTCTTGACTCCCACACTCCTCTGAGTCCACAGATGTATCTAGTGAACCTTTCAACTCCAATGCCGAACCCTGCCGTGCGTAGAGGGTAGAGCTCCTTAAGCATCTCTAGGTACCATCTGTACTTGTTCGGGTCCTCACCTGTCTCTCTCATCCTCTGTATGACCTTTGCAGGCTCGTACTCTCGCTCCGCTCCTGAGATGGCCTCTCCAAAACCTTCAGGATACAGCATGTCGAAGTCGAGCAGTATTCCAGGTCTTGTAGGATCCTCTCTATCGTAGAATCCTCTAGCACCTCTCGGGTAGTCCGTCACAAATACTGGAGTATCATGATGAGTTGAGAGAACTTTCTCGCACTCCCAAGGTATCTCAGTACCATACTCAAACTTGCAATTCAGTTCAGTACATAGGATCTTGTGAGCATCCTTGTAAGTATATCTTGGAAACGGAGGCTTAAAATCAGGGAGAGAACGTTTAAGTTTGTCCTCAAGCTCTCTTCCATGAACGTCCTTAACATACTTCACAACATAGCAGAACAGTTCTTCAGCAACCTTCATAGCATCATGATATGTGGCATTATACATCTCTAGATCTACCTGAAAGAACTCGACAAGGTGTCTGCCAGTGTATATGCTGTCCAGGGGCTCAAGCCTGATGTTGGGACTTACGAAGTATATCTTCTCTAGGGATGCCGCCATGTACTGCTTGTAGAGGATAGCACTGCTCATTACCTTGTATTCATGTCCATAAAAGTCAAAGGTTACCTGCTTAGCACCTCTTATGCCTGGATCTGTTACTGGACCTATTATTGGTGGGAGAACCTCCACGAATCCCATAGAGTCGAGCTTCTCTCGTATAGCGTGGAGTATAGATGCCTGTATCCTGAACACGAGCTTATACTTGTCGTCTCTCGCCCATCTCCAGGAATATCTTAACCATTCCTGCAGAAACTTTCGATAACGCTCCTTATCTGCCACCATGCTCTCAAGCTCTCTGACAGCCGGGTGCAGAGGCATTGCTCGTTTCAGTAGCGAACCCTTATTTAAGCTTGCTGATAGTATGGAGACATACTGACGAGGAGAGACCATATTTTCGGAAAATATGCCGAAGAACTCGTGCTGACCTCACCATACATTACCTAGAGACGCCTCTGTTTTTCGTCAGTTTTATCTAGAGGAGGCCCGTACTGAATGTAGAGTCTCCAGTTCTCCTCGATGTTTCTCACCTCTCTGAGCGTCAGTCTGTCAGTACTTATGAGGCCACACCTCATGGCGTGATCTACGAGGACTATAGCAAGCATTGACTCTACTACTGGCACTGCCCTGATCGCTATACAGGGATCGTGTCTGCCTCTCACCTTCACATGCACCTCTCTGAGGTTCCTTATATCTACAGTATGTATACCGGCTGCTATCGAGGAAGTAGGCTTGAAATATACTCTAACTATTATCGGCTCTCCAGTACTTATGCCGCCGACTATTCCACCTTGAACATTTCTGAGATATCTGATATAGCCGTTCTTGATCACTAAAGCATCGTTAGCCTCCGAACCATACATCTCTGATAGTCCTATACCAAGCCCAAATTCCACACCTACAGTTCCAGGTATGCTCATGACAGCCTTAGCAATATCGGCCTTAAGCTTGTCAAAGACAGGGTCGCCAAGTCCTGGAGGAACGTTGAAGGCCACAGCCTCAACACATCCACCAACACTGTCTCCTCTCCGTCTAACCTCATCTATGAGATCCATGACCTCCTTCTCGAACTCTGGATCAAAGGTCTTCACTGGCGACAGCCTGGCTCTCATGAGCGCCTCGAGATCAAACATCTCCTTTCTTAGTCTTATTCTGCCTACAGATCTTAAGTATCCAACAATTATGATACCTAGGCTACATAGAAGCTTTTTCGCTACAGCACCTGCAGCAACTCTGGCAACAGTCTCTCTTCCACTTGCTCTTCCTCCTCCACGGTAGTCCCAGGCATCGAACCCGTATTTTCTCATCATCTGAAGATCTGCATGACCAGGACGTGGAGTATATTTCAACTCTTCATAAGGTGACGAGTCAACATCACGATTCCACACAACTATCGTGACAGGACTACCACACGTGACCCCTCGAAACACGCCACTAATAATCTCAGGATAGTCAGTCTCTGCCCTAGAAGTAGCAAACCTATGTCCAGGTCTCCTTAATATGAGCTCCCTATAGATGTCCTCAACCGATAGAGGAAGACCAGCGGGAACACCATCGATAACTACACCGATAGCCTTTCCATGAGACTCTCCAAACGTCGTCACCCTAAACAGCGTACCAATACTGTTACCTGCCACCAAGATCACTTCTCTCAACTATCTCCCTAATATGTTTACACTTCTCATATAGTATCAACAGCCTCGAGATAAGTTCTCTAGCAACATCCTCAGGAAGAGAAGACAGGTCTATACATCTATCATATACCGAGAGCGCTATACATAGATAGATCGCTAGAATATACTCCCGCGACCTAGAGACATCATACATAAACTTTCGCACACTGTCCTCACCGTACAAGGTTGAGAGAAGTCTCAATATATGGTCAGCCAGTTTACATAGTAGAGTTTTAATGTCGCTTGAGCTCGCTAACAGGTTCTGGAGCTCCTCGTCCAGTCTCCTTAGAGCCTCTCTGTCCACGTCCTCCTCCTAGCCTTCTCTAACGCTCTCATCTATGAGTATGTTATCGGGGTTGAACCCCATGTCTGCGAGCAGTCTCTTGACGCGGTACCTATGATCTCCCTGGAGCTCTATCACATTCCCATGTACTGTGCCTCCGGCAGCGAGCTTTCTCTTCAGCTCCTTAGCTATGTTCTCTATGTCAAGCTTTTTCGCGTCTGCTCCATCGATCTCTATCACCGTGACCATGTGTCTCCTCCTTCGTTCTAGCCTTATCCTCACTATGGTCTGCTCCTTCACTATCGAGGCCTCTATTGGAGCCTCCTCTCTGCCTAACAGTGACTCAAGCAGCTGATCCACGTCCACGTTGTTGGGCTTCTCGCCCACGAGCTAGGATCCCCGTACTCTTACTCGTAGAGGGGTGTTTTAAATATTTCTAGATTCCTAACTGAAGAATCTGTTTCTAAACATAGGACAACGTGTCCCTATATAGTCTAATCTTTACGTTCCCCATCACAGCCACGAGATCCGTCATCGCAACAAGATAACGAGTAGATCTACTGACCATATTTGTCAAACCAAGAACGCTGAGACACTCCACAGGGACCTCAACATTAATAATGGAGGACTCATCAGCATACTTCTCCTCACATATCGCCTTGACCTCAGGTATAGCTATGATCTTCGGAAAGTCCCACAGATCAAATGGCTGAGAGAACGTTCTGAATCTACACTTGGCTAGCGCTCTTCTCCCTGTTATAAGCGCACCAAGGCAGTAATACTCGCTATCGCTAGTCTTTATGAGAAATCCTACACCTATCTCCACTGCTGCAGGAATCCTCTGAGGCTCTATTCCCACCTTCACGCAGAGCCTTCTACCCTCTCTAACAAGAGGAACCTCTGTACCAAGATCAAACACTGTGCACCATGGTAGGTTCTCTACAGGGACAAGATACCTACCGTCCTGTAACTTTCTTGCAGACAGACCTCTGACGAGCTCTATTGTCGATGCCCTATACAATCTTGATAACTGGTCAATAGATCCAAGAGTCTTCTCATCATATCTCGAGTACACTTAGTAGAACGTTAATCATGATTAATTAAACATTCTCTTCACAGGTACTGATGATGATATGTGATAAGATTATAGCACGAGGCCATAATATGATAACTGCTAGACATAAAAACACGCTAGAAATAACAAAAGACGAGTATGTTACAGAGAGAGGAACCTGCATAATAGCATGCTCATCAGACAAGGCAGCATCTGATCTACGTGGTGAGCTAAGAGAGGTTATCAAGGATGATCTAACAGTAATTATCGTTAAGATACGTTGCAGAGATATAAGCGATATAGTGCTCTGTAGGGGATCAAGCAACTTAAAGTTGAGCAATAACAGGAAGATCATAATAAGGAGAAGCAGATACATCGACGATGCGACACTATGTATAGAATCTAACAAGGGTGCAGCTGATCTAGATAGGAGACTCATAAACATGATATGTATGGGAGAGACCGTAGAGATAGTCATATGTGCCCTCCCTCTGAGAGGCATCATCTGAGAAGCAGGTATGCTGCAAGAGACGTGAATATTGGAATTGAAAGATTGTCCTCGACGCCATATGCCTCAGAGAGCACAGCGACGAGAGAAATCACGAGAGCATAGATTGGGCCAACACCGGCTACGAGGAGAGATATATAGTAGGCTAACATACCTGTAAGACAACCCTCAAAAGTGACTATAGAGAAGGGCAATCTGTGTCTTCCATAGATAGCTCCAGATACTGCACTGACAGTGTCGTAGATCGCTAGACCCATTATTCCATAGATCGCATAGAAGTGAAATAGAACGTAACTACATAACACACCTATCGACCCCATGAGAATACCTACAAAACTGTACCTCCTCTCATAGTCACGCTGAGCAATGTCGAGCAGCTCTCTCATCTTCATCTCAAACTTCTGAAAGGAGACCTGAAGCTGGTTTATGAGGTTCTGTATAGGCTGGTTAGATAGTTGTGGAATTATCTTAGAGAACGTTCTTGCAAGTATCTCAAGCTGGCTCCTGAACGCCTCAAATATGATCGTTCTCTTAAAATATACGACATATATCATACATGCTATGAAAGTCACAATTACATAACATACGTCGGGTCTAACCATCGGTAAGTACTCATGTACAACTATTGGTAGAACGAGAAGAGACGAGAATACTGCATGAATAATCTTCCTGATAAATATCCCACGCCTCCTCCGAGAGTCTATACTCACTTCACATTATCATGAATATACGATCTATTAACTGTATCGTGGATCAGCGCTCAGATGCATCATCAGCCGCTGACCTGGCGTGAAGACCTTCGAGACCTTCTCGTCTGGGTCTCTTATCTGAGGAACTATCTTACATATCCTGTAGTACCGGATCCTATCACGGAAATCATTAACTATGCGTCCTAGCTTCTCTATACTTGTATCAAGCACCGCTACTGCTGGCCCGTTTCCAGATATTAGAACCTGCATAGGTCTGTACTTCCTCTTTATCAGATATATCGTCGAGAGATCATAACCGAACAATATACCTATGTACACCGTGTTCAGGAACGATGCATCTATAGGATCTCTAAGAGCAAGCCTAAATATCTTCTCATATAGCCCTCTAACGAAGCTGCTTTTCCTCATGTTCTCATAGAGCTCACGCATGTTCTGAGGTCTTTTCCAATCCTTAAAGATTAGTACTAGTACCAGGAGCTCATCATCGACGTCAGCTATCTCTATTATCTCATTAAGCTCGTTGTCTGTATATATGAGTCCGCCTAACGTGCTTGCTGTAGCATCATCTAGAGCACCTGTAAACGATATTCCAAGCTCTCTACATATTCTACAGCTGAGCACTATGCATTCTCTCAACGTCATCTCAGGTCTCGATAGAGCAGACATTCCTAGGGCTACTCCCGTCGTCACGCTGCTGCTGCTCTTTAGTCCGCTTCCTGGAGGTATCTGGGTTCTCACGTCTATGTGAAAACGCTCGGTTATGTTTAGTATTTTCCTGTATCTGTTCATGAATCTGAGAATAGTTTCGCTGTCCCCCGAGTTCACGTGGTCTCTATTAGATACTTGCACTGTTATCTGTGTAGGGATACCGATAGCCATTGCTGATCCTTTACCAGCGGGAAGCGCGTTCACTATTGTTACTGCGCTGAACGTTACTATGTGAACGCTCTCTGCTCTCTCTTTGCTCATTACTTACGTGACCTAGAGGCCTTGGGTGGTCTTTAATAATTACCTAGATCTATCGTATAGGTCTCTCACATGTTTTCATGAAGGCGTGGATGTTCATGTGCTCCTAACCTTCTCTAGAAGAGCGTAGAAGAAACCTATAGTATCGTGCCTGTGAGGCCAGGCCCTCATAGTCCCTCTGATGAGACCCGGAGAGAAGGGACCGTCAAGAGAGACCAACCTCACGATGCCTTCATACTTCTCAAGTATCTTCTTCACAACATGTTCACACTCCTCTGGAAGTATGCTACATGTGGTGTATAGTATCCTTCCGCCAGGTCTACAGAGCCTTACTGCTGTCTCAAGCATCCTGTACTGCATCTCAGCAAGCTCTCGAACCTTCTCTGGACGAAGTCTCCATCGGACCTCTGGATATTTTGCTAATGTTCCTGTCGACGAGCATGGTGGATCTAGAAGCACCTTATCCGCAATCTCCTCCCCAAGTATCTTAGGAGCATCCAGACAGCTCCTCTCTATTATACGAACATTAGACACGCCTAGCCTTTTCAAGTTTCTCCTCATCCTCTCTATCCTCTGAGCATCAACATCGAAAGCATATATTCTTCCAGTGTTTCTCATAAGCTCTGCCATATGGCTGGTCTTACCTCCAGGAGCAGCACACATGTCGACTACGGTCTCTCCAGGTCTTGGATCAAGTATTATCGATGCTAGCGCACAGGCCTCGTCCTGATTAACTATCTTACCCTCCCTATACAGAGGACACCTCTCAAACTCGAACGGACCATGAAACTTGAGGACAGTGCTCACATACCTACTTCTCTCAACAGCCTTTCCATGCCTCCTGAGATACCTCTCAACCTCCTCAACACTAGCCTTAAGAGTGTTCACTCTTACACATATCTTAGGAACCCTATTCACAGCCCTAAGAAACTCCTCAACCTCGCCAGGTTCGAGAACAATCTTCAACTTCTCTATAAGCCAAGACGGCACAAGATACTTAAGCTCAAGTTCCTCGACCTCGCTAAGTGGAACATATCTGAAACACCTCAGAACCTTGTCAACAGCATCCCAGTACCATACTCCAACATAGGGATGAGTCTTCTCAGAAAGAAACTTCGCTACACATCCTCTCAGAATACTGAAGAGCTCAGGATCAACATCACGATTGTTAAATACTAAGAAGAAGCATGCTACCCTAAGCGCAGCACGAAGCCAAGGATCAAGAATATGCACAGAAGGAAGATTAAGAGCTCTAACAAGCGCCTTATCAACTATACCAAGCATTCTCATGATCTTATAATATATAGCTGTCAAGACCCTATCCTTACTCGTACCAAGAACACCACGCACAGAGAAGACCCTCCGCTTAGCCTCCTGACTAGGATGAACACGCTCAGCCTCCTTAACGACCTCAATAAGCACCTCAACATCTTCCCTACTCAACTTTGAAGACCTATCCTCACCACCCCCACCTCTCTCATACACAAGAGACGACATAAACACACGCAACAGTATATAGACAAAGCAAAACTTAAAACCCTTCCCAACAACAAAAACAAAACCCATAAAAACCAAAAAGAGAACACCATAAAGGAAAAGGGGCCGTAGTCTAGCCTGGCTAGGATGCGGGCCTGGGGCGCCCGTGAGCCCGGGTTCAAATCCCGGCGGCCCCACCAGAAAACTCTATACCACAAAAGAGAATTCTAGACAAGGACTAATCTGAAGTTAGATCCAGAAAACATACGTGAAGCAGTATTCGAATTACAGGAAGAAAGCATACACGCTGCTAGACATGTAACTAAAGCTCTAAAGAAGTTTATCAGGTTGGTAGTAATGGAGAAGGACCCACAGATAGGACAGTTGCTCTATAACTCATTCAGAACCATTAGACCAAGAGCACAGAGAACACCAA
>JAADER010000014.1 GCA_013153275.1 Thermoproteota archaeon
TACCATTAACAATACTCTTCTCAACATTAAGACACTTCTCCACCACATAATCAACATACTTCAAAACAACACTACATGCAAAATCATCCCCTCCTTACACTTTCTAACAGCATCCTCCAACCATTTTGGAACTTCTGAACCTATCACGTAGACGTACCAAGAATCCCTATAAAAGCTTTACTCTCCCATAATACTTATTGTCATCTTAAGATGACTAGTTTACTAGAAGAATAATTTTAAGACTTGACATATCCTACATATCTTGTCAGTACTGAACTGAAGAGAGTTTGAAAGAAGTTAGTGAATTCTTGCTTCTTGTTAGTGTTCTGTCTTGGAGAATGTATTATGATTTCAGAGATTTCTATAGGGTGATACATGTGTTACGGATTCTCCTTTATTGTGAGGAGTTTTGGTGGACCGGCCGGGATTTGAACCCGGGACCACCCGCGCGCCAAGCGGGCATCCTTCCAGGCTAGACTACCGGCCCTGTCTTGTTTCTTATTTTTGTTGTATTCCTATTTTAAAGGTTTCTCTATGTTCTTTTGTTATGGGTATGGTTTATTTATCTTTCTGGTGTTTCTATCTCTGTGTCTCACTATTTCTCTGAGAGGCCTCTGTATGGGAGGTTGAAAGTTAGGAGACTGGATGTCATCATTAGAGGCGTCTCCTTCTCTTTTATTACTTGTCCTGGAGTCTTCTCGTCTGGCAACATCGATTCTGGTTCTCTTCTTCTTGCTGAGAACATGGTTCTAAGAGATAACTGTGAGGTTCTTGATCTTGGTTGTGGTTATGGTGTTCTCGGTATCGTCTATGGTAAGCTCTGTCCTGGCTCTACTGTGCTCATGGTGGATGTTAATGAGGTCGCTCTTCAGCTTGCTAGGATGAATGTCAGGCTTAACAATGTTAGGAATGTTAAAGTTAGGAAGAGTGATCTATACTCTAATCTTGGCGACCATGTTTTTGACGTTGTTATCTGCAATCCTCCTGTGTCTCTCGGTATGAGTTTTAATGAGAGACTAATTAAGGAGACTTACGAGCATCTGAGGGAGGGCGGAGTCTTTCAGATTGTTTATCCGTTGAAGATGTCTGACAGGTTTCTTGAGATTCTTAGGAGGTATTTCAGAGATGTAGAGACCTTAGCAAGATCTGGCACTCATAGAGTGTTTATAGCCTACAGATAATGCATATATCTTGACCTGTAGCTTAGTTCTGTGCTAACATGATTAGTAGGGAGGACATTATTGAGGTTGAGAGAAGCTATCTTTCACAGTACTATAGGAAGAAGAATCTGGTACTTGTACGTGGCTATAATCAGTATGTCTGGGATATAGATGGTAGAATGTACCTGGACTGCAACACAGGTTACGGCGTTGCCTTTCTAGGTCACTGCAATAGGAGGATAGTCAACGCTCTGAAAGAGCAGATTGAGAAGCTGTTCATATGTTCTATGACCTTCTATAATGATGCGAGAGCAAGATTCCTCAGAAACTTCTCACGACTTCTCCCTCCAAGATTTGGGAAGATAGTTCTACAGAACAGTGGGACAGAGGCCGTTGAGGCTGCACTGAAGGCTGCTAGAAAATACACGAGGAGGAGAGGAATATTAGCGTTCGTGGGCTCGTTCCACGGCAGGACCATGGGCGCACTGTCTGTGACAGGCAACGAGAGGTACAGGAGGCCTTTTGAGCCTCTAATTCCTGATGTCAGGTTCGGCAGGTTCAACGTTGTCCACGATCTAGATAAGCTCGTTACTGAGGATCTTGCTGCCGTGATTGTAGAGCCTATACAGGGAGAGGGAGGAGTCAACCCAGCGACCCGGGACTTCTTGAGAGAGCTCAGGAGGCTCACAGAGGAGAGGGGGGTATTGCTCATTTTTGATGAAGTTCAGACAGGTTTCGGAAGAACGGGAAGTATCTGGGCATTCGAGAACTATGGAGTAGAGCCAGACATGTTCACAGTCGGGAAAGCTGTAGGAGGAGGATTCCCAATAGGAGCACTGGTCATCAGAAAAGATCTGGGAGACATATTTGAACCTGGAGAACATGGTTCAACATTTGGAGGTAACCCACTTGCAATGGCTGCCGGAGCGGCAGCATGTGAGGTCCTTCTAGAAGATGATGTTCCAGGAAAAGCAAAAGAGATGGGAGACTACATAGTAAGGAGGATAGAGAGCGAGATATCATCATCAAGGTACTATCTCCGTGTCAAGGGCATGGGACTCATGATAGGTATAGAGCTCAGAAGAGATGCCGAACCTTTTGTGGACAAGCTCATAGAGAAGAACATTCTAGCACTATCTGCCGGAAAGACTACCCTCAGACTGTTACCACCATATCTCATAAATAGGAAGGATGTAGACGAAGATCTTATACCCGCTCTTGTAGACGTTCTCGAGGTCAAGAGATGAGTAGCATAGTAGTACTCTCGGACGAGCCTAAGAGACTGGAGTTCCAGATCGCTAGGAAGCTCGGTATTGATCTCATACGTGTTGAGAACACGATGCTCAGTGTCGACGAGTTGAAAGAAACGGTGAGAGGTCGAGTAGTCCTTCTCAGAGTATATTCGCCCTATAAGCTTCTAGTTCTCTCACTAATATGTGAGAAATATGCAAGAAAAGTAATAAACAGTACCAGGCTAATATTAACGTCATTCAATAGAGAAGCACTCTACAAGACACTTGAAGAACATGGAATAGAAACACCGAGAAGATACTACATATTTGATCTATGTAATGTAGATGACGTGGTAAGAAGAATAGGAAAGACAAGAGCACTATTACTAACATTCACTAAAAGCGAGATAGAGGGTCTAGTAGAGACTCCACAAGCACTTGTATCACTAGTAGAGCATAGATACTATATGAGTGCTGAAGACGTGAAAATAAACCTAGTAATACCTGATATAGAGAACATGGAGAACATCCTGATAATAGGAAGAGAAGTTACAAAGATGAACGACAACGTTAGAAAGATAATTGACATATTTGGAGAAGGAATATACTCAATAACGATCGTAGAACAGAGAGGTAGGCAGATACCTGTATCAATAGACCCAGTACCATTAATAGAAGAAGACGAAAATATAAACAGAGTTTTAGAATATATTAGGAACTTCTAGCCCTGTTATCTTGTCACGTTTGCGACCACTGACCCTCTCACAATCTTGCCGTTACTGGTCTCTACGTTAATCAGTATAAGATACATCTTGCCCACTTTCGTACCATTGTAAGCTCCTTTAGCAGCACACCTTCCTGTTCCTCTGATATTGATCTTACAGGGTATGCCCTTAACACATATTATGTTTATGGATGAGTTAGGCTGTAATGGTTCAGGACAGATTATCCTTATAATGTTTAGAGATTTATTACGTATGCCTACTATCTCTATCGTTATCTCCTTTATCGGCGAGTGCAGAGTGTTCACTAGCTTCACCTGCAATGATCTAGATGTCGGGAATACAGCATACGTGACGTTTTCCTGTACAGGTACGGTTTTTACAGATGGTGGGGAAGCTGTAGCAGTAGCGTAGAAGAAGTAGCTTGTCTCGAATGCATAAAGCACGGATAATACTGGGCTTGGAGCCATCTCTGGAACATATCCTAGATATGCGAGCGGTGACGTTGGACGAACAACCTTCTTACTTATCGAGCTCTCTATAGACTTCAGTAGTGCCGTGTTTACTTTGCCCACCTCTATCATACGTCCTTTCTCGTATGCCTTTATCACTAACGTTACGTTGAACATTGTCTTCTCAACGTTCGTTATCTTAGCATATAAGTATGGCACTATACCGTCCCCGGTTATACAGAACTTAGCGTGTAGGTTCCACTCTGAGAGCCCTGCCATAGCAAGCATCATTGCGATCTTTCTCGTGATGTTCAGGATCTTCTCCGTGTTAACTTTCTCAGTTATGTTAGGCTCTACCTTTGCTAGTGCGTTCACTATATCGTTTATCAGAGTTCTGTTAACAAGTATCTTCGTCACATCTATATTGTTATTAATCTCGTACATGTAACATTTTAGTCCGTTAATATTCTTCTCTCCTAGATATTTCACTCCTCTAAGCAGGAGCGGCATTAGGTCTCTTGCAAGAACCATATCGATGCTCTTCACATATGATAGGGCCTTTGCTAGATGTAGTGGAATTATCTCGCATCTGTTTAGCGCCGTGATATTATTGTAGGAGTCTGATCTTAAGATGAGCTTGCCATTAATACAGTACTTCACGTATCCATTCTTGATGTTCATTATGCTTAAGTATTTCAGGTTAAGCATCTCTATTCTAGCCCAATGCGAGATTGATCCTGACATGACTCTCACGACTGTCGTCAGATTCTTAATGTAGCCATAGTACACTATCGATGTACTGTTCTTTATCTCGCCTCCCTTGAGACCTTGCATGTATATTCTCATCACAGTTACACGCGCAGGACCTCCTCTCCTCGAGATGTTAGCTATGAGGACTGCCTCCTCTTCAGGAACCTCGGTATAATAGGTCCTCCCGCTGACATTGATGTTTCGTAGAAGAATGTTCTCAAGATTTATGCTAGGCCCAGTAGAGCTCTTAGACATGTTGATTGAGGGAGCCTTATGTGAATAATAGAAGTATGCTAGTACACCACCAACAATTATGCAGATGGCGATTATTATTCCAGCCGCTACTGCGACACTCTTTTTCATATGTCAGTCATAGATATTGTACAGAGCTAGAATAAAAACTTTGCTATTCACTAAGCTTCCGAAACATCAGAAGCATCAAAAATACACTATATCACAGAGAGTCCTTGAGAGATACCTCATAATGTTGTAGTAGTCTCTGTAATGCACTATATATCTCAAAAATGATAGTAAATAATGTGAACTGTATAATATTTATCGAACATGTTTCATGGGTTGACGCGCAAGGCTTATAAATGCCATATATGAGAGATCACTCCGATAAAGGCGGGGGTGCCCGAGCCTGGCCAAAGGGGGCGGACTCAAGATCCGCTGGCGCAGGCCTGCGTGGGTTCAAATCCCACCCCCCGCACCAAGATACCTATGAAAGGTGTAGAGATATCATCAATGTCATATAGAACGTCAGCGGGTTACCTACGGCCAGATAAGAGAGCGGTACTAGAGAAGCAATGTCTGTATTGTTCACCCATCTCCACTCAATTATCCTGAGGTTATCGAAGCTTCTAGCTACTTCTAATGGGTCTCTCAGTGTCCTGACTCTCGCGTTTTCTATCTCGTAACTTAGTCTGATGATAGTTTTTCTATCGTCTGAAGATACGCTCACGTTAGCTATTACAGGCAGTTTATTAATAATACATATTGATGATCTAAAGTGAACTTTTCTCATACTATATCTCTTCAATATTGCTAGTGATTTAATATTACTTGCTACGGTATTTATGATCTTTTTAAGATCTATCGTGTTATTGACTCTGAACATCATACATATATAATTTCTAACATTCTTCTCTCCTAGATACCGTGAGTTCTTCAACAGTTGTTCTAGAATATTTTCATATGATTTTCTAGGAATTTTCAACAACATTTTCTCAATGAAGAGAGCTGTGAGATATGGGTTGTCTAGGTATCTAGTAATATAGCAACCGTTCAATTTTAGGGATATGTTCTCAGGTCCTGTCACATATACTGAGCCCTTCATGCATAGTCGGGCAATTTTCCCTTCTTCTATCTCTATTAGAGAGCTCACATCGTGCATGAGTAGTGATGCAGTTATTGTACGGTTTCCTGATATTATGTAGGCTCTTATTGTTACCTCTTTTGCAGATGCATAGTATATGCTCTCTTTGGGAGTTACATACCTCATAAATGAGCCATTACGAACAGATAAGCTGGCTCTTATGTGATATGTCAAGTTTCTCGAGATCATGTTCAGATACATCTCTGATCCAAGATATGAGTAGTTGATTAGGGATCCGTTGAGGGAATATGCGAAGGATGTTAGCATGCCTGCGAGTTTCTCAGTAGCGTTTCCTCCTTTTCTTAGAAAGCTTCCCTGTATGCTACATGTCAGATATATTAAGGCAACTACGAAGACCACAATTGCCACTATCACTCCAATAGCTACATAGTTTCTCGCCATTTAGAGAAACATGTAACAGATCTTTAACGCATTACTATGTTACCGAGACCATTATTATGCTGAGGCTGACAAGAATACCAGAAATAACATATCTGAGAGTGAGTCTCTCCTTCTCAATCATACTAGCAAAGAGCTGTGCAACCACAGGTATGGTGCCTGTAACTATGACCGTGTAATCTACTCCTATGCTCGCAATAGAGTACACAAACAGGTACGCTCCTAACGCCAGATCTAGTACACCTACAAGCATAGTTAACAGACATATTTTAAAAACCCGGCCCTTAGGTAGCACGACATCATGCTTGCTCCTTACAAGCTTTCTCAGAAAAGGAGACAACAAAGCTAGAACTATAAACCCCGAAAGTGATCTAATGAAAGTGATCTCGATAGGACTTGCAAGCTCTGTAGCTGGCTTAAGAACAACCTGACCAAAGCTCCATGCGACACATGTAAGGAACGCTAAAAATATTCCGATAGTCCTCATCTTTGCTGTACTACGTCTTTTCTCTTCACTTGCTATGAGAAATATGCTTATGAATGCTAATAATGCTGCCACTATCTTACTAACTGTAAGATTTTCGCCATATATGATAGCTAGAAACTGGACTAGAATAACATATAGATACGCTATGGGGGCAGCTACAGAGACGCCTATAATTGTTGAGCTATATATGTAAGATGTATCTCCGATAGCAAGAGCTAGAATACCGCTCAATGCTGCATATATTAGCCCATAAGTTAGAGACAGCTGTCTAAGTACCAGACATATGATAAATAGGACTATAGATGATCCTAAAAGCCTAAGTATGTTTATCTTTATCACAGATATATATCTGGAAAATCTCTTATATAGCACAATACTTAAAGACCATATTATACAGGTCACCAAGGCTGGCAATATGTTCAACATTGCTCCCAACTTACACAGCCTAAGATTCTATTAACTCTTTCCTGATACGTTTTTAGAATCTTGAAGAGACCTATCTAGACGTGAGCTTAACTATAGCGCTCCTAGAGCACAGGATAGAGTTTCTTCAAGAGTTTTATAATATTTCTAAGAATTATGACATAATAGTTCTAGAAGAACCTGACATATCTATATCAACTATAATGGAGAAAGATGATATTGATATAGAATTCATAATAGATTATCTATATTCAGAGTTCTCAGAATACATGAAAGAACAATATAACCTAGTTAAGAACCTCATAAGAGATCACAGGAAAGTAATCATACAAGTTGAACCGTATCTAACAAGCCTTGTAGACATGTTTCATTTCATAGAGTTCAAAATCATTAACAAAGTTTTAGAGAAAGATAACGAGATAAAGTTCGTACATGGTGTTGAGAGCATCGTCAGTAAATATTTAGTAGAATACTATGAGAGCATATTATCAAAATCATTCGAAGATGTTATACTCAATGTTATAAAGTTCGCTAAGTATGACGCTTTCAGGATACTTATCAGAGATCTGATGCGTGCCTGGAAGATGAGAGATGTGGTGAACGAATATGGTAGAGATAAGCACTATCTAGTGGAGGCCGGTACTATTCATACATGTTTATCAAAGTTCATGTCTACAATATGTAATGTATCTGTACATGTTATAGATGTTAAGGAGGTAATTGCGAGAAGATTAAACATAGTTTTTCCTCAGCATCCTGGCAACATACTTACTCGAATATTTCTTGAGGCTCGACCTTTCAATTTAGATTACTGTAAGCTTCTTGCAGCTAGATCCATAGTATATACCTTACTGATAACTAAAAGTGAGTTAAGACCATCAAACATGTTGAAGTATCCTCACATAGTTGATGAGTATAGGGTTCTAGACTTTGTGAACAAGTTATCATATGATGATTGTAGAAGAATCTACGAGAAATATAGGTCCTATATTGGTGTAGCGTAGGTTTTTACGCTTAGTATGGTGGGCAGAAGTCCTCTGGCTTCGGTATCTCTTTTGGAAGTCCCTTTCTCTCTCTTATCTTCATTATCATGTCCATGAGCATTGCCTCTGGGACTGGAGCCCATCTGTAGAACTGTAGGCTCCAGAATACTTTTCCGCTTGCTGCACTTCTCAGCTCGTCGCTTAGCGTGAATGACTCTATTACGGGTATCTCTCCCTTTATCGTGACCATGTACTCTCCCTGTATCATGTCCAGTATTTTGCCTCTGTGTTTCGTTATTACGCTAATTATAGCTCCAATGTTCTCAGGTGTTGTCTTAGCCTCTATAAGTAGAATCGGTTCCAGTAGTGTTGGTTTTCCTGCTAGTAGTCCGGCAAATATTGCATTCTTTATTGCTGGCATTATCTGTGCTGGCCCTCTATGAGCTGGATCCTCGTGTACTACTGCATCAACTATTACCACCTTTACTCCTCTTATAGGTTCCTGACATAGAGGCCCTCCACTGCATGCCCACTTGAATCCCTGTATCAGGTAGTCTCTCACCTCCTTCAGATGCTGTACTCCAACGGTCTTGTTCACTAGAACGTTACAGTTCTGTTCATCTACACTCCATATTCCACGTGCCTCATCTGTGTCCCACCCAGCCTGTTCTCTAAGTATCTTAGCTCTATCACGTGGATCCTGATCCTCATATATCTCTCCCTTCTGTATTAGCTCTATCGTGGTCTCGTCAAGAGGCTCTACATATACCTTGAACTTGTTATGCTTGTTCGGTGACTTACCTTCAAATGTTGGCGATCTCTCTCTACAGGTCTCTCTGAACCTCACTAGTGGTGGCGAGATCGTGAACTCTATCTTAGTACGCTCCTTGAGGAGCCATGCCGCGATCTCGAGGTGTAGGAATCCTACACCGCTAAGAAGTATCTGACCTGTCTCCTGATCTATCTTAACCTGTAGCGTTGGGTCTTCAACAGTGAGCTCTTTGAGTGCCTCGACAAGCTTTGCAAGGTCGTTCGGGTTCTTCGGCTCCACTGCTACCGTCACTACTGGCTCCGATACGTATCTGAGCTTCTCGAATGGTACCATCACGTCTTTGTACTTGACGTCCACTATCGTCTCTCCAGCCTGTGCCTCATCTACTCCAAGTAGTGCTGCTATGTTTCCTGCCGGTATCTCTCCAGTCTTCACTCTTGTTGGACCCATATAGAGCGATACTTGTAGCACTCTCTTGGTTCTCTTCGCGCTTACTAGGTACACTTCCTGTCCTTCACGTACTGTTCCTGATAGTACTCTGACTGTGGCTACTAGTCCAGCATGTGGGTCCTTAGTCATCTTGCTCACCAGCATCACTGTTGGACCGTTTGGATCACACTCAAGCATTGCTCTACCAATCTCGCTGTTGAGATCTCCTCTCCATAGTCTTGGTATCCTGTATTTCTGAGCATCTCTTGGGCATGGGATGTGTTCTATTACTGAGGACAGTATGGCCTTATATAGTGGGAACTCCTGAGCCAGCTCATCAACGTGACCCTTCTCGTATGCGTCAACAATGTTGCTGAACTTGAGTCCAGCCTTCTGTGCTTGTGGTATTGTTACTCCCCACTTATGTAGTGCTGATCCTATGATTACCTGGCCCTTTGCTGGGTCGATCTTCCATTTCTGCTTGAACTCTGGGTAAGCGTAGATCTCTATGAGATTGTTAACCTCCTTAATTATGTCTAGAATTCTCTTCTGAATCTCCTGAGGCTCAAGTCTGAGCTCCTTTATCAATCTATCAATCTTATTTATGAAGAGTATAGGTCGAACACACTCCTCAAGAGCATGTCTAAGATAGGTCTCTGTCTGCGTCATCACTCCCTCGACAGCATCTACGACCAGTATAGCACCATCCATTACTCTCAGGCTCCTAGCGACGTGACCACAGAAGTCTATGTGACCTGGCGTGTCGATGAGGTTAATTATGTATGGCTTACCCTCATGCTCGAAGTATAGGCTTATGTTTGCCGCCTTGACGGTTATGTTTCTAAGCTGCTCGACCTCGTAATAGTCTAGCACTAGTGCCTTTCCCGCGACCTTTGGGCTCAGGAGGCCTGCACCCATGAGTAGGCTGTCGGTTGTCGTCGTCTTGCCGTGGTCTACATGCGCTAGAGTACCAATATTTCTAACTCTCTCAGGTCTCCTCATTATGTCTAGGACCTCGTCTATACGCTTCTCAATGACTCTAAGGGACATTGCTCTCGCCTCATGTTCTCGGTTGAGGTATTTATACCTTGCTAATCTTAGAATAGAACTAGAGACCTAGACTACTAGCAGCCTCCTCACAGTGCTCGACGCATCTGGAGGATAGCTCCTCAAATCTGGAGAGAGCGTCGTCGACTGCTCTCTTTATCTTATCATACATCGTTTCGCTCGCCGCGCCGCATTCTTTCAATTTCTCTAGCTCCTCGAGATCCACGATCCTCGGCTCGTTCTCGTCAACTCTTTTCACGACATCGATATACAGATCAATGTAGTATATTCCATCTTTGACAGGCTCCACGGGAGTGTTTATGTTCACGTACACACCCTTCAACCTCCTATCTCTGCTGAAGTATGCGTGCACGACCTGCCAAGACCCGAGCCTCGTCCAAGTAACAGCGAAGTCGCCCTCCTCCTTAGGGACGCCAAGACCGTCTAATGCTCCGCCTGCTCTGAGCCTTCTAGCTAACACGAGCTCTCCATCACTGTACTTGACGAGGACCGCTGGTCCCAGCACTATCAGGGAGCCGTCAGGTTTTGCATGTCTTATAGCGACCCTATATCTCCTAGTGAACACGTAATCTAGCAGTGCTCTACTGACCTTCTCACGCTCATTAGACACATATGAGAGTATATGCTCGGTGTAGTCTATAACGGTCGTCCTTCTCATAAACATCTTGAGAGAGTGGTGATTAATGACTGTCGGTATCACAGAATTACGAACGTCGTCCATGTACCTCCTGAAGCTGTATGATGGAACAATCTCACATATGCATTCCCCTTCCTGAAGGACAGTATATGGCTCTCCGCTCCACGCACGCTCTCTCAGCTCGTCAAGCCTCCTCGCAAGCTCCTCAAGCTCTCTCATGAGCTCTGTACACTCTGCATACTGTGCTGAGCTTCTCCACTTTATCCCGTATCCTCCAAGTTTGTTAAGATACATCAGACCGATACCATAGAGCTTGGACCTCTTTTCAGGATCTCTAATATGCTTACTAATGAAGACTCTCCCTCCCGGGATAATGGATACATATCTCCCATCTATCCTGAGCTCGTTGCTCAGTATTATCTCCTCGCCATCTCTCAGAGCGGTCTTAACGACTGTGACAGGTATGACGTCCCCCTCCTTGTATAGGGGGGCTGAGAGAGCTGGCAGAACTCCCTCAACTCCGCCTAAATCAACAATCACACGGTTCTCCTCAACTCTCTTGACGACTCCTCTCACGACTCTGTGCAGAGGTACTCTACATCTCCATATGAAGATCTCGTCACTCACTTCCAGGAACGTCTTTACTATTGTCTCAACAGCATCGCACCTACCGATGATGACTAGACCGCCCTTCACGTTGTCTGAGTCCTTTATCGTCACGTCAGGAGGCTCATAGCACGGGTTTTCAATCCAAAGTCTCTCAGCTATCACTCGTGAAGGCTGAACTATGCTGAATCCCTTGTCAAGGAGTAGCTTGCTGAGCGCCGTAGCATATATGCCTCTTATCCTCACTTTATAGCTCATCAGTGCTGTTACTTTACCACAACACAGTTAATAACCCTTATTCTAGATCACGCTCAGGATCCTTCCTGTGCTCTCTTTCGCTCTATATCCCTCAAACTCGTCTAACATCCTCCTACACTCGCTAGAGAGGATGTCCACTATTCTTCTCACAGGTCCCAGCTCAAGAGCGTCTCTTCTAACAACGAAGTCAAAGTGCTCCCATGCTACATGTACATAATTAAGACGATACTGCTCGGCAGCCCACCTAATTGCGAGACCTACATCAGCCTCTCCTGACGCCACTGCTCTCACAACGTCCAGATGAGTCCTGTACTCAGTCTCGAGACCTCTCACAGTCCTCTTAATCTCTCGGAGCTCTATGCCCCTAGCTCTACACTCTCTCTCAAGTATGTTCAATAACAGCATCCTGGTACCAGTACCTCTCTGACGACATGCTAGTCTCAGCTCTCCTCTAAGTATCCCCTCAATAATGTCGTCATACCCCAGAGATCTCCTCGTAACGAAGCCTATATCGCGTAGATATCCCTCTATAATTGCTACAGAGTCCTCGAGGCCCATCTTCTCAATATGGGGAATATTGTATGTTCCCGTATCTTTATCAACTAGGTGCATTCCAGCGATGTCAGCCTCTCCAAGCGATATACATGCTAGACCTAGACTTGACCCGACCCACTCTATAGCTACATCTATGTTGAGAGAGTCTCTAACTATTCCAAGCACTCTCTCTACGATAGGATCGTTACTACCCATATACGCTACATCAGGAACATAAATATCAGATAGTACAGAGAGAGCAAGTTTCCTTCCTGTAACTTTCTCATAGGCGGACAGATATTCTCGAAGAATCTCCTTACCAACAGACGTCAGGACGGCGCCTCCGCCACCCTTTCCACCTCTCCTTCTATCAACAACTTTTGACGATAGTACTCGCTCTAGCTTAGATATCAGGTCCCAGGCACGAGAGTAAGGTATTCCCAGACTCTTGCTGGCAGCATATATGGAGCCATACTTATCTATCAGATACAACAGCTTCGCGACTCTCGAATCAATACACTCTACTCCATCTATCTCTCCAACAAGCTCAAGTCTGAACCTTACCTTCTTCACTATCTTTACTTCTATACATGTTCTAAGTAACACTTAAACACTACTCTCTCACTATCATACTGTTGAAATGGAGATCTCATATACATATCCTGAAAAGCGTATTAGAGACAACAGAGATCAAGCTAGATGAGAGAGTGCTAAGAGGATTATTTAAAGGTATCGTCGAACCCGACCTGAGACCAGACTACGACAAGCATCGAAAGAGACCCGTCAAACAGCACGATAAGACCGTGATAAAGCTTGTAAAGTATTATCTTCAGCTAGCAATATATCTCTACTATAGAGGAGAGCTTGAAGAGTCGGGGCGAGCTCTAGGAAGAGCTGTACATTACGCACAGGATCTTGTATTAAAAAGAAGGAAGTTCCTTATACTTGATGTTCATGACAATATTGAGAGAAGAATTGACGAGTTATGTAGAAATATTGATATAGACATCGTAAGAGAGTGTATTAGCAAGAGACCTAGAAGAAGTAACAATCCATATGATGTGCTATGTTCAGCTATTGCAGTAACCTACAGAATACTTAATACATTTGTAGAGAACGTGAACAGGCGTAAGATACTTGCTAGAGTAACTGTTGCTCTCTCTTCAGCATCTATAGCAGCGATAGTGATGTTGCTTGGAGTGTATGCTGTTTCGAGTATTATTGTTTTTGTACCTTCTCTAGCTGTTCTTGCTATATCACTCATATACGTTGTACGTCTTCTCAGATATACCTACTCTAAGCCCAAGAGTGACAGGTTTAGGACCGTCATGTAGGTCAGACCTTTACTATCCTTATCCGGTCGAGAGACACGTTCTCCAGCCTGTCTATCACGCTAGGTGCCACATTTATTCTTGATCTGACCCGGGTGTCGTATATTACTATGTTTGCACCAATCCTCACAAGTCTCTCTAATATTCTTAATGAGTCCTCTATTGGCTTCTCAATTAGAGATACATTACACTTACCATCAGTTATCAGATGAATGTTCACGTAGGTCTTCTTATGTTTCCTGACCCATGATTTTGCTATAGATAGCGCCCTCTCTAATGCGTGGGCAAGTGGGGTCGCGCCTCCAGACTCTAAGCTGTCTACTATACTGTACACGGTCTCTATTCTTCGTGTAGGTTCGACAAGTATGTCTGCCCTGTCTCTTCTGAAAGTTATGAGCGAGATGTAACACCTATCGACATATGATCTCTCTGCTAAGTTCTTCACTATTCCTTTAGCTATAGATATCCTCTTCATGAAGTTCATACTTCCACTCAAGTCAAGGAGAACTATGTTGAGGCTTCTCGTCTTACATGCTCTCAATGATGTTCTCAGCACATATGTAGGGACTGGTGGCCCTAGTCTTCTACAGTTTATTATGTAGCTTCTAACCGTGCTATATATGTCTACCTTCTCCCTATATATGTCTCTCAGAGGAACACTATCTAGAACTACTCCCTGCTCTCCGGATCCCACCTCACGTATCTGGTACCTCCTACTCCTCTGTAGACATGTGCTATCACTTCTGGCCTGTAAGCTCTGTCTAGGTACTACGCCTCCACTATCTACATTAACATTCTCTGACCTAGCCTTCTCATCCTTATCACCTCCAGCACTTTTTAGAGGTCTACTATCCTTATCTTTACCTGCTCTCTCACTCCTGCCTCTCTCTACTCTGTCATTATTCTCCCTATCACCTTGTCGAAAGGGGCTCTGCTCAGGCTGTTGAAAAGGTCTCTGCCTCAGCCTATGTGGAAGAGTCAGCTCCATAGCTTTTTTCAAGTCCTCTAACGTCACTCTCGTACGTCCGTCCAGTGCTGCTATCGCCTTAGCTGCACGTACCGTAGTTATCTCTGCCCTCGAGGTCCTTATCCCAAGCTCTACGACGGTCTTAGCGAGAAGCTTGAGAAGCTCCTCATCTATGGTCACCTTCGATAGCAGATCTCTCGCCTTCTTTATCTGTTGTCTCAATCTCTCGATCTCTGGCTCATACTTCCTGTAGAAGGACTCTGGATCACTCTGCCACTCCTCAACTCTTCTAACGATCTCCGACCTGACCTCTGGATCCAGTGGAGCCTCAACGTTAACTACAAGCCCAAACCTGTCCAGGAGCTGTGGACGTAGCTCTCCTTCTTCAGGATTCATGCTTCCTACAAGTATGAACCTTGCCGGGTGCTTTACAGAGACTCCCTCTCTCTCAACTATGTTCCATCCAGACGCAGCAACATCTAGCAATGTGTCAACTATGTAGTCGTCTAGCAGATTCACCTCATCTATATATAGTATGTTTCTGTTGGCCTCTGCAAGTATTCCAGGTCTGAACTCTACGACGCCTTCTCTCAGAAACTTCTCTATATTTATCGTACCTACAAGCCTCTCTATGCTCACACTGAGAGGAAGATCGACAACCCTCATCTTTCTATATATTACAGGAAGCTCCTCACCCTTTCTATACCTCTCATAACATCGATCACACATGTATCTAGGATCGTCCGGATCACAGGAAAATGGACAGTCTCTCACAACCCTAACCTCAGGAAGAACGTCAGCAAGCGCTCTAACCATAGTGCTCTTTCCAGTACCCTTATCACCTCTAAGAAGAACACCACCGACAGATGGGTTCACAGCAGCTATCAATAATGCGAGCTTAGCCTTTTCCTGTCCCACTATGGCTGGAAATGGATAAACAAGCCTAGCTCTATCTACCACACATATAGGTAATAAAGACTAACTTATAAAGTATTGCCTAAGACAGAAATCTGACACCTGAGACGACAATGATACGATATCAATCCTGTCAGGAACAGTGAAGAGACACTGACAAGCTCTGTAGAGAACATACAATAGAGAATATGAGTACTGTGATACCTCAAGCTCCAATAAGGGATAGTATAGAACAGGTACGGAATATGTACCATCTCTATACATAGTTATAACAAAATCGGAGGGACCTATAGAGCTAGTTACCTTAAAACCATCAAAAAACATTGATATAATCTTCCCGACCTTCAGACAACCGTCAACATATATCCTGTACATGTCATTTTTAAGGAAGATTCTTCTAAAACGTTCGATATCATCTGACCTTATGATAAGCTTAAGCTTAGCTATAACATACTCAAGACATCTATAGTAAGGAGACGAACATGTAGATATTACACGACCTTTAAGAATATTACACAACATATTTGCCACATCTATACCAAGTCTACTATGCTCACCACATATAGGTATAATATATCTCATATCTGGAGACACAAGCGTGACGGATGGATCTCTCAGTTTATCGACAAGCTTGTGACATATCTTTCGTATAAGTATTGGAAGAGGCATTATAGCGATAACATGATCATAATCGTGTAGAGATATCCTGTTTATGCTCGTTATCTTAGCAAGCTCTGGCACGATGTTTGGACACTCTCTTAAGAGCTCTCTAGAGATGCTCTCTGCGACTTTCTTCTCTCTTTCTGAGCAATATAGGAGTAATATGTTCATTGCCTTATATATCTAAGTATTTTATCACTAATTATGTCTATCACTCTATCATCAGGCCATAGAGTCCCAGCGTAGACAACTTTCTCTCCGTACTTGTTAAGTATCTCCATCGTGTCCTCTCTACCATGTCTGCCCTCTACAACGAACATAGAGAACGCTATTATCTTCTCAACGTTTCCGCGCAAGAGCTCCTTTATAGCCTCATCAGGATCAGGGTGCTGATGATGCAGATAAGATACTACTGGAACTATCTCAACATCACTGAGGCTCTTTTTCAATTTCTCCACTACTCTCTCCGCTATCTTGTTCACCTCTCTAACATAGTTCTCACATAGGCTTCCATGAGTTATGAAGACAACGCCTACCCTCTTCACAGCGAGTATAGAGTGGAAGGTATATTAAAAAGTTTCATTATGTTACCTAACGTGAGACTTGGCCTAACAACGGGAGCCTGTGCTGTAGCAGCGTCTAAAGCAGCGTTATTAAGCATATTAGAGAAGAAATGTATAGAAGATATCGTAGTCGAGTTACCTATAGGCATTCGCGTCCAGGTAAAGATAGCAGACTGCAGACTCAAGGATGAGAGTAGGGCAGAGGCGTGCGTTGTGAAGGATGCTGGAGATAACGCTCCCTACGATATCACGCACAACGTTAAGATATGTGCAGAAGTAGAATATATTCCACATAATAAGTATATGGTAATGATAGTTGTAGGAGGCAACGGCGTAGGAGTGAAGGTTAAGGAGGATCTTCCAGCAGTGTCTGATTCTGTGATAGAATGCTTAGATAGGAACGTTAGCGAGCTCGTAAATCGTGGTGTAGTGAAGATAGAGTTGAAAGTTCCTGAAGGATCTGAGCTTTGGAGTAGAACAATGAACAAGATAGTAGGAGTAGAAGGAGGAATATCAATATTAGGAGAGAAGGGTATAGAACTGCCACTATCTAACCCTTACTCATCTCCATACCTCTCACATGTTGATAAGCTGATAGAGGAGTACTCTAAAGTCAGCAGAAGGATCTGTCTAACACTTGGAGGTAGATCCTCAAAGATAGCTACAGAGGTACTTAAGAATGTGCCAATTGTAGAGGTTGGAGATCATTTAGGATACGCTGTGGATAAATGTGTTGATTATGGTATAGATGAGATATATGTTATAGGAGGTATAGCTAAGATGATCAAGGTATCGGCTGGTCTATTTATGATGCATAGCGCATATATTGACGCGAGAATAGAGGTAGCTATTGGACACATAGTCAAATACCTTATTAGACAGAATCGTAGAGACATTCTCATAGAAGTTCTAGATGATGTTCATAACTGTATGTCAGTGATAGAGGTTCTGGAGGTTCTTTCGAGATATGTAGATGTTAGAGACTTTGCAAGATATATAGCTGATGTATGTAGAGACAGGTTAAGAGAGAGGTGTCGACGTATGAAGGGTAGAGATGTAAGGTTTCATGTGCTTGTTCTTCTTCCTAATGGTGAGCTTGTACGTTCCTGTTAGCTCTCTGATGCTTCCCCTCTTATTCTGAACGGTACTACAACCGTCTCCGAGCCTTCTAGTACTCTTCTTCCGCATTTTGGACATTTTACAGCTATTGTGATCGTTATCTCGACCGAGTCTTTCTCGAGCTTGTCAACATCACAGTCTACGTCGAGATCGTCCTCATCTATCTCAAACTCGTGATTACAGTTTCTACACTTGAGCTTCATATGTTCTTATCCTCTTTTTACCTTTTCTAAGTATTTCTCTAATGGAGGTCTATCAAAGTATGGGTTCTTTCCGGCAGCTGCGAGAGGTATCCCAATAACTATGTCTGCATCAATCATCTTTAACCTTCTAGCAGCTACTCCGATGCTGAACATCATCCTGTTATCAACATTATGATCAGCAGCAACCTTAACAGCAGAACCAAGAGCTATACCTAGATTGAGAAGCTGCATAGCACATATAGGAGCAAGATAGCATTTTCCCTCCTTCTTCATGGTCTCCATGCTCTTACAGTCGAATCCACAGGCACCACAGTTAAGACCAATAGGCCTAGCATTCTTAAGACCTATCAGAACCACGGCCTGAGACTTCCTCACATTGTCAGCATCCCTAATAAAGAACTTGTAACCAAGCTCCTCAGCGAGCCTCTCCATCTCAGATGCAAGCCTCTCAAGATCATCACCATAGACTACAGCAGTAACAATATTATCAACACCCTTAGCCTTAGGAGCAGTTCTTGCCGCAACACACATCAACTTAGCAACCTGAAGAACACCATCAAACTCGGCATCCTTACCTTCCACTATAGGCATAACTAGAAAACAGATACGTAACACATTAATAAGCTCTATTATCTCAACAACAATCAGAATATACTAGAAGATCAATTGGAATATCGATAGATTCTGGCAAGCCATCCTTTAAAATAAGGAACACAACGTAGATAGACTTCAATATATATGGAATCTCGAACAACATAATATACATACTATCATGAAAATAGAATATTTTCCTAACAAATAACTTATACATACTCCTTAAATGCTCTATGAACTTCTTAACTATTGAGTAAGCTCTAACAGCACATATAAAGATCCAGATAGTCTCTACACGATCCCTCCAATAGTATTTGCGAGTAAATAGGAAATCGAAAATTAGAAACTTAGTAATAACTCTGTGATAGAGAAATAATATAAAGTTATCTATATTCTGAATGTATTTTTCCTCAAGAAATTTACATTCAGTAAGAATGATGTTTTTATCACTTATAAATACGCAGTCTACCTTATTAATATCACCATACGTTTCACGAACATCCTGTAAGATATTCTCAGAAAATGAACGACAATTATCTATTT
This sequence comes from Thermoproteota archaeon, assembly GCA_013153275.1. Taxonomy (GTDB): domain Archaea; phylum Thermoproteota; class Thermoprotei; order Thermoproteales; family Thermocladiaceae; genus JAADER01. The sequence goes on from JAADER010000014.1 coordinate 19,186, forward strand.
TAATTCTGGATAAATTAATATTTGAACCTGTACGTTCAGTATCTTTCAACAATCTCGATAGGTCTTCGGGGTCCTCAAAAGCCAGCTGGTAGCATTGGTCCGATATTAAATTAATATAGAGATATGAGTTTAGTATTTTAATTATGCATTTAATATCTTTACAGGAACTTTGTAAGATGTTAATAATGTTTTTCTTTTTCATTTTTCTCTTTCTCTAAGATTATTATATCTTCTGTTAGCAACATATTTAATATATCTGACATTGTTGGAATTGTCCTGCTCTTGTAGTCGTACGGTTCTGCTATGAAGCCCCCATGTTCTTTGCTCCATTTGAATGATATTAAACTTAGAGATGAGGAAGATAGGGTTGCTAATCTTATAATGTTATATAGTTCCTCTGTTGATATATTACAGCATTCTAGGTACTCTCTCCAGATATTACAGAGCTCATCAACAGCTTTCTCATATTTTTGAGGATCTTTCATCTTAAGTTCACCGAGAAATGTTAAGCTATAAATCCTCTGTATGAGAAAGTCGCTGTGAGTAGTGACTATAATGTTAATTCCAGAGTTGGCTAGTGCTGCAAGAAATAATGCTATAAAAGTCTGTGTCTGAGGATGACAGTGAAGTTCTGGCTCCTCTATGATAAGAGTCTTAAAACGGGAGCCGATGGAAGGAAGGTATTTTAGTAGTATAACTATCTCAGAGAGCTGTTGTACAGATGCTGATGCTAGATGAGGTTCTATATCAGTATTAAATCTAAAGTCTCTGAAAACTTCAACACCTTCTTTAACATATATAGAACCACATAATATTAATTTCTCGAGAACTCTAACAACATTATAAAGGCCGGATAATCTAGATCTAGCTCTCGAGAGAATAGAGTACATGAGAAATTCCTCAAGATAAAGAGGGGCTTCAGGAGCCACTTCCGAGATTGTGCTGCGTATTCTAGTGATACTTGGGTAGCATTCTTTCAAAATCTCTCTAAAAATTCTACCATATTCCGTTAATATACTTAACTTTCTTGGAGCTGGTATAAACATTATGTCTCCTAGAGTTCTTATTAAATCTTCTAAGATATTTCTTACCAATAGAGTAAACAGTAGTAGCAACATAGAGCCGATAGTTTCGCTAACGTTAGTAGTGTTCATATCTGCGTAGATCTTTAGTAATATCTCGTCATCAGCCTTATACACAAAGGCTGCACTGTGCTCTCCTTTGATAGGGTTAATCTGTATTTTTACTTCTTTAGGTAGCTTAGCGATCTTGGTAGTTATACCTATAGTGTTAGTTTCTCTATTAATGTTAATATTAAATTCAATATTTTGATGAAATATTTTTATATTTGATTGGTCGCGATTTGCTGTTACTAACTTCTCGGGTCCTGTTCTGTACGTTCTCTCTATTATTTTTGTGAAGTTTCTAGAGAATTCGCTACTAATGAACTCTTCAAGTTTCTTTAGAAATTCGTATGGATCTATTGAGATCTCTATATTTTCGATATTCTTGCTAACCTGCTCTACTATCTTATTTTTTGCAGATTCTACTAAGGGGGCTAGCCTTTTTCTAATATTGTTCTCAAGTAAGAGATAGCGTGTTCTTTGGACTCTTCTGAGGGCTTTTATGATGGCGTATATGAGCTCTGTTACGTAAGTCTTTCCGGAAGAGTTCGGTCCTATTAGGATTGTGAGTCTGCTTAGTGGAATTCGGCCTCTTACTATGGGTCCAAGGTTTTCAATCTCTAGTGTCAGTGATTTCATTATCTCTAGACTTCTAGTCTATCTAGGTATGTATCCTGGCTTTATAATGTTCTATGCTTTGTCTCTCTGTTGTTGATTAGAGTCTGAACCTGTATGTCTGTTTTAGTGCTTCAAAGCAGGCTTTGACAAAGTTTATTGTTGTTCTCGTTTCTCCTTTTGTCCATGTCCAGATGTCTCTTATTCCTGCTAGTCTGAGAATTGACTTTAGAGGATCTGCTGCTACTAGTCCTTTTCCTTTTGGTGCTGGTATGAGTCTCACCGTCACGCTTCCACACTTTCCTTCTACTCTAAATGGTACGCTGTGAGGCTCGTTGCAGAGGCAGTACCAGGATCCGCATCCTCTTCTTACAGGTATTATGCTCAGTTTTGCTTCTCTTATGGCCTTCTCTATGGCTACGCTTATCTGTCTTGCCTTGCCTATTCCTACGCCTACATATCCGTCTCCGTTTCCTATCACTACTAGCACCTGGAACTGGCTTACCTCTCCGTGTTCTGTCTGTCTCTGCACTATGTTTATGTTCAGGACCTCGTGCTTGAGGTCTGGTAGAAGATAATCAACTATCTCCGGCTCTCTTATTGGGAGGTTCATCCTAAATATGTCGTCTATGGACTTGATCTTGCCTTCCTTCACTAGCTTACCGACATACGTCCTCGGCTCCCACGTCTCTAATGATGGTGCAGTTATTAAGGACATTACATTCGATATGTTGCGACCCCTTCTTAAGCCTTCTCTTATCGATTGAAGAAACATTTAAAAATCTTGAGCACATACTCTATGAGTAGCCCACCCCCAACGCCCAGGTAGCCTGGGTGGATGAGAGGGGCTGGGTTACCCCCGGCGTCATACTAAAAATCTTAATAAGAGGAGATATATAACCGATACTCGACATGTCATCCCGCTCGTCACGATCGAAGTCTAAATCTAGTAAGAAGGAGAAGCTCCTCCTATCTAAGATAGCAGAGCACGAGCTAGTACCTCGTGCTGAGATAGTGCCGAAAGATGAGGCAAAGAGGATATTGAAACAGATGAATGCTGCACCATGGCAGATACCGTGGATAAGGGCGAGTGATCCGCTGGTTAGAATCATAGGTGCCAAGCCTGGTGATGTGATAAGGATAATTAGGGACTCTCCAACTGCCGGTAAAGTGATAGTGTATAGGATAGTTGTTCCAGGGTAATTACATCTCTATTATTACTCTGACAGGCGAGGCTGAGCATCCTTCGAGCTTTAATGGAAACGCGTAGTATCTTACACGCTTGTTCACTATTTTCTCTAGGTTTACCAGGTTCTCTATTATTGGTATGTCTGCTTCGAGAAGTATCTTATGTGCGTCGAATGTTGTGGACTCTGCTGGGTCTATGCTTGGTGAATCTATTCCTACAAGTTTCGCTCCTATATCTCTAAGGTATTCTGCTGCCTCCTTGTCTATTCCTGGACATCTGGTTATGTAGTAGTCTGTCTCGTATTTGTCAGCCCACGACGTGTATAGGAATACTGCATCTCCTCTTCTGAAGTCCGTTCTAGATATGGCGTTCTCTACGTCTTCTCTAGTTATTATGTGTCTATCTCTGACGTCTATTGTGACTGCATGTCCTGTCATCTTCTCTAGCTCTATGAGGTCCACCGTCTTTCCATTCTTTATGAAGTGCGCTGGAGCGTCCATATGTGTTGATACATGAGTTATCATGTAGATTACTTCTGACTGGAATCCATGTACCTCATGTTTTGACCACTGTATTATACTCACTTTTGGATATAGGTGGAATATTTTAGTTTTCTCTGAGATCTCTCTGCTTAGGTCTATCAGCATTGTTATCACCCGGATAAGAATAGGGATTTATAAGCATGTCTCTGAGGACGATAAGTATATAATGAGGGCACATAGATCTAGCAGTGCTTAATGGTCTTTCGAGAGAAATTACCATCGGACATTGTATCGACATTTAACGATGTCATACTCGTTCCAGGATTCACAGAGGTCGAGCCTATAGATGTCGATGTCTCAACATATGTGTCTAGGAACGTGCGCATAAACATTCCAATAGTGTCGTCGCCAATGGACACGGTGACTGAACATGAGATGGCTATAGCTCTTGCGAGGCTTGGAGGCATAGGTATAGTTCATAGGAACATGACTACCGAGAGACAGCTTGAGGAGGTTAGGAAGGTAAAGGAGGCACCGCAGTATCCTGTATATTTCTGTTATGTTGAGCCGAGTATAAAGTGTAGGGATGTTCTAAAAATCATGAAGGAACTCTCTGTAGAGTATCTACCAGTTGTGAGTAGTGGGAGAGTCGTTGGTTTTATTAGGAAGATTGACTGTGTGAAGTATCCTGACGATAGAGTCGTTGAGCATGCTAGGTCTCCCGTAGTAGCGAGCCTCTATGAGAGACCTGAGGAGCTCCGTAGCATCATGATAGATAACGATGTTGATATTGTAGCGCTTGTAGACTCGTCCGAGACGTTTCAGGGAATAGTCACGATATGGGTCCTGGATGAGAACAGGCCTTTTATACCATGCTTAGACGATGAGGGAAGACTTAGGGTTGGTGCAGCTATATCACCTTTTGATCGTGAGAGGATAAGGAGGTTAGATAAGTACGTTGATGTGCTCGTGCTAGATGTTGCTAATGCAGCTAACCTGAAGATAGTTGAGTCTCTGAGAGAGATATGTAAGGACGTCTCTGCCGACCTTGTGATAGGTAACGTTGGGACGTACGAGTCAGCTGTCGAGCTGATAAACAGGATCGAGAGGATAGACGGGTTCCGTGTAGGTATAGCTAGTGGCTCCATATGTAGCACCGGCATCGTTACTGGCGTAGCCGCGCCAACATTATGGGCTACAGCTCAGGTCGCTGATGCAGCATTGGAATACGGCTTGAAGGTTCCTATCATCGCTGATGGAGGTGTGAAGAGTCCTGGAGATGCTGTCAAGGCTTTTGCGGTAGGTGCATGGTGTGTCATGCTTGGGAGAGTCCTTGCACAGGCGTATGAGTCTCCTAGCCCTGTGATATCTATTGGCGATAGAAAATACAAGTATTACAGAGGCATGGCCAGTGAGGGGGCTAGAACGAGAAGATACGCGGTCGACAGGTACAGTAGGAAGGTCAAAGATATCTCTGAAGGAGTTGAAGGATTGGTGCCCTACAGAGGCCCGCTCGAGACCATAGTTAAAGAGTTCGTCAGCGGAATACAGGCAGCAATGGGATACATCGGCGTGAGAAACATACAAGAGTGCTGGAGAAAGGCACGACTAATGAGGGTATCTAGCATCGGTAGAGGAGAGGTAGAGCCTCACAGCATATTTCTCAAGCTATAACCTTAAACTATCTGTTTAGTATCAAGACGGCGCTCTCAATAAAACATTTATAGTCTCTAGAGCAGTCTCTACTAGACCAGCCGATGATCGATAGAGCAGTAGAGAAACTTAGGAATGGTGATCCGGTACTAATATTTGACTTTGAGAACCGTGAATGCGAGGTAGATATGGTGTTCAGAGCAAGCCTAATGAGTCCAGAGAAGGTGAGGCTGATGAGAAGACTTGCCGGAGGACTTATATGTTTCGTGACAACTTACGACATTGGAAGAAAGCTTGGACTAGATCTTCATACAAGAATGCTTGCTAAGCTTGATGGACTTGGAAGACTCATCAAGACTCCTAGATATGGTGACGAGCCAGCATTCTCGATATGGGTTAATCATATCGATGTGAAGACAGGTATAAGAGATATAGATAGGGCATTAACGCTGAGAGAGCTCTCAAACATTGTGAGACTAGTCGTTAGTGGATGGACAGATATTGCAAGAGAGGAGTTCTACAACAAGTTCTATGCTCCGGGACATGTTCCAATACTTCTAGGCAGAGTTGGAGACAGGTGGGGTCACACGGAGCTCTCACTAATATTGTCGAAGATCGCTAATATAGAGCCGGCCCTAGTCATATGTGAGATTCTCGGTGATAGCACTGATGTACCTAGCCTAGATGAGTGTAAGAAAATCGCAGAGAGATTAGGCACAGTCCTTATAAGTGGGAGCGAGCTATGTGAGATCTATCGAAAGGTGGTCAGACAGTGAGGTTAGGCATAGTCGACACTACTTTTGCACGAGTAGACATGGCTAGACATGCTATAGAGGAGATACAGAAGATCGCTCCCCGGGCTCAGATTCTGAGGATAACGGTTCCTGGGTTTAAGAACACTCCCTGGGCTGCTAGAAAGCTTATCGTAGAACAGGAATGTGATGGAGTTCTCGTGCTAGGATGGATCGGTAAGACGTTGACGGACAAGATGACCTATGCTGTAGCGTCTATGGGTCTCGTTCTCCTACAGATACAGTATGGGAAACCTATCATAGACGTCACTATTCATGAAGATGAGAGTGATGATCCTAAAGAGCTATATAGCATCGCTATTGATAGGGCAAGAAAACATGCTATTAACCTTGTCAGACTTGTCCGCGGCGAGGATCTTTCAAGGTATGCAGGTAAGGGTCTTAGACAAGGTAGACCAGACGTTGGACCTCTTTTTGAGGACCTTGGAGATAGATACTTAGAGTGGTAACTTACCGGTAGATTACGAACTCCTCATTTTGAGTATTGACGTCACCTATCAGATGTAGGCCAAGCTTCTCAGCTGTGAGTACAGCATCGTACGTTACAGTTCCTGTGGTTATCAGGAGCGCTAGGTTCAGTAGTTGAAGATTGTTTATAAACGCTGAATCTATGCTCATTGTGGTAGCTATAGCAATGTTTGAGAGCATGGTCTTCGATCTATATGCTAGTCCTACGATCTTGTATGTTAACGCGTCCATCACGCGCTCGAACACCGTTCCTATGACTCTTCTCTTATCTAGGTCGTATAGGACTGCTGTGTCTATCATGTTGTTTATCTTGTAGTATTCTGTCTCTTTTGCAAGATTCATTATTGTCTCTGGTTCAAGTTTTATGTCTATTCTTGATCTTGCAGGTGGTCTATAATCGTACTTTCCTGATGTGAGGGTGTTTATTATTAGCTCGTCCTCCTCTGCCTTAAATATGTATACTTGCTCAGGAACGTATCCTAGGACTATGGAGTATCCTTCTCCGAGAATCTCTAGGTCTCTAGGTACAGCTCTTATGGTGCAGTGTTGTCTTCCATCCACTAGTAAAGTGCATTCACAGGTTCTTATGAGAGGCTTCTCTAGCTCCTCTATTCGACCCTTCTGGTATCTTCTCACGGTTACTGTCTCTATGTGGTGAGACATCACACGCTGCACCTGGCTATATGTCTCTAGAGAGAAGTTTAATAAGCATGTACTCACGTCTTCTCTGACATGTTTTCCCCCGTAGCCTATGGTTATGATAGGGCAATAACGATATTCAGCCCAGAGGGAGAGCTCTACCAGGTACGTTACGCTGGTGAGGCAGTAAAGAAGGGCTGGTCTACCATAGGCATAAAATGTAAGGAAGGCGTAGTCCTTGCTGCAGAGAAGAGGAGGATAAGCCCGCTAATAGATCTGGAGAGCATAGAGAAGATCTACATGATAGACGAACATATAGCTGTCGCACCATCAGGACTTCTCGCAGACGCTAGAGTACTAATAGAGTATGCACGATATGAAGCTCAGATTCATAGATTGCTCTATGATGAGCCTATAGACGTTGAGCTTCTCACAAAGAGGATAAGCGATCTCAAACAAGCATATACTCAACATGGCGGTGTAAGACCATTCGGTGCAGCTCTGATAGTTGGTGGTGTCGATAGACATGGTCCGAGACTGTTCCAGACCGATCCTGGAGGAATATACTTCGGATACTACGCGACTGCGGTAGGGTCAGGATCATCTACGATACTTGACTTTCTAGAGAAGAACTACAGATATGACATGTCCATTGAGGACTGTATAAAGCTTGCTATCATGGCCCTGAGCAAGGTTATAGACAGTGTCGAACCTGACAAGATGGAGATAGGCGTCATAGACGTGAGAGAGAGAAGGTTCAGAAAGCTCTCCAAGGATGAGATAAGTAAGATACTCTCAGGAATAAAGCAGCAGTAGCGTAATATCTCTAGGAAAAGAATAAATTTCTCTAATCTAGACTAGGAGTGAGTTTAAGATGAGTAAGAAGGTAGCCATTGCAAAGTACGATGCAAAAGGCGAACATTTTGAGATACTTGTAGACCCCGACCTTGCTCTAGAGTTCAGACTCGGCAAACCCATAAGCATAGACAAGATACTGATCTCAGACACAGTGTACAAAGATGCCAAGAAAGGACTCAGAGCTAGTGAGACAGCTCTCATGAAGGTCTTTGGTACGACAGATGTGAGAAAGATCGCTGAGAGAATTCTTAAAGAGGGAGAGCTTCCTCTGACAGCTGAACAGAGAAGAAGACTCATAGAGCAGAAGAAGAGGCAAGTCATCGAGTGGATATGTAGGAACTGTATAGATACTAGGACTAAGACTCCCATCCCTCCTCAGAGAGTCGAGAATGCTCTAGAGCGAGTAGGAGCCGCGATAGACCCGTTCAAGTCTGTTGAGGAGCAGATAAATGCTATACTTAAGCAGTTACAGAAGGTTCTTCCCATAAAGGTGGCTATAGCTGAGGTAGAGGTCAGAGTTCCACCACAGTACTCGCACAAGGCTAGGAACGTTCTGGCCAGAATGGGCAAGGTGACAGCAGAGAGATATGAGGGGGATGGAACGCTCATACTTAAGCTGGAGATACCGGCAGGATTACAGGATAACCTGATATCTAAGGTCAACGAGCTCACTCATGGTGAAGGTGAAGTTAAGATACTTGGAGTGATATCGTAGTATCATGACCCTATACGTGACGAACCGGCAGATAGTCCTTCCAGGGGATCCAATAGCTACGAGGGAGTACAACGTTACTGGAGCAGTATACTGGGAGGGAAACTGCGCCTACGCTGCAACTGTTGCACTAGTAGACATAAAGAATGAGAGAGATATAAACGTGATACCTCTAAGCGGGACATATAAGCCTAGAGTTGGAGATCTCGTAATAGGATACATAACTGATGTATTGGTTACAGGCTGGGAAGTGGATATAAAGTCGCCATATAAGGCCTACCTTCCTCTACAGGAGGCAACTTTAAAGTACGTGGACATTACTAGTACGGATCTGAGAACGCTGTTAGATATAAACGATGTGATACTCGCCAGAATAATAGACTTTAACCTCACATACGAGATACCGGTCACCTTAACCATAAAGGAGGCGAAGCTAGGCAAGATAACTAGTGGAACAATAGTCGAGATACAGCCTGTGAAGGTTCCCCGAGTCATAGGTAAGAAGGGATCCATGGTCGCACTGTTTAAGGAGGAGCTAAACTGCGACGTCATAGTTGGACAGAACGGGAGGATATGGATAAAATGTCAGGACGAGAGAGACGAGGCCTTTCTAGCACAGGTAATAAAGTTCATAGAGAAAGAAAGCCACCTGCCAGGCCTAACAGAGAAAGTTAAAGCAATGATCAAGAGATACAAGCTCACAAAAACGTAGACAATGCATAGACTAATAGTAAAGTCAGTAATATCAGATATAGACGGAACGTTGACAGAGAGCAGGAACACAGAGAGACTAAGTCTTGAGGCACTAGCAGCCATAAGAGAGGCACTAGATACAAGAACAGACTTAGAGATAGGTCTAGCAACGGGGAACAGCCACATCGTAGCACTATCCCTAGCAAGATATATCGGTCTAGACTTTTCGAGATGCCCCATAATATCTGAGAACGGATGCCTCCTCTGGTATAGGGGGAAACTATATGACATATGTGCCGATTATGAAGAAGAAATAGAAAGAAGTAGAGAGATCATGCAGAGAGAGGCTATAGGAAAGATAGTGAGAGAAAGCTACCAGAACGAGTACAGGAAGAGAGATTTCGCATACTATCCTCTCCCTGGCACAGACCCTCTAGACGTAGTATGTAAGATTAAGAGCATATTAGAAAAATATGGTATTCAGGACCTAGATGTGAGATATAGTGGGTATGCAATACATATAATACCTAGAAACGTTAACAAAGGCACAGCAGTGAAACTATATTCAGAAATAACAGGAATAGATACGCAACATATAGCCGCCATAGGTGACAGCGACACCGATATAGAGCTACTTGAAAGCGTTGGCATATCTGTCGCAGTTGCAAACGCGACAGAGGGACTAAAGAGAGTCGCAAAAATAATATTATCGAGACCTAGCGGGTCCGGTGTTGCAGAGTTCTTCAGAAAGTTCATACTCTTTGCATAATTATCCTGCCGATACTCTCTTAATGTAGCCATGTTTTGGCATGTATAGATCACCGTTCTTAATCATCAGGTTAAGGAGCTGCTCTACTGTCTGTCTATCTAGACCAGCGTTCTCAGCCTCCTTTATAACGTCATCAATTCTTACAGGTTTTCCACCATTAGCCTCCTCAAGCTTGGCTATTATGTCTCTAAGTACTGCAAACTTCTCCTGCTTGCTTCTCGGTTTCCCTGTCATTATTATGTCTATATCTATCTTACCTGTCTCAACATCGATACCTACGCTCTTCAGGAACCTCTCAAATAGCATTATCGCCCTCTCTGCATCCTCCCTCTCAACTAGGGGACTAAGCCTCATTTTTGCCTCAGCCTCTGCAAGACGTATCAATGCCTCAAGCTGTCTAGCGGTTATCGCTATAGGAGAGTTAGGATCAGACGATTTTGCTCTAAGATTAATATAGAACTGCATTATTATATCTTTAGCCTCCTTCGTCCATCTCGGCTTCACGTACTTTCTCGCATATGCTATATACTTTCTGAGGAGGTCTGGGGGTATTATATCCCTGAACTCTGGCGGAAGCTCACCACTATGTAGAGTAGTGACATGTTCTGCAACCTTCTTGTCCTGCTCAATCATTGGTTGATCTCTTATGATGAATATCAGATCGAAACGTGAGAGCAATGTCACAGGTAAGTCAACGTTCTCTGCTACTGTCCTGTTAGGTAGGTATCTTCCAAAGGCAGGGTTCGCAGCAGCTAGCACGGCACATCTTGCATTAAGTGTCGCTACTATTCCAGCCTTAGCTATCGATATTGTCTGCTGTTCTAATGCTTCATGCATTGCAACCCTATCCTTAGCGTCCATCTTATCTATCTCATCGATTATACAGACTCCCATGTCAGCTAGAACCAGAGCACCAGCCTCTAGATAGAACTCTCCCGTAAGCTTGTCCTTGACCACCGCAGCCGTGTTGTGAACTATGAACCCGTTTGCAACAAACGCATGAGAATCGTTCACGGTAAGATCATAGACAGTCTCATTATCTACCTTCAACTTTACGACGTCTTCAACTTTTGTTGCTATGAGATCCTCGTTTATCTTTAGCAGACGATCATTATAGAGATCGTTCCTTACGCGTCTCATAAGCTCTAGGAACATATTCTGCACATGGGGGTCTAGACCTACGTAGTCGGCGAATAGTTTTAGAGATTCTGCATCGCATATCCTCACCTCATACATACATGAGTCATCTCCATTATGGACCTCTCTTATCTCCGATATTATGCCAAAATGCTTTAACAACATGTCGATCTGGTAAGCAAGGACCTTGCTATGCGTCCTGAGAAGCAGGCAATCATGTTCTACATGTCCTAGAGATGTGAATAGACCTCTCAGAAATGCTGCAATAAGCTCTCTATGTGCTCTCGTTATCTCTGGGCTTATCATGATATGTCTATCTTCGCTGGTTGAGAGTAAGAACTGTTTAATCTTATCAATAACAGCCTTATCGGAAACATGTACAATATATTGGGGTTCTTCATAGGTTATCGATAGCTCAACTCTGAACAGGGATCTCACCTTTCTGGCGAAATTATCAGCATCTTCCATGTCTCTAGCATGGTAACATAGTGTTCCGTCCTCTGATATATGCCCTCTAGCATATACATGTCCTAGAACCTCGTAGAGCTGTTTCAATTCCTCCTTTAGGCACTCAGTATCTTGCTGACTTGCTAGGTCAGGAATCTTCCGTACCTGGACAACATAGTCTCCTGGTCTCAGATCTCTTGCTTTCTTCCACATAATAATCCCATTCTCATACGTTAGAACCTCCGTCTCCGGCGTTAGCTCTATCTCTTTTCCGAGAGCTGTCCTTATTCTAAGTAGCCTGTTCGTCTTTATCTCGTAGTACTGTACAGCCTTATGGATCTCCAGTCGCGTGAGAGAGCTTGATGGTGCAATGATTGGTACTTGTACAGGAGTCCTGGCAATGTTAGTGTTCTCATCGAGAGAAATCTTGCCGTTGCTCAGCGCTTGATCAACGACATGTTTTATAGGTGCTATGCCAGCTCCAGTACATATTACAGAGTCTCCTCCTACACAGAGACCAGCCGCGCTCGAGCCCTTTCCTGTTGTGTAGACCGCGCGTGGCGCTATTCTGGCTACGAAGCGTAGAAGCTGGCTCTTTCCTGTTCCTGGGTCTCCAATGAGGAGCACGTGGAGATCTCCTCTCACTCGTACACCATCAGGATAGACCTTGGATACTCCTCCAAAGAGCAGGCATGCTATAGCCTCCTTAACATCCTCAAGACCATATATGGACGGCGCTATCGATCTTATGATCCGCTCACGGATCTTAGAGTCCCGTGCAAGCTCCTCAATTATTCTCTGGTCTTCAGGAGTTATCTCGACCTCTGCAAACTCCTTCTGCTGAGCCTCAACATAGTTAGCCTCTATATAACTTGAAAGTACGGGAGGCCTCGTACGCTTAAGCTCAAACGCGTTAATGTCCAGTACTCCGACAACATATACTCTATCTCCCGGCTTCACCATATCTACTAGGTCATCCGTCAGTATGACCTCAACACTCCTAGGAAGCTGACCTGGAGGCAACTCTTCAGGTTTCTCCTGTACAATTATCTTCTGCCAATCAACATACTCACACTTCTCTTGCACTAGTTTAAGAGTTCCCCCACATCTTATACATTTCCTAGGTGGCTGAGTCGGAACAGCATAGTACTGAGGAACATCTACCTCAAATCCACAATTGTCACATTTGAAAACCATCTTTCGTAGAAAGTGTCTAGGAGGAGTCTCTCTCGTGACTATGCCCTCAATCATTATCAGCTTACCTATGTAGCAGCTTCTCAGTCTTCTGAGAGGTATGGACTCTGCAAGCTTTCTAAACCTTGCATGGAAGGTCTTTATCGATTTTGCGAACTCAGGATCCTTCTCAAGTATTATCTGTCTCAGAGCCTCACTAGCAGCATATATTATCTCTTTAGGATGCTCTATAAGCATGTCGGCAAGCTCCTTATCGTATAGTATCAGATCTGGGAAGTCTATACATATTGATCTTCTCCTCTGTATTATTATGGTGTTTATCTCATCTATGTATTTATCATTGCTTGTAAAAAAGTTCTTAAACTTCTCGATAGCTTGGTCCAGATCTATTCTGAGCTCTAGCTCGGTATCTGTAACCTCTCTCATAGTTTATCACCGTTATAGTCCGAGTACGTACATTATCCAGTCCTTTATGAGAGATACGAGCTTTCTAACCAGAACCTCCTCCTCTACAGCAAGCTTGTCTAGGAACTCTCTACTGATAGCTAAGTCTGGATTTACAGCGATCACGTTCAGGATCTTCCTTAAGCGAAGCTGTATGAGCTCTCTAAGATTATGTTGAACGTCTCTAACTGTCTTCGTGTCATCTCTCTTCTGAGCCTCAATCATTAATAATCTAGCTCTAACATATATGTCACGGGGAATCTGCCTGACATCACTATATCTCCTCTCGACCCAGCACAGCTCGACGAGCTTCTCAGGACCTATCCTGGAGGTCTCTCCGAGCTTGGCTCCTTCTCTTATTGCTCTCTCTGCGAGGAGAGGTATCATCGTGTGTACGGTATCGTTCTCGACCTCTATCCTGACTATTCCCGAGTTTATGTATACGTCGACTAACTCTCTAATCATGAATTTAGCAGTAATAATATACCTAAATGATATATAAGGGGCCTCCTGAGCTATCTATCATGTGGGAGAGACTATATCGAGAGATAGAGAGACCGCTATGGAGAAGGTTATGAAGATACTGTCAAAAAGCATAGATGAGCTCGATGATAGAGACATTAGAGAGCTCGCGTCGCTTCTGCCTGAGGCCATAAGTGAGCTTCCACAGGTCACACGCACCGGTGTAGAGAAGCTGAAGCTCTACCAGGTTCTCAAGCAGCTTATTCAGGACCTGGAGGAATCTAGAAGATGATAGACGTTGAACTGATAATACGTAGTATAGAGAGGCTCTGTAAGGTAGCTACATCTACTGCAGTAGACATAGCTGAGAGAACGCTGTCTCTCAAAGAGTTAGACGAGCGAGACTGCAGGTTCGTACTGGAGTGTGATGATCCTATAGATCTCGAGCTCCTGAGACTATGCGCTCTGTACCTGAAGTTGAGGACTTCTGGTACATATGTGACGTTCGTATGTAATAGGAACATAAACTTTACAAACATCTGCGTAATAGGATGCAACTTCTGTAATTACTCTGTACCTCCAGGTCATCCGTCTGGATATGTTCTCTCATTAAAAGAAGTTGAAAGAAAGGTGCGAGAGTCCGTGAGACACAGAGTAACGGAGGTCTGTCTTCAAGGAGGCGTGAACCCAGAGCTCAAGCTTGACTACTACATCTCTCTCTTGAGAACCGTGAAAAAGGTCGACGACAAGATACATGTTCATGCATTCTCTCCTCAAGAAATATATAGCTTATCACGTAGAGAGAGTCTGAATATTGACGAGATACTGAAGGTTCTTAGAGAGAACGGTCTTGACACGCTTCCAGGAACTGCAGCTGAGATATTATGCGATGATGTTCGAAAGATAATCTGTCCTAGAAAGATAAAGACTGCAGAGTGGGTAGGGATTATAGAGAGAGCGCACATGCTAGGGATTAAGACGACATGCACGATAATGTACGGTCATATTGAGAGAATTGAACATGTGGTCAGACATTTCAGGATACTTAGAGACATACAGAGAAGGACAAGAGGATTCACAGAGATCGTGTTGTTACCCTTCATACATTACAACACTAGGCTGAGAGAGATAAGCGGTTGTAGATCTGGATCCTCGTCTCTATATGATATTAGGATCTGTATAGCGGCAAGACTGTACCTTTATCCATATATAACGAATATACAGGTATCGTGGGTGAAACTAGGTAGGAAACTTGCACAGTACCTTCTCACATGTGGTGCAAATGACATTGGAGGAACACTCATGGAGGAGAACATATCTCATGCAGCTGGAGCGTTTGAGAGAGAGAGCATGAGCAGAGAAGAGCTTATCGATCTGATATCTAGTATAGGGATGGTCCCTGCAGAGAGAGACACATTATACAACATTGTGAGGGTGTATCAGAGCGGGAATAAGTCATCAGCGCTCAGTGGTACAACCGGGTCATCATTGGTCGAGTATTATCAATGAGGAATGTGTTAAGAATGTTACGCTATCTGGAGAGAGATGAGAGGCTGGTTATTGGGATCGATCTGGGGCATCCAGTGAGGAGTAGTACAGGAGTCTGCGTATACTCGTACAATAGAGATAACTACATCACGTCTACTATGACTCCCGTGGAAGCGTTATCGCTCTGTGAGTCTCTTAGAGGAAGAGTAACATATGTTGCTATCGATGCTCCTCTATCGTTACCTAGAAAAGGAATTGAAAGAGAGCTTGAGAGACGATGCAGAATGATCGGAGTAAAGCTTATACCACCGCTACTGGGACCTATGAGGAGACTCACAGTATGTGGAATATGTATAAGAGACGTACTAGAGAGACTTAATATGACTGTGATAGAGACTCACCCGACATCCTGCCTGAAGACGACTGGAACGTCAAAGGAGGACGTTCTGAAAATTCTGAAGAGAAAAGTCATAAATATTGGAGGACGCACACGACACTGCATAGACGCATTAATATGTTGTCTAGCTGCTAGAGCATATGCGGAGAGTCTTCACGTTGAGATACACGCTGAGGATGACAGATTAATATTGTTTGATAGAAGATTTATTGAGTGGCTAAGGAAAGAGAGACTATCAGGATAAGCTATGTGAAGGATCTAAGAGAGCTTCTTCGAAGAGTGTTCTACAGATCTCCCTCCAGATTCCTCGATCCTGCACTAGCACTCATAGAGCACATCGTCAGAGAGGGAGGATGCATATCGTTAGACTTTAACAGTCTTGCCAGGATTTTATGTAGGAGACGTAGCGACATTGAGTATATTGTGAGGAAGCTCTTACAGGTGAAGATGCTGAGAAGAAGTGGTGAGATGCTCTGTCTCTCGGATGAGTTCTGTAGGATACTTGAGTCAATGATACAAGTCTGGAAGAGTATTTTAGAGTATGCGGAGGAGAGTAGAGCTAAGAGGATTCTTGGCGAGGAGACCGCTAGGTAGATCTCACCTGTATTACATTCCATGTAACGTACTGTTCGAGAGTGATTTTGAGAGACTGCTTAGGTATAGAATACTGAGATACCGTGTAGCTCCTCTAATGACTGTAGACGAGTTATCATTAATGATAGAGAGAAGACCATATACGTTAGGTACATTACATAAGTACGGCATAGATAGTATCGCAGTGATAGCTGACAATATGTCTGAGCTACTGAGAGCTGTCACACCCATAGCCGGCCTATTTAAGATAGCAGCAATATATCTAGGTAAGGGTCCTGGAGCTGATGTTCCTGGAGTAGAGATATACAAGTACTTCTACTCTTATAGAGAGGGGGAAAAGGTCAGCGGGCTCGTGGTGTCTACTGACCTATATGTGAGAGAGAAAGACCATGTTCGAAGAGTCGACTACGATACTGTTGTCAAGAACATTAGAGATGCTCTCTACAGCAAAGTCAAGTTAGATAGAGTTGGGATTATTGTTGACATACTTGATAGAGAGTACTTATGAGCTCTTTTATTATATCTCTCCATGGAAACATACATCCCCTTACTTTCTTGCTTATTGAGCTCTTTGTTACTCTCACAAATATGCGACACCTCTCACATCCAAGCCACACAAACTTTCTATCTTCCATAAGAACTATCTCAGAGCCACAGGAGGGACAGGTAACATCTCTGAGCACGAGATAGATGTCTGCGTTCATGCTTTTCCCTGTGGCTAAGCATTTATAGGTCAATTATGTGAGATAGAATCTATGCTGAAGTATTTTATCTGATTGGCTTTAATATTCCGAAACTGTTTTACTAATTGTGAAGAAGAGGAAACTAGCATTAGAACTTCACGAAAACCCCTGGACGTATATACTCAAACTATACCCAACCTCCTCAGAAAGGAAGAAGATGCTTGATAAGCTACTTAAGAGTGAGGAGGTAGTAACTGAGTAACGTCGTAGCTACTGCGGCAATAAGAGGAAGCGGCGATGCAGGCCCATATCCCCTTCTTAGGCACAGCTTTATGTTGATGTAGAAGCTTAACAGGAACAGAAGCGTGTAAACTATAAAGTATATTGCTAGACCTATAGGTGGGAGAAGACCTGCTAGAAGCTCAACACTCCACATTGATGCAAGAGAGTACAGCAAGAAGTCTCCTATCCCAAGCATTATACCATCTATTCTCACGGTAAGCTTCGTAATTATTGAAGAGGAGTCACGGCTACTTGTCTCTACATGTTCTTTTGAGTCTATTGTCGTTTCTTGTCTTCTCTTTTTGATCTCCTGAATGCTCTTTCCTAGCGGGCCCCAGTAGACGAGCACCACGTCCATTATAGGCATGAGGAGAAGTATGAGAAATATGAGAGAGGTATCGTAGAGGTATTCTATTAGGCTCAGAGATGCTAATATACAGACGATTAGGAAGCCTATATACTTAATATTGTGGTTTTCGCTATCTATCATCTTAACTAGGACAGGCGTGAATATTATAGAGAACACTAGACTTAGTAGATCTCCATTACTCAGATTTGCAAAGGCTGCGTATAGAGTAGCGTATAGAGAGAAGAACGATAGCATCACTGTGATGATATAGAACCCGAGCCGTGCAGCCCTGACTCTTCTAGACTTAACTATGAGGTACATGACTGTGGCTACTGCTAGCTGAAGGACGACGATATATATTATCATTGGTAGCGTTATTGGTACGCCCTGCATCATGTATGTATAGTATCGCTGTCCTGTAGGCATGTTATACATGTGGACTATCATCAGTGTGAGAATCATAGATATGACTGGTATAGGTGCTACCTTAGCCATTATTATACTCCAATTAACATTCTTTTCTCCCACACCTATCTGAAGAAATCTTTAGTAAATATAGATATTAATGTAACGTCTCATGAAGCTGATCCTAGTCAGAAGCCACAGAGAAGACATCGTAGCCGTATCAGGACTATGGACAGTTAAGGATAAACTAAAAATAGTTAGACTAGTGCCGGACGCATTTATAATATTTCCAGGAGAGATCATGATGATTGTTAATGATGATGTTAGCATAGATTTTCTTAAAAAATTGAGAACTCTCGAGAAGATGCTGTCTCTGAGCACGACGTTGGCAAGATTGAGGAGAGCTCTTGGGACTGATAAGAGGGTCTTCGTAAGTGTTAGCGCTATAGTAGACGATTACGATGATCTATCTAGAGCTGCATACTGTGGAGGAGCTGACGGTATACTTCACGACGTAGAGCTACGTGATATAACGTTTAGAGACGATACAGTACAGTTAATACCTATAAATAGCGTAGATAGTCAATACATTGCTGTTAAATACGATGAGCTCGCTAAAGTGGATCTTGAGCTTGTCAAGAGAGCTCATGGTCTCATAATATATCTGGACTTCAGGCCGAGCCTTAACATGCTCAGGTGTCTGAGAGAGAAGTGTATAACCCTCTACGGGAAGTCTAGGATCATTGTTGCGGTACCTCACATATACTTGAGCTATAGTCTGATTGAGAGAGCAAGAGATATTATATATGGTGTTGCTATTACGAGTTTTGGAAGACCTATAAGGCTGGACTATGTTGATTATAGTAGAGAGATATTTCTATATAGATGTTCGGAATGTAGGAGAGATCTCGTATCAAGCAGCATTATGAGGAAGTGTCCTAGATGTGGTCAGCGTCTCATAGAGCTTCTTAAGGAGCCTTCTGAGAGGTATTTCAAGTATACTGCGAGGGAGCTGAGGTACATATTTATGAATATGTTGAAGATCGTTGAGAAGGGAGTGATAGTGGACTATTATGGGTATTAGGATTCTCCGTGTCTCCTTATTATCACCGTGTCAAGCTTCTCTAGCGTTATCAGGCCCTCTCTCACGACCTCTTTGACTTTGTCTAACACGTTGTTTATCTTCTGCTCCTCATCTACCACCTCTACTATTATTGGAAGGTCCTCTGATAGTCTTAGAATGCTTGGGAAGTGTATTATGCTTTTGCTTCCGAATCCTGCTATTCCTCTCATCACGGTGGCCCCTTTCAATCCTTCTTTTCGAAAGAGCTCTATCAGGTACATGTATGCTGGTTTCCCGTGAAACTTATCTGACTCTCCCAGATATATTCTCATTCTTACCCAGCAGGTCACATTATCACACTTTCAGAACTACATTCTCAGCTAAAAAATTAACCCCGCAAGTATCCTGCCAACATACACGCCAGCTATACATAGAGCAACGTTGCTCACTATGTTGAGAGCAGCTATATACCACATTCCCTCCTGGATAAGCGAGAAGGTCTCATACGCGAACGTTGAGAACGTTGTTAATGATCCACAGAAACCTGTTACTAATAATAGTCTCTGTTCTCTAGTGAACACACCGTACAAGAACGATGAATACATTATGAAACCAATCAGTAGACTACCGATAAAGTTCACCAGTAGTGTACCTAGTGGAAACCCGTCTATAGCTGGCACAAGCCTCGATATTGCGTATCTAAGAGACGCCCCAATACATGCGCCAGCGCTCACTAATGCTATGTCCAGCAGTATGTTTAGAAGCTTGCTAAACATGGCTCTCACGAGCTCTGTGAAATGTTTTAAAAGGGTTTCTCAGCTGCGGTGCTCGTCTTCACTTGATCTGTGTGGGGTAAGACTCATCACTCAGCAGATAACTGCATATGAGACTTTTAAAGATGGCTTCCTACCTGACAGTGAGCCTCCTTGCCTCTCTCTCTGTCTCTCTCAGCATTAGTATATCTCCAACTCTGACAGGCCCCTTCACGTTTCTCGTGATGACTCTCCCCTTATCCCTACCCTCCAGGATCCTCACTCTCACTATAGTGACCTCGCCGGCTATTCCTGTCCTACCGAGGATCTGTATGACCTGTGCAGCGACAGCATCGTCATATGGACTGAACTTGACCTCCTGTTCCTGTTGCTGGACTTCCTCTGGTATCTTTACCTCCTCGCTCATCTTGAGGTTCTAGAATGGTTGAGAGGGGTATTAAGGATTTGGGTTCTCTCAGCAGAACTTTAAGACTATTTTGAAAGCGTCTCTAGACATTATTGTGAGAGATTATCTTCTCCTTGCAGCCCTCTTAGCAGCAGCCTTCTCAGGTGCTGCTGATGGTACGATCGGGTTCAGTCCAGCCTTCACACGTATCTCGTTTATCTTCTCTATGAGCTGCTCAAGCTCCTGAGCTGCCTGTCCTGGATCTATTATGCACGCTGACGCTGCCTGGGTCTCTATTCCAGCTGCTTTTCCTAGACGCTCCTTGCTTGGAACATACACGTATGGTACTCCTCTCTCCTCGCAGAGTAGTGGTAGGTGAGCCACTATCTCTGGCGGATCGACGTCCTCTGCTATTATGACGAGCTTTGCGAGACCTCTCTCTATGGCCTTCGTGGTCTCGTTTGTTCCCTTCTTTATCTTTCCTGTCTGTCTTGCTATTGAGAGTATCTCATATGCCTTTTCAGCTATCTCTGGTGGCACAACGAATCTCACATAGAATGGTTTTCCAGGTGGTGGATTTGCATAGAACGTCTTTGGGTCTATAGTCAGTGACATACCTTTACAAGCGTGTAGTATCTATTTAAAAATACTTCTGTAACATAGATGACAGGTTGAGACTGGGCCCGCTTGCCAGAGTTATGCTTACAAGGATGTTACCAATACTCATACATGAGATACTTACAGCAAGGAAAGCATATATAGTAGAGATAGGAAGAATAAAGATCATAGTATTCAGAGGATGCTTTAGACCAGACATATCATACTCAACATATCTAACGATGCTAGGACTTTTAAGAATTCTCAAAAAGCTTAATAACATAAGAAAAATATGTGAGATAGGGACCGGCTCTGGAGCAATAAGTATAACAGTGGCAAAGATATTTAAGAGGTATGTAGTCGTTACAGACATCTCGGCAATCTCTATACTTAACGTTAGGAAAAACATTAAACTTACAGGATCAGACGAGAATATCGATATAGTGAGGACATATGCTGGCTCCTGCCTAAGAGACCTATCGTTCGATCTCGCCGTAACGAATCCTCCATATTTACCCTGTGATAGATATGTCGAGATATGTTCGGGACTGGACATGAAAATACTTAGAGAGATACTCAAGGACTGTTACAGAATCGTCAGAAGAGGAGGAAAAGTTCTGTATACAACATCGTCGATCGCGCCGATAGTGCTTGGCAGAGTGATAGATGAGGTTAGGACTCCTATCGACACTGTGTACCTGGTCGTGATTGAGAGATGCTAGATAGTTAATGTGAAAAGGTTAATATCTGGCTAGGATAATTATAGACTGTAGATGAGTACTATCGAGGAGTTCATAAGATCAGAAATTGAGGGAAAGGTGCTTAGGCTTGTACGGGAGATAGAGGAGCTGTACGAGGAGATAATTGAAGAGTGGTCAACACATATGAGCATCCCTAAGCCAGCAGTAGCAGTCACGCTTGAGGAGGTTGACGAGTGCGTAAGCAACGTTCCCTGCGTTCGTGATGTCGATCCATACTGCAGAAGCATCACTGGTCAATATCTTCCGGAGACACAGCTGATACTTCTAAACTATAGGTCCACTCTAGACGTCCTTCTTCACCTCTTCCTTCATCATGTGTATGCTCTCCAGATTGGACCGGAAAAGTATAGACAGATAACCTCTGCGGAGAACGTTAGACTTCCCTGGAGTCTCAGGCCGACAGAGATAAGGATACTATACATGGCCAAGAGGCTATATGGTACCCTAGTGAACCAGAGAGCTGGCAAGACATGGACAGACCATATAAAGACAAGGATAAGGGAGCTAGATAGTACTGTGCAGAAGATCTCGAACACTGTTAGAAACTATGCTCTCACAACCATGCCGAACGTACATATGAGACAGATAGCTTATAAGGCATATAGAAGAGAGAGTAGAGAGTGATGAATAGATGGGCCCCAGATAGGTGAAGAGTTGGCGGTCGCTGATGCTTAGGTTACCAACAATAAGAGAGCGAGTAAGAGCGATAAAATGTGCACTTGGTGAAGAGAGACCGAGTATAGTACTAAGAAATGTATCTCTAGTAAATGTCCTCACAGATGAGGTGGAGAGAGGGATTGATGTCATCATAAAGGATAGACTAATAGCGCTTGTTGGAGAATGCTCAAAAATATGTAGTAAGTCTCCAAAAGTACTAGACTGTAGAGGTCTTCTTCTAGCTCCAGGTCTAGTTGATGCTCACGTACATGTAGAGAGCAGTATGGTCACGCCATCAATATTTTCAAAATATGCATTAATACATGGAGTGACTACAGTGTTTGTAGATCCTCATGAGATAGGTAACGTTCTCGGGGTCGATGGTATAAGAGAGTTCATGAAGGAATGCGTGAAATGTCCTTTAAAAATGTTTCTCACAGTTCCATCATGTATACCAGCGACAAAGCTCAAGCTTGAGACAAATCCTAGCAGGGTAGTACCCGAGGATGTTGAGCGACTTCTGAGAGATGAGTGGTCGATGGCTCTAGGAGAGGTCATGGATGTGCTGTCACTGTTGGATGGTGATCATGACTTGATGGTGGAGATCTTGACAGCGGAGAGAATGAGGTTTAGAGTATGTGGGCATGCTCCAGCGCTTAGAGGAGATAAATTATGTGCATATGTTGCTGCAGGGCCTGACTCTGATCATGAGATAACTAGTCTGGATGAGGCTATTGAGAAGGCTAGGAGGGGGCTCTACATAATGTTGAGATATGGAACGTTTTCGAAGGATCTTCCAAAGATTATCTCTAAGATTCCTAGAAATACCCTCAAGAGAGCGATGATAGTTAGTGATGATATAAATATTCTAGAGCTCAGAGAGAGATACCTTGACGAGGCTGTCAGACTTGCTGTAAAGTCAGGTCTTGAGCTCGCTCAAGCCTTATCTCTGTGTACTCTTGTTCCAGCAACATATTATGGACTTGACTGGCTTATCGGATGTGTTGCTCCTGGAAGGTTAGCTGATCTTGTGTTGCTTGATAATGATTTGAAGGTTGTTAAGGTGTTCTGCGAGGGCGAGCTTGTATATAATGAGGGCGATCTTCTTATAGATTTTCCTAGACATATATATCCTCCATATTTCAGAAGTACTGTCAAGATACCGCATGTGGCGGCAAGTGATCTGAAGCCCAGTGCTCCTAGGAGAAACTGTAGATGTCTAGTCAACGTTATAGAGTTCATACCTGGGACAATACTTACTAGGAGACACGTGAGAGAGGTAGAGGTAAGAGATGGAGAGTGGGCTCTTCCTGAAGACATGTATTATATAGCGGTCGTAGAGAGACATGGAAGGTCAGGAAGTGTAGGTAGAGGATTCTGTACTGGCGTAAGCATTGGTCATGGAGCGATAGGTATGACTATATCGCATGATTCTCATAATCTTACTGTAATGGGTAAAAACGTTGAAGACATGTATATAGCTATGAGAGAACTTGAAAAAATAGGTGGAGGGATAGTCCTTGTAAGAAACCGTATAGTTACTGGAAGCGTTAGACTTAGTATTGCTGGACTAATGTCAGATGATGAGTCGTGTATAGATGAGCTTACGAGCCTCCTCTCTAACGTTGATCCTAACGTTAGGGATGCATTGCACAGAATTGCACCACTGATGTTCGCATCGCTGGTAGTTGTTCCTGAGATAAGGATAACCGATATGGGGCTCGTAGACGTGTATGAGGGAAAGATTGTTGATCCTGTCGTTGAGGTTCGTTAGCTTTCTCTACATATGTAGATTCCCGAGTCTTCTATCTTCTCGCAGTTTCTTTCTGATGAAGGCTCCCCAGGTACGAGCTCTCTTATCTTGTGCATGATCTTCAGCTCTCTTGCCAGTGGCTCGAGCTCTCTAGGCATGTATACTGTTACGTCTAGCTGGGCTGCAAGGCTGAGTCCATGCTTGTTCTTGAACGTCCATATTGCACGGTTAAACTTCATGAAGACTTGAATGAGGTTTCTAAATGATCTATCAAACTCTATGTCGAGCTTCTCTCTTACAGGTTGCCTATGGACCGTGTCTCCGTAGAGCTTTCTCCATATGTAATCTGTGACGAAAGGCATTATTGGCGCTGCAAGCTTCGTGACTTCTCTCAGAATTGTGTGAAGAGTGAACCATGCTGCTCTCTGTTCTTTATCCGAGAACGTTCCTTCTCTGTTATATGCTCTAGGCTTCACCGCCTCTAGATAGTGATCGGCGAACATGTGCCAAGCGAAGTCGAATATTGTGTGAGCTGGCTCGTAGACGTCGAACCTTGAGTATGATTCTACACATTTTGACATTACTTCCTCTAGTTTAGCTAGAAACATCATGTCTAGAGGAGTTAGCTGGATCTCTCCAGGGTCGAGGATTATGGGGAACTGTGATATGAATCTAGCAATGTTCCATAGCTTCGTCACAAAGCTGTGTCCAGTCTCCACTAGCTGAGGCATGAATCTGTAGTCGCTTCCGAGCTTTGCGGCTGCTGCTGCCCAGAATCTTACGGCGTCTGCTCCATACTTCTCGACGGGAGGTATCGGATCTATTATATTTCCCTTAGACTTGTGCATTGCTTCACCTTTCTCGTCTAGTCCCATTCCTGATATTCTCACGTATCTGAACGGTGGCTTTCCATAGAGCAGGAATGCTCTGAGCACTGAGTAGTAGAGCCAGGTCCTGATTATGTCATATCCCTGAGGCCTCATTATCGAGTGAGGATATACTTTCTCGAACACGTTGATCTCCGGCTTCGTGTATCCTGAAGCATACATCCAAGATATCGATGAGTCGAACCAGGTATCTAGAACCCTTGTCTCGCCCTCCAGCTTTCCGGTTCGACACTTCTCTACAATCTCTCTTGGAGGCTGGTCTCTCCAAGGCCTATAGTACCTTCCAGGACTAGGCACTAGCGGTATCTTCTTACCATCCTCATCTATACAGTACCAGATAGGTATCTCGGTTGCATAGTACCTTCTTCTCGAGATTGGCCAATCAAACTCGAGAGAGAGTATCCAATTTATGAGAACATCCTTAAACTCCTGAGGATAGAACTCCATCTCATTGCGAACTAGCTCAACAAGTCTGTCCTTGAACTCTATCTGCTTTAGAAAGTACTCTCTCGTCACTATTATCTCGACAGGCGTCTTACACCTCCAGCATACAGGTACGTTATGTTTCACTTTCTCTTGTTTCACAAGGAGTCCCCTATTCTTCAACTCCTCTATTATCAGATACCTTGCATCAAGAATGTAGGTGCCAGCGAATTTTCCAGCGTCTTTAGTCAGCTTTCCCGACTCATCGATAACGATCCTTATAGGCAACTTAAGATCATTCACTATCATCAGATCACGAACGTCTCCGAACGTACATATCATCACAAGTCCTGTACCGTACTCTGGCTTTGCAGCTGGATGCTCTAAAATTGGTACTACCTGTCCGAATATGGGAACCTCAGCATGCTTTCCAGAGAGCTGCTTGTACCTCTCGTCCTGTGGGTTAAATATGACAGCTACACAGGCTGGAAGAAGCTCAGGTCTCGTTGTGGCTATAGTTATCTCCTCACCTGTCTCAACAACTTTGAACTTTATGTAGTTTAGAAACGTCTCTGACTCTACATACTCTATCTCTGGCTCAGCAAGTGCCGTCTTACATCGTGGACACCAGGGAGTAGGTCTCTCTGCCTCATATATGAGGCCTCTATTCCACATTTCTATGAATGTGCTCTGTGTCATTGTCCTATACTCCTCGCTGTCTGTACCGTTTCTCCAGTATGATGCGGATATTCCCCATCTCTCAACTATCTTCACGTTCTCCTCCTCATAACTGTCTAGGACCTCCTTACATAGCTGGAGGAACTTCTCTCTCGGAACCTCATGCATAACTATGTTATATTTCTTCTCTACCTGGACCTCGACTGGGAGCCCGTTCCTGTCAGTGTAGAATGGAAAGACAACGTTGTATCCCCTCATCCTGAAGAATCGTGCTATCATGTCTATCTGCGCATAGTGTGCTATCTGGCCGATATGCATTCTGCCGCTCATATATGGAGGTGGTGTATCTATCACGAACGTAGGCTTCTCTGGATCTATCTTTATCTTGTAGAGGTCCTCTCTCTTCCAGGTCTCAAGTAATTCAATTTCTCTAGACGTGTCCCACCTCTTCTCTACAAGCCTCGGCTTAAACGTCATGTAGCTTATCTAATCTAGAAAAAGCCTAAATAAAGATGTTTCGTATATGACAAAACTAATAAGTCTCCGAGACATAGTGCACTGAGGCGCTAGATGAAGCTTATAATAGCAATAATACGACCAGAAAAGCTTCCACAAGTGATGAAGGCTCTCCAGGATAATGGTATTCAGCCTCTGACGGTCTTCGAGGTCAGGGGACGTGGAGAGCAGGGAGGACTCCTCATAACGCATGGACCAATACAGTACCACATGGAGCTTCTCCCAAAGGTCAGAATAGAGATAGCAGTACCTGACAGATATGTAGAGAAGGTCGTGAACATAATACAGAAGGTAGCATGGACAGGGAGACCCGGCGATGGGAAGATATTCATATTAACGCTGGACGACGCTATTAGGATAAGGACAGGTGAGAGAGGCGAGAAAGCTCTATAGAATGTTTAACATATTTGAAAAACTTAGAACCTATCTAAGGACTGCTGAAGCAGTACCACAGCTACGTAGGTACATAACCTTAGGAATGTTTGATGGCATAGTTGTAGCACTAGCTGCCATAATAGCTGTAGACTTGAAGAACCTGTCATCAAGCATACTCTGGACGTCAGGTCTAAGCAGCCTACTCGGAGTAGCTCTAGCGTCAGCCTGGAACACAGTACAGGCAGAATTACTGGAGAGGGCAAGTGAGATTCGGAGAATGGAGAAGATCATCCTGAGACCACTTAAGGGAACAATGCTCGAAAAAGCGTATAAGGTAAGCATAGTAGTGTGTACTCTAGCACACTCGCTCTCACCGTTGACTGGACTTGGACTGATACTTCTGTACCTGTATCTGAGGTCCTGGGTACCTTTCTCGGCTCTGCCGCTGACGATGCTTAGTGGGAGCGTGGTGCTGGGTTCTCTAGGTCTGATGTATAGGAATGAGTTATCTAGGAAGGATCTTGCTAAGTTATGTGTATTGATGTCTTCTATAACGGTCGGACTGGTTATAGTTCTTGCAGTAGTGTTAGGCTAGTAGTGGAAGTATTTTTCGAAACTTGGTTTTCTCCAAGCAGAGTCAAGCTCTCTCAAGCCTATATCCGCCAAAATCTTATCTCCGTTTCTCACTACCATTCTAGGTTCTCTCACTACCCTACCTATCACTGAGTGAGGTACGTCCCTGAGGATCTCTCTGACCTTGCTTATGTTCTCCTCAGGGATCTCGACCACGAACCTGGTATTAGATTCTGAGAACAGGACATAGTCTGACCGAGGCTTCCCCTCGTAGGGCACGGCTGAGAGATCTATCTCGGCACCAAGCCGGCCAGCGATGATCATCTCAGCAACTGCTGCTGCTAACCCCCCATCAGATACGTCGTGACAGGATACTATCAGCTCCCTGTCTATCAGCTCTGTTATCTTCTCCATTATCTTTCTCGCCGTGTCCTTATGTACTTTGGGGACTGAGGCTCCGAGAACCCCTCTTAGAGAGTAGTACTCGCTTCCGCCTAGCTCTCTTCTTGTTAAACCGATTATCATCAGAAGATTGTTAGGTCTCTTCAAGTCTATGGATACTGCTTTCCTGATATCAGGAATTATGCCTACAGCCGTTATGAGCAGTGTTGGAGTGACAGGTCCTAGAGGGGACTCATTGTAGAGGCTGTCTTTACCTGATATGAACGGCGTCTCGAAGTATCTTGCAAACTCGTAACATGCTTTTACAGCCTCTAACAGGTCCCACATCCTGTCAGGTTTCTCTGGACTTCCCCAGGTAAAGTTGTCTAGCAGAGCTATTCTTCTACCTCCGACTGCGATATTGTTACGCAATGCCTCATCTATGCTGCTAGCCGCCATCCAGTATGTGCTTATCTTGCTGTATCTCGGCTTAACTCCAACACTTATGACGATTCCTCTCCATGAGTGAGGAAGAGGCTTTATGATCACCCCATCACTGGGACCTCCATACCATCCATGTAGTGGCTTAATTGCTGTTCGACCTCCCACCTCAAAATCGTAGGTCCTCACTACCTCCTCCCTAGAGCACACGTTAGGGCTAGAGAGAACGTCTAGTATGGTCTGACCATAGTCGTCCGGCTCATCTATCTCCGGCTCATCAAGGATCCTTTGTCTAGGCTCTGCATATCTTATAGCTGTTGGTGGTCTAAAGAGGAATTCTAGATCTAGATTGCAGACGAGGTACCTCCTGTAGTATACCTCCACCTTTCTAGTGTCCGTGACTCTACCGACTATAGAGTATGGTAGCTCCTCCTCTCTAAATATGTCAAGTATCTTATGTAGAGATGTCGGAGGTGCAACTATGAGCATTCTCTCCTGGCTCTCTGACAGCCATATCTCCCAAGGCTTTAATGTTGGATCTCTTAGATGTAGCTTATGTAACCATACTAGGGCCCCTAGACCATATCTATGAGCTGTCTCGCATACAGCACATGATAGTCCTCCACCGCCTAGATCTGTTATGCCATGTGCAAGCTCTTCATCACGTATTCTAGATATTGCTCTTCGTAGAGACTCCTCAACAACAGGATCCGGAATCTGTACAGCAGATCTGTGGACCTCCTCGCTCTCCTCGGAGAGCTCAGCTGACGCAAACACTACACCGTGTAGACCGTCTCTCCCAGTGCTGTTTCCAGCAACTATGAGGTAATCTCCCTCTCTCACTTTTCTAAAGTACTTGTTTTTCGGAAGAATTCCTACACAGCCACAGTATACGACAACGTTGCCTACGTATCCTTCGTCGAATATTACCGCTCCGGCAACAGTAGGAATTCCCATATTGTTACCGTAGTGAGCTATTCCGGACACTACTCCTCTATATATTAGCCTCGGATGCTTTATCCCTCTTGGAAGCCTATCTTCAGGATAGTTGAGAGGGCCAAAACCTAGGACATCTATCAGAGCTATCGGATCAGCCCACACACCAAGAACATCACGAATGACGCCTCCAACACCTGTAGCTGCCCCTCCAAAAGGCTCTATAGCTGATGGATGATTATGTGTCTCAACCTTCACAGCAATACCATACTCCTCATCGAACTCTACAATGCCAGCATTATCCTCAAATGCAGATATGACCCAGCCTGGACGAATATCCTCCAAGACCTTAGCTATGTACGTCCTCAGCATGTTCCTGATCTCAGAACCATCAGGAAGCTTTATCACTCCCTTAAACGTCTTATGATAACAATGTTCACTCCATACTTGAGATATTGTCTGAAGCTCGACATCAGTAGGATTTCTACCAATCTTAGAGAAGTACGCTTTAACATGCTTAAGCTCGTCTAAGTTAAGACCGAGACCAAGTAATCTACATATATTCAAGAGATCTATATCAGAGGCAGAAAGAATGTTAACCTCAAATACATCAACGTCAGGATAGAGTCTCCTAAAATAATCCATCATCATGTGAGCACATGAAACTCTAATAAACATTACGTTAATAGAGAATAAATATAAAAATAAGAACAAAAGAAAGAACAGTCTCAAAATAATTTAATACAAAAATCCTGAGATAGCAAGATGATAGAAAGAGAAACAAAATATATAAACAACGTATGACAATAGAAATCCATGTCTGAGATAACGAACCTCATAGAACTAGCGATTAGAGGAGGATTATCAATGTTAGACATGTTCAAACTTTACGTAGAAGGTAAGCTAAAGAAGGATGATCTAGTACTTCTACTTCAATTCTACTCAATATCAAGAGTAGAAAACATGAGCGAGAAGTTAGATAAACTTTCTAATAATGTGAGCAATATCGATTCTAAGTTGGATAAGATAGATAGAAAGCTAGATATAATTAATGAGAAGCTTGGCGGAATGGATAGGAAATTAGAGAACATTGATAGAAAGCTAGACTATGTTATTGATAGGTTAGATAGGATTGACAGTAGGTTAGAGAGCATCGATAGGAAGATAGAAAGATTGTGCTATGAGATTTCTGAGGATAGGAAGACTATGGTGATAGTTCTTAGACATATAGATGAGCTTCTTGAGCTCTTGCTTAGAAAGAATATGAAGTGATGTAGAGGATTATCTTCTTCTGCGTCTCTGTTCGTATGGTATGATCTGTGGGCATCTTCTT
>JAADER010000032.1 GCA_013153275.1 Thermoproteota archaeon
ATGCCGCCACCAACAGTTACAGGAATAGTTACTGCAGCACATACATTACGAACAGTCTCAATAAAGGTTTTCCTACCCTCAACACTAGCAGTAACATCAAGAATCACAAGCTCATCAGCACCCTCCTCCTCGTACCTGGCAGCAAGCTCAACAGGATCACCAACAACCCTCAGATTCTCAAACCTCACACCCTTAACAACAACGCTCTTATCTACATCTAGACAGGGAATAATCCTCTTAGCATAAGGCATATAAAGAATAGAACACAAGGGATATATAAACAAGAACATTTCAATTCTCCCCTCTATCAGGAGCCACGTGAACGCAGACCGGCGTTACCAATATTTAGTAACGCCCCCACAAAGACAAAAAACAGAAAAACACCT
This sequence comes from Thermoproteota archaeon, assembly GCA_013153275.1. Classification (GTDB taxonomy): domain Archaea; phylum Thermoproteota; class Thermoprotei; order Thermoproteales; family Thermocladiaceae; genus JAADER01. The sequence goes on from JAADER010000032.1 coordinate 387, forward strand.
GCCACAATACAAAGTTGAAAGAAAGCACAAAGAAGCTAGAGAATCTCAACTAGGAAGAAGAATCCCAACAGAGTAAAGAGAAAGGACTATCGATCAATCGTCATCGTCATCGTTTTCTTCCGTTTCTCCATCTTCTTTATTGAGTAGCTTATATATCTCTAGTAGCATGTATCCTATCTTTGTTACCTTGTTAAATACTACTCTTATCTTGCTCTTACCTCTTATAAGAAAGTCCTCATATCTCTCTACTAGTCCTAGTGCATGTGCAAGCTTAAGCATCTTATGTCCATGCCCCCACGCTTTTATTTTTGTGAGTACTTCTCTCGTGTATGGGTTCCTTCTGATGTTTCTAGACATCTCGTCTATGATGTTGAGTAATCTAACTATGAAGCTTGTGTGTCTCCTCAGCAGGTACGCTTTTCCATAATCTCTAAACATCCTAGTATCTAATACCTCTACTATTTATAAACCTTTCGGTTCAAAGATACTAGAACTTTAGTGAAGCTATTGCTTCAATAGGAGTATAGGACAACGTTGAAAATCCTGACATGAGATAACCATATGATGACCGACTGTATATTCTGCAAGATCATTAAGGGAGAGATCCGAGCATACAAGATCTATGAAGATGAGTATTGTATAGCGTTTCTAGACATCAATCCTCTAAATCCCGGGCATAGTCTCGTCGTTCCTAAGCTACATGTAGAGAACATTCTCGACGCAGACGATGAGACAGTGAGCGCGGTCTTCAGAGCCGTTAAGAGAGTCTCGAGGCTTCTTCTAGACAAGTTGAAGGCATCGGGAGTGAATGTCCTACATAATGCTGGTAGAGAAGCTAATCAGGAAGTTATGCACTTTCATGTACATGTGATTCCTAGATACGATCCACATGATCTAAAATTGACGGATTGGTGGAGAAGCAACGTTAAGAAGCTTGACCTTGAGGAGATCTATAGGAGGATAGTATCATGAGAGAGTTTATTGGACCGTTGATAGAGGCTCTCAAGCATATTGTGAGACCTAGAAGGATAAGTGTGAACTTTCCAGACGAGTATAGAGAGATACCTAGCAACTATAGGGGGGTCCTAACGTTCTCTAGAGATAGATGTGTCGGATGCAGGCAATGCATGAGGATCTGTCCTGCAGATGCTATCTTCATGATGTATGAGTCTGGAATATATGTTCCAGGGGTGGACTACTCGCGATGTATCTTCTGTGGACTATGTGCTGACTCTTGTCCCACGGGAGCTCTCCGTATGGTGAGGTATCAGGAGCTCGCCGTTGAGGATCTCTCAGGGCTTAAGTTGAGTCCTAGAGATCTTTCTAGGGGAAGGTCTCTCATGATAGTTGACAGGTCTAGAGATGGTAAGGAGGTCAGGCTCGTGCTCGGTCATGTGCTTCGGAAAGAAAAACTTTCAGAGAACACTAAGTAACACTATACAGCATTGGACTATAATATCTAGTAGGATAATAGGTAGTGGATGATAACCGCGAGAGAGGAGGAGAACCTGCTCAGGAACCTTGCAAGCTCACTACTCAGAGCAGACCGAGACGGTATCAGGAGAGCTCTAGACCTGCTGAACATTCCCGAGGATGAGAACAGGGAGAAGATCGTCAGGAGAGCTCTAGCTAGACTATATGGGCTGGCTAGGAGAGTCAGATCAGAGAGCCAGTACAGGATCCTCGCAGCACTAGCAGTGACCTGTCACAGGACGAGAACCATCGAGGACCTGCTGGACCATCTCTCGTACATAGCGACATTAGAGGATATAGAAGTCGATGATCTACATACCCTCACCATAAGGTTCAGAAACATTCCTCTCCTAGCAGTAGATCTTGCAGAGAAAATAGTACTCGACCACGAGATAGAGACAGACGACGACATAACGATCAGAGTGAAGCTGGGAAAGGAGATCTATCTAGACTATATCATTAGAAGAACACTCTACCCACTTGCAATAGCGACAGAGCTCACAGACCTGGTCATCAGAAGAGCAAGACACATGACCGTTAGAAGACTCTTCGAAATACATAATAATATCCTCGAGATATGTAAAGAGAACATATGCAGAAACATTAAAAAACTGATAGATAATAAAACAATAGAGAAACTTGAGCTCTCCGAGGAGATAACAATAATAGACTACACAAACAGGAGAATAGTCGGAAAAATATTAAGAGAAGAATCATCAAAAGAAAGCGTAATAGTAGAACAGATAGACAAGCTCGTCAAGATAGGAGACCTAATAATACTCTGGCACATGTAGAACCTAGCCATCATAAAGCTCAGGTACATTAATAACAACATAGAAACCCCCCGAACCCTCACGATGACATCTCTCTAACTCCACTATAGTACTTATAAGATCACTCAAGCGCACACAATCAACAAAGAACCCCCTAACAACAACCTGACTCTCAGACCTCTCCAATATTGCTACTAGCTTGCCATTATTAATTAATCTTTTCTCAATAATTTTGTCATCATTTATATAACTTCCATAAACTATCACAATATTTCTCCTTAAATTATTCTGTATAAGCTTCTTCAGCTCCCTCTCAAGCGATGTTAAGTCAAATACTCTCAAAAATGCATGATCCTGACCTACGGACTCTATTATTGGGTCTTTTCCTGTTATCGTTATCTTACATGGTTTTGAGTCAAATGCTCCTGGATCAAAAAGTCTGTACTCTACATTCTTTATTACTAGTCTAATCATATTTTTAGGTTCCTGTATTGTTCCGTATACTGCCATACATGTCAGTTCGAGAACATTTTCATCCGTCACTTCCTTGCCATCTACAAGGAGATCGACCACAGTGACCTGCCTTCTGAATCTCTCTACGGCGTAGAGGGGTATATTTGGAAGATATCCTGTAGGTATGTCCCTACATGGACCATCTCTACACATTATCCTCCTAGTATGAGGATCTACTCCATATCTTGCCAACATTATGATAGCCTTTCCAGATCTATGACCTGGATTCTCATGTCCAGCAACAACTATCCATCTAATATTAGGATTAGCCAGAACATTACATACAACCTTCTCAAGACCTACGTTTGCAGTCTTACAGAACCCAGCAACTGCGACTCCCATATCAACAACATGTCTAATGATCTCTCTACCAACCTCATCATCGAGGGGGACGAGTACAGCACAAGGATGATACTTATTACCCATATAAAACACAGCCGGCTCCACCGTCCAATTATCAGGAACAGAGCACTTGAACACCATACCAAGACAAACTAGGAGAAAGTTTTTAAAAATCCACATAATGAAAGATAATGCGAAAAACACAGGTAACATAGCCCCGGTAGTATAGCCCGGTCAAGTATGCGGGCCTTTCGAGCCCGTGACCCGGGTTCAAATCCCGGCCGGGGCACCAGAAAAACTCTTTT
>JAADER010000034.1 GCA_013153275.1 Thermoproteota archaeon
TTTCTGCTAACTTCGGGTTCATCATTCGCCGAATTTTTCTAGTATTCCCATGTAGTTTCCTATTATATTCATTACGTCGAGTCCTCTTATTGTTCCTAGTGCTCCCTTATGCATGTATCTTTCCGCAAATTTCGCTACGTCATCTATCGTTACGTCTGGTCCCGATATTAGGAAGGGTACTGGGTCTCCCGTGTGGTCTTTGAACTTTACTGGCGTTGCATGGTCACAGGTTACTACTATGTATGTGTCTGTTGGTATTCTGTCGATTATGTTTCTTAATGCCTTATCTACTCTCTCTATTATGTCTACTTTTCCTAGGAAGTCTCCGTCATGTCCTGCTGCGTCGGTTGGTTTGACGTGGAGGAATACGAAGTCGTGAGATGATAGTAATTCTAGAGCTTTCTCGAATGCTCTGTTAAAGTCGTCTGTCTTTGAGCCTGTGTATCCAGGTACGTCGACTACTTCAAAGCCCAGCACCCTCCCTATTCCTTTTATCAGCGCTATTCCAGCAACCATTGCTGGCTTAATTCGATATCTTCTGTAGATTGGCTCTATTCCTGTTGGTAGTACTCCTCCCCCTCTTATAAGCATCATGTTTGCAACTGGTCTACCTTCTTTTCTCCTTTTCTCGTTGAAGCTTGCTTTAGATAGCTTTTCTGAGAGAAGTTTAACAAATGTGTTCAATATCTCTGCTGTTCTCCTCGCTTTCTCGTCGTCTCTGAGAGGCTTGAACGGTGGGACCGGAAGCCCAGTCTTGTGAGGATCGTTTCCTGTCACTTCTGGACTTACATCTCCTCTGAGTACTAACGCTCCTCTATGCTCTGTGCCATGTTTATAATATATCTCTACTCCATACTTCTCAGAGACTATCTTACATACCTCTGCCACTATCCGCTCTATCTCCCTTATCTCCTCCTCAGTGAAGTATCTTCCAGCTCTTCTGTCGATAACTATCCCGTTCTCGTCTACTGTAGCTAGGTTCGTTCTGAATGCAACATCTCCAGGACGTATATCCATTCCCAGTCCTGCTGCCTCGAAGGGTCCCCTACCCTTGTAATATATGTGAGGATCATAGCCGAATAGGGCTAGATGAGCCGTGTCTGAACCTGGACGCACACCGGGACCTATAGTATATAGTATTCCGCACATTCCCTCGCTAGTAAGCATGTCTATACATGGCTTTCTAGCATATTCTAGAGGAGTCTTATAGTAGTATTCCCTCACAGGACGGTCAGCCCCGCCATCTAGAAGTATGAACAGTGCTCGAGCCATTGCTATCACCTATCCTGAACTTAATTAATGTTGTACTACCTCATCTATCCATTTGAGATAGCTCTCGAGACCGTACACTATTGGAAGTGCAATTATCTCCGGAACCTGGTAAGGATGAAGCTCCTTAACCTTACGAATGACCTCGTCCATCTTGTCAAGACGCGTCTTAACTATGAGAAGAGCCTCAGAGGCCTCATCGACCTTGCCTTCCCAGAGGAAGATACTTTTCACCTCTCTAACAATGTTCACGCAAGCCACAAGTCTCGAGGACACGAGCTCTCTACCTATCTTGACACCCGTGTCGAAATCGGGGACCGTGATGAGGACGACCACGTATGATCCTAATGAGCTACTCATCTGATGTAAGACCTGGCATCATGATATATAATGCTTTCTCATATGACAAGCCCTGCCCTATCTTCCAAACCTTCTGCTTCTTCTCCTATAGTCCTCAAGTACACGATCTATATCATCTCTAGACACCTCTGCAAGCTCCTTATCTATGAAGGAGAGCTCGCTATATGCAAGGTTGAGCGGTATGAAGTCAGGAAACTTCTCATCTCCAAACACTATGACTAGATCAGGGTCGCCAGGTATCACAAGCTTTCCCTTCATTATTAACGTCATCATGGTGAGGTCATTCTCATTGACATTTGCTATCTCTCCTATCGAAGCCTCTAGAGCTCTCTTTAGCTCTCTCTCATAGTCATATCCTACAACAATATTCAACTTAAATATCTTATCTTCAGTATTCGTGAAAATTATTCTCCTTAAAGCTGAGTCCTCAAAAAGTATGACGGTTGGGTTCACACTTTCAAGCCTGTGTAAAATCTTTATGAGAACATGCTCAAGAAAGTCCGCATCTATCTTAAGTCTGTCCAGTACTTTTCGTGGGAGTAGGTCAATAGTTATCTCAAGTATCCCTCTCTCAAAAAGGTAGGTCGATATTCTGAGGATCTCGGATATAAGCGTAAATATGAGTAGACCCCTACTTATAGGCTCCTCATATCTAGACGAGAACGATACAATCCTATCGTAGGTCCTTGGAAATGTCAACGCTACGTGTCTAGGAAGCTTGTTATCGCTAATCATTTTACATCTATACTAGTCTACGGGAGGTCTATTATTCTTGACGATACTTGCTCGTCCCTGAGTATATGTTCTAGGTAGAGTTTAGCCTTTGTGTACATGTCGTTCACAAGTATGAGAACCATGAGCATGTACGTTATCTTGCTCTGCCTACACTTCTGCTGAAGCTCGCTCCTCAGTTTCTCTAACTCTTGTCTAAGCATGGATGCATAAAGTACGTCTCTAGTTATCATGACCTTAGGAACAACCTGGATGTAGGCTTCGGACTGCTTATCGTAGAGGAGCAGTGTAGTATCTTTACGAACAAGCTCTATCCTGTCAACTCTAGATCTTGCTGGGTCAAGTATGACCTGGAGCATGTATGGCTTGCTGTCACGTACATACTGTATGAGAAGCTCAACTATGTCGAGTAGACATTCTCCAGGTACGTTATTGATATATACTTTCCTTCTCTCGTATAAGTATGTACGGAAGAGGTTCTTGACTATGAAACACCTACACTTGACACTATGTCTATAAAGTAGCTTAACTAGGTCTGTAGTGTATGTTAACTCGTCTTTTCTAAGATTGCCCTTACGTTCTAGGACCCTCTTCACAACTTCTTGGAACGTGTTCGTATCTGTTGAGTATAGTTCCTCAATTATTTCCCTAAGCATGCAGTTAGTGAGCGCAAGCTCAAACAACATGTCCATTGCCTTGTCCATAGAGTTCTCTGATAGGTACTTTCCAATCAGTAGTGCCTGCTCTGTTAGCCTGTTGCCTAGAGATAGTCTGAGAGCAGACAGTGTTGGGGTGATCACTCTGATGTTTGACTTGCTTAGTCCAGTAACTGAGAGATAGTCGTTGAGGAGCTTCTTCACGTCCTCGCACTTTGTCTGATAGGCGAAGCGCAGTATGTTCAGGAGCCTCTCTGGAGGTATCCTTATGTACCATGTCTTAACTGTACATGACTTACCTTCTTCTGTGCACTGGGACTCATAGATGTTACCGGAATCGAGCGCTCTCTCAATCATCTCACGAAGGTACTGTACGGCTTTGTCTATGTCCTGAAAGATCTTCAGATCGTAAGGCTCCTCCAGATGCTCTATCAGTATCTCCTTAGTCTCTCTAAGCACCTTAACGCTAATCTCCACACTGTGATACTGCTGTTAAGGATATAAATACCCTAGTATCGAATTACCCCCTCTATCCACCTCTAACAATCTCCTGAACATAGCCACACTTTCTACAGTAGTACACTATCCTGACAATGACCCTCCCATCCTCTATAGAGACATCTCTCTTCTCAACAGTCATCAGATGCATACATCTTGGACACGACATCTCTACACTATGTCCACAATACTCACGTATTACACGATCGACAGCATATAATGTGAGACCATTCTTCTTAGCAAGACGGTACTTTGGCACACCACTCTCATACTCTCTACAGATCTCCTCAACAAGTTTCGGATTATCTCTCAGAAGTCGCTCGACAACGTTCAATATTTTCCCCTCCTTCTTCAATCTCCTCATCGCATCACGAGTTCTCCTTCTTATAAGCTCTCTCTCAATCTCGGAGAACGTTGCTAGAAGAACTCTAAGAATGTTTCTGTACTCTATAGGGATCTTAAATATGTGTATATCACGTACAGGAATGAGGACAAGATCGAGCTTGTTCTCTATGAAGTCCCATGCGAGAACAAGCTCCCTTAGAGAACGCGCGAGACGAGAGATATCGTAGACGAGTAACAGATTAGGGCGTGGACTTAGACTCCCAAGCTCGGATACGAGGGTCCTGAAACCCGGTCTCTCAAGAAGAGGAGTAGCACCAGATACACCATGATCATGGTACCATTTTACGATACTGATGCCGTTCTTAGAAGCCCAGTCCTTAATAGTATGTACCTGGGTGTCAAGATCCTGCTCCTCGGTACTGACACGGACGTAAGCAACGGCAATCATCATCAACTTAATAAGGCTTAAAGAGATAAATAAGGATAGCAGTGATAACAGGAAAAGGAAAAAGAAGAAGATCAGGACAGTTCTCACTTATCATAGGCGCGTTCCTACTAGCAGTCATCATAGTTCTAACGATATCGATGTACCTAATGTATAACTACTATAAGAGAAATGCAGAAGAAAATATAGAAAAACTAACAGATTTAACAAGATATATAACAGTACCTTATAACACTACGATAAGTAATAGAAAGACAGTAATTTACGTGAAAGGAAGAACAGACAAGATACTTACTGGCGTAGCATACTGTGTGAATAGCACAGCTACGAGGACAGTCGTCAAGATGGGAAAAATATATTCCACTTCCGGCGAGGTATCGACAGACTGCGTAGCAAACGATAGTCTGAACCTGACTCTAGAATACACAAACTATAGGAGACAGAGAATCAGGCTACTACTGAATCCGAGACACTATAGGACTCTACTGTACATAGAAGGAACAAATAGCACACTTAACGCTACGTTGGCGGTTATCATCAACGTATTTCAATCATTCTTCTTAGGTGCAGAGGAGGTATATAATAATATCTCTACTATATCTATGTGGAATCTAGAGAAAGTCTACAACACCGATCTCATATATGTGAGGGACATCCCAGTCTACTACTACGCTAGCCCGAGAAACGAGATCATGTACACTTACGAGATCATCAGCAACACTCCGAGCAGTAGAGGGCCTGACACGTACTATTACGTTAACGAGAGCGTGACCACACTGGTCAGAGGATCAGGGTCATGTACGGGGCTTGCTAATCGAACTCTCATAGGAGTGTATCCGAGCGATCTAAACGTACATGTAAGCCAACTAGCGAACTGCACTGTAGATAGAGTGATGGTGATCTCTCAGAACATAACTAGAGCATATCTCGGTACTAGGACCGTAAGGACGTTCAATATCTCTCTAGTAAGATTCTTATCGCTTAATCAGATAACCTCGTACTCGATAGTTAATGAGTACCTCACCTTTGGTGTATACTATGAATGTAACAGTATAGGATATAATAAGTATCTATGCGATATTGTTAACACATTTCCAGAAAATGTTGTATATATGTTAATATCTTTTAATCTCAACTCAACAGGAATCTCGAGCTCGCTATTAACGTTGATTAGAAATTTTATTAATAGTACAATAGAGGTCAATATAACGCTACCAGAGTTCAGTATTGGTGAGAGCGTGATTGAGCTGATAGGCTATGTGAGATATGTGAACCCGCTGACAGAGACTTCGTCCATCGCTAAGGTGTTCAACATAACGATAACATGTAGAATCCCTCTATTCTCCATAACCTATACCTGTAATGTAGAGAGGACGCTCTATAGTGGTATTACCGACGTAGCTAATATGCTTACACCAGGAACCAGAGTATATTTTGACCTAGTGGATTACTTCTATAATGTTCTTGAGACTAGGTTACTGATAAGTTTCGACAATGTTACTATATTACCGATGAGGTAGAGACTACTCTGCCTATAACTATTACGACTGGAGACTCCACGTTAAGGTCCTGAGTGGCGACCTCTTGGAGAGTTGTTATTATCTTTGTCTCGGGTTGTATGTATGCTCTCAAGATTGCGAGAGGAGTATTGGGGTCAAGTCCCGCATCCAGTAGTTCTCTAGCTATGTTTTGGAGGTTTCTACTTCCCATGACAATGACGATAGTGTCTACTGCTCTTGCAAGTTTCTTGAAGTCCACGAACCTTCTACCTTTCTTAGGATCCTCTGTTCCTGTTGCTATTCCTATGCTGCTCGCTACACCTCTGAGGACCAGGGGGATCTCGTATCGTTCTGGTACTGCATAGATTGATGAGATGCCGGGTATAACCTCGTATTTTACACCTCTTCTACGGAGCTCGACTACCTCCTCAAAGCCCCTCCCGTATAGAAATGGATCTCCTCCATGGAGTCTAACAACGTTTAGTCCCCTCTCATAGTACTGTACCATTAGACTTATTATCTCCTCCTGAGAAAGAGAGTGTCTTCCTGGACTCTTTCCAACATATATGTGTTCCGCTCTCCTAGAGTATTTTAACAGCTCTCTAGGTGCCAGCCTGTCGTAGAGCACTACATCCGCTCGAGCAAGAGCTTTCAATCCCTTCACAGTTATGAGCTCGGGATCCCCAGGTCCAGCTCCAACAATGTAGACCCTGTTCTCCATCTCCACCTCAGATCCTCTCCAAGATAACTGTTTTAAACTAGCTGACATAATGTGAGAAGTCAAGTGCTTAAGACTATGATGATCACGTTTTTAAGCGTTATTCTGGTACTGATCAACATAACAAGTGGCGGACTACCAATAGTAAACATGAACGTGACACTACAGAAACCAGCGTATATAATCAACATATCGCTCCCAGTAGCCTGCATAGATAGGATGATATACATACGGGATCTATGTACAGGGACTTCCCTACCATACCGGCTTATTAACAGCACTTACATGCAGGTGATTAACATAGAAAACTGCTCGAGAATAGAGATCACATATGTTGCAGAACCAACAATAACTAACGAGAGCATCGGAGTCATAGTATACGCTAGGCAGTACTATGATAATGTTAGACTGATATGGGCTAGAAATATCGTAATAGTACCATCATTACAGGATCTCCAGAAGATGAGGTTCTCAAGAAGCAACATGGCGATACTTGAGCCGGGACATAAGTACTATATCAGGTACATAATCCTACTACCGCTAACAGAAAATAAGAGCAGACCAAGCATAAACGTGAGAGAGAGCGAGACAAAGAAGAACGTAAATAAGGCTCTTCTATATATTGCACTCATATTTCTAGTGGTCATAGACATTGTGGTATGGCCAATAGTGATGTTAAGAAGAGGTAGAAAAATATCATTAAAACATAGAGGTGATGAGAAGGAGAAGGTAGAAGATCTTTCTGATCTAGAAAGAGAGATATTGAGAATAATACGTGAGAGAGGAGGAGAGATATTGCAGAGTGAGCTATATAGAGAGCTTGGGGTCCCAAGAACAACATTGTGGAGAGCTGTGAAGCGTCTTGAGGAGAGAGGACTAGTCCGAGTGGAGAAGATCAACAGACTAAATAAGATTGTTCTCTTAAGAGATCAAGAAACGTAGACTCATCATCTATTCTGAGCACCTTTTCCGCAAGGTCAAGCTCATAGTATCTATATGCTGGACATATGTAGCATCCTAGCCGGTAGAAGCCAAGCATGTAGAGGGGATTGAGAGGTATCTTATTCATAAGTAGGTAATACTGTACCATTATGCTGCTCCATATCTTAAGAGGGGCAACCTGAACAACACCTTCATGGACTCTGACAGGAGGCCTTCTGAGCCTATATAGTGACTCTGTATCTCTATCACCAACTATTATGAGAGGCCTCGATGATACTCTCTCTATAGCTCTCTTAAGTGCTTTAAGTTTTATTCTTGTACACCACCTCATGCTGTGAGATGGGAGCCCCCTTGAATCTATGTGCTCTCCTACATCTGCTCTCTCTATCACAGTATCGATATTCAAAATGTTAGAGACATGCTCAACGTATAGCCTGTTCATTATGTAGTCAAGCCCCGTATCAACATATATGGGGCATACGAGATCCTTGCTGAATGCTTTTAGTGCAAGTATGAGACATGCCGTGCTATCTTTGCCCCCGCTCCAGGGGACTATCACTTTATCATATTCTGAGGACTCGAAAACTTTTCTAAGCAATGTAATGCATATATCTTCGTGAACTCTTAAAAATGAGGACGATAGGACAATAGAGTCTCTTACATCGACATCACAGCCATGTACTTCTCTCACAGATCTAGCGTAAGGCTCATCATTGTCGGGTAAGACGAGCTCAAACGCCCTCTTTCCACATACGTAGACATCATGTTCATCGTGAACTCTCTTCACAATTAGCAGACAGTTCGTAGAAGTGTTTACTCTAGCTATGTTCAGGATCTCCTTCACTCCTCTTCCAACGCACATGTAGACATCATAGAGTGGGTGAATTCTTCTCACTATTCTCTGCGGTGTCTCCCTAAGCTTCGAGACATCTAGCAGGTACAGTCCTTTCCTGACCCATGAGACACGTAGCCTCATATCTGCCTTTCCTCTCTCAATGTTGACGAACACCTCTAGTGGCCTCATGTTCCTGACTTTCGATGTCCTCAGACGAACGATGCTCAGGTTAGGTCTACCCTCAGCCATCCTCTCAGCGCCTTCACATTCTTCCCTTCCTAAGAGAGCTATCAGGTATCGATCTTTCACGCTAGCAACCTTCTCAAGTATCTTCTCAGCGTCTCTAGAGCCTTCTAGGGTTTCTACCTTTATCAGACCTCCCCATCCCTTATAATAGTTATCTATTACGTGCCTTATGACGTCTCTATCCTTTTTTGCTCTGACAAGCACTGTTACGAGACCCTCTAGCTCGCGCATATAGTGCAGAGACGACCACTATTAGGAGAACAAACACTGCAACTGGTATAAGAATCTTATCCGTCATATATGGGACACGTGTTGGAAGAGACGAGCAGGGAGCGGTGCTAAGACTGAGGTGGAGATTAATGTTCAGCTTTCCGCCATAATCTACTAATACTTTGGTCCATACGCATATGTCCAATATGGGGTACAATACTGCTACATACCATGTAAACATGTCGAAAAATATGTGAGATAGATATCCAAGACCTGCCCAGAGAGATAGGTTCGCAGCTCTGTAACGTCTAGCAAATCTAAATATGGTAGAGAGTATGAGGAGCAGGATGGGCTCGAGAAAGTTATGTACTATAAAGCATCTATGTACGCCAAAGAGAGCGTCAGCATCGGGGATCACCGCACATATAAGAGATAGAAAGGATGCTAACAGGTCTCGACTAGTGAAATAACATAGAAGAAAGAAAGATAGCCCTATCAGAAGATGGACACTGAGGGATGGCACACAGAGACGAGGAGGATACCCCTATTTAAACTATAACCATGAGGAGAAACAATTAAAAACCCCAAAAAGAAGAACACAACAGTCACAGGGGCCGTAGTCTAGCCTGGTAGGATGCTCGGCTTGGGACGCCCCCACGGGCTACAGGACCCTAAAGCCCGTGGGCGCAGGATCCCGAGTGATCCCGGGTTCAAATCCCGGCGGCCCCACCAGAAAACCGAGACACCGTTCTGAATGTTATCGCAAAGTTTATCACCTAACATATATCAATGCGGTGAGGACCAGCTTGCCGGCTATGAGGTTCTACATCTGGCTTAACGTACATGTTGTAAGAGAGGACGATTGGACGTATGTTGACTCTAAGATTAGAGAGGTTATACCAATCATCAATATTACTCCTATATCTTCTACGGAGGTTATTGTTGAGACTTCAAATGGAGCTGATATATGTAAGATTTTTGAGCTTAAGTTCGTTGATAAGGTAGGAACTATTGTTAGAGAGTTTGATGAGAATTCTATTAATGAGCTCTTAAATTTTCTTAAAGAATCTTGCTTCTCTCCCGTGATTAAGGTGAGAGATTTCAGGCTTAGAAGTGTTCTCTCACGTGTTGTATCTATGAGGAGGATTTGTGAAGATTTTATTATTATTAGAGATTATTATGATGGAGCTCTACTGAAGGTTGCTATTATTAAACCGCTAAAATTTGAAATGTTTTACGATTTTATTGATATGTGGTGGAGATGTCTATCCGATTTTAGGCCTATATTCGTTGTTTCAGGTCTATCTAGTGAGAATGAGGTGCTTAGCTGCGTTCGTATTGCTGCTGCTCTGAGAGTTCGTCTCTACCTTGTCAGTCCTAGGATACGTTTCTCATGTAGGAAAAAGCTTGATGAGTTTAAGAAGTTTCTAAGCTTAGCTAAGTGTAGAATTGTTAATAATTTTGAGAGCATTATTGAGAGGTTTAGGGGGAAGAATATCATTATTGGATTATCTATGCATGCTCATAGGGGAGAGGTTGATCTCTATGAGATCCTGGAGAGGGATCATAGGGATCCTGTCTTTCTTGTAGGTGGAGAGCTGTGGGGTCTCTCCGTGAGGGAGATCGATGCTTGTGACCATGTTGTGAGGCTGGGACCATCGACGGGGGTTCCAATGTCTGCTAGTGAGGTAATATCTTACGTGACCTGTATCGTTAGGTCTGTTAGGAGAAGACCTCGATGTTAGCGTGAACCTTCTTCAGATCCTCCTCGCTCTTACCCAGTCTCCTCATTAGTTCTGCTACTATAGAGTCGAAGAAGACCATTGTCGTGATCTCGAAGAGCGTGCCTAATGGGGCCAGTGGTTCATGCATTCCTAGTATCTGCCTTGCAAAGTAGTCATCTATTCTTGCAGTCTTTGTACGGCCGGGTACGAATATTACTAGGTCCGCTATCTTTGCTAGAGGACTGTCCTTGTAGCTTGTTATCGCTACGACTGTTGCCCCAACCTTCTTCGCCGCGTCGGCTGCAGTGACTGTGACTGTGGTTGTTCCGCTTCCTGATACTGCTATGACGACGTCTCCCTTCTGGACGCTTGGTGTTATGGTCTCTCCTAGAACGTAAGCTCGGAAGCCTAGGTGTACGAGCCTCATTGCGAAGGCTTTTGCTACGAGGCCTGATCGTCCTACTCCTACTACGAGTACCTTGTTTCCTTTTGAGTGTGCGTCTAGTAGTATTCTTATGAACTCTGCTATTGCATCCATCTCGAACAGGTCTAGGGCTGATCTTAGAAAGGACACAATCTCCATATATGCTGACTTGAATGTTGAGATTTCACTCATCTGTTACCTGCCCCGCCGAGAGAGAATTGGAGAGAGGTCTTTAAAACTTTTAGATTTAAAGTAGCCAGTAGTTAATCCTGGACTGACTCGAACGTCCTTATATTGACAAGTCTAGAGAGCTCCTCTTCAGATAGCTCTCCAGCATATAGTGACCTATCGTTAACATATATGTCTATCTCCTTAGCCTCCAGCGCTCGAGCAATATACATGAATGACTGTACGGGATTAGAATGTGCTCCACATGTGTAGACGTCCACTGTAGCGTACTCATATTCTGGCCAGGTATGTATAGATATGTGGCTCTCTGCGACGATAGCTACTACAGAGACCCCGCTGTCTTTACCAAACTTATGTGTCATTATTGTTATAAGAGTCATGTTGCCTATCTTTGCAGCATCCTCTACAACCTTTCTGAGGTACTCTTCGGATTTTAATAGCTCAGCATTACACCTCTTCAGGTTGCCATACACATGCATTCCGTGGACTAGCTTCTTTCCCTCCTTTCCTCCTGAGCTGGGACCCGAGTTTAGGTTTACCCCCCACATCGCCACTATTCATGGAGTGTTTTTGTCCTCAACACACGCTGTACCCCCTCTTTTAAACTTTAACCTTAGTGAGAGTTGAAACATCAGACGTGTCACCACTCCTCACACATCAGGACACACCGCACTCATCATCGAGATGTAGTTTAAAGAGATACGTATAGACCTTTCCCCAGGTGAGTAATGTCAGAGTACGCAAACATGTATGTAGCATTGACAATAGATCACGTAGATGAGGAATATATAACAAAAACATTAACCGAGCTCAAGATACCGAGATTAAGAATCCCCACACAGATAACAGAGACAGACGTCTACACTGTCGGACAAGGGGAGAGCATACTCGTGTTGTCCGGATTTTCACTCTATGACTACAAGATAGTGAACTCTCTCACACTCTACCTAGCATCACAGTACAGTGGAGTGAGAGCTCTGAGAGCCCTGCCCTCGAGACTTCTCGAGCAGAGACGACTTCTCATATATCCGATAGCTAACAAGTACTCATATGTTAGACATATAGTGAAGACTAGGAACTATAAAAGATCTATAATGGATGAAGACGGTATAGAAGTGTTAAAAGATAGCTTAACCCTACGTTCATGTTATTCAAAGATCATGCATAGCTTAGTGAAGAATACTAGACCGGGCATGCTCATAGTCTTCACGACAGATAGGAGTCTAGGTATAGAACTTGAGGAACCCGTTCTAAACATGGTAGAGAATAAGCACTCTAAGGTGGAGATCAACATACCAGTGATAAACGTGCTACATCATACAGATCAGATCTTGCAGATGCCTCACTCTCATCACGCTCTTGAGAACGATGTTTCACTTGGGATGATGGTGGTGATACCGTTTGGATACGCTCTTCCAGAGACGTATAACCTCATTCTAAGAGTTGTTGAGCAGGCTCTCAAGGCTAGGATAGAGAGAAAAGAAGTTGAGAATAGGCCTCACGTCGCGAGGATAAGAGTGCTATCAGATAGAGATGACGTAGTAACAACATTGAGGCAACATGGTCTAGAGATAAGTCATGAAGGTAGCGATGAGATCAGCGTCGTATACGATAGAGCGGTCGAGCTTCATGTTAGGCTCATAGAGGAGCAAGAGATCGAGTACTACTTTAATGTGAAGGTACTATCTTAAGAGCTCTATAAGCTCCTCTCTTATAGTTGCAGTGAACTTTCTCAAGGCATCTCTAGCAATCTCAACATACTCTTCTCTCCTATCTCTCAGAAAGCTCTTATAGGCATCATGAACGTTCTCAGATACTATGAGATAGTTCATTACAAAGTCCTTATATATCGATATCATTTTCCTGATCTCCCTCTCGCTCTTCTCAGCATATATGTACATGTATGCAAGCTGCGATGGAGGTGGAATCTCAGTACATATCTGCACTATATCTCTCCTGTAGCCCAGCACCTTCTCCACATATGCTTTCAAGATCACGCACTCTACACATGATGAGGGGACTACGATTCCAGTTCTAGGCTGCTCTTTCCGTAGGATAGATGTCTCTTGTACTATTCTGCGTGAGAGGTTTCTTATCGTCTTATGAACGCTCATTCTTATCTTTTCTATTCTCTTTTCTAGATTTCTATGCCATCCTACGAGCATTGCTATGATATCTATGGCTGAGAGCTCTCCTCTATATAGCTCATCTATGCTATATGTGGTCAGTATCCTCACTTCTGGTCTTCTTCGAAGAGCTTCATATATTACCTCTATCATTGGCTGTATAATCCTCATGAGAGGCCTTATCTGTATAAGTCTGTCTCTATAGTCTCTGATCATTCTCCTCGAGACCTCGGAGCTTGTTCTCAGACTTATGTACCCTCTGAACGCGTAGTCCAGAAGCTCTCTTGGGATTGGGAGAACTGCAAAGTCTACCTTATCTATCACTCTCTCGATGATCCTGCTTACATTTCTTATACATTCTTCCTCAAACAGGGTCTCGAAGAACACGACATACGTCATCTCACCTTCCGAGAGGGTATGTATGTGAGAACGGGCATGAACGCACGTGTTGACAGGATCTACAGCTGTTTCCAGGTCTAGCTGTGGGATTTCTCCTATATAGCCAGTAGTCTAGAGCCCACTTGATGATGCTCGAGAGCTTCTCCTTATCTACCTTCACTCTATACACTACGAGATCTCTAGTATACATATCTCTACCTCTATCAGCAAGCTCGACTATTCTGTCAACTATGTCAAGAACCCTCTCGCTAGACCCTCGACGAGTCTTGACGAGCACCACGTTTCGTGGAGGCATGCCAAGCTCAGCCAGTATGTAGCCGTATAGTGCTGCCTGGAGTTCCTCAGCTCTAGATATGATGCGTGGGTCTCTTGAAGTAGTCTTGATCTCTATTATTGTACTACATTTACCGTTTTCAAATACTACTATGTCTGGCTGTGCAAGCACCGGAACGTTATCGTGGACGTATAGTATTGCAGGTTCCTTAGCTATTCTCAGGTCTTTCAGTTTCATTATCCATCTGCTCCTCATAGCATGGTTAAAATATGTAACGCCGTCAAGACCAACATTTATGAGAACAGGACACTTCTGACCGGGCTTGACCTCGAGGTCAAGATCAACAATCTTCTCGTTAAGATGCCTAGCATGTTCTATGACACCATCTATCATCTCTCTCCTTATCTCTCTACCCCTCCTATAATCGAGATGTATCCTGTACTCACAGCCAGCGTACTGCCTAGATATGGAGCTCACTAACACAAACACCACGTCATGCTTCATCTTGGGAACCTGTATCCTAGCTCCGTCCGGAAGCTCTAGAAATATCTCACCACTACTCGACACTACCAATCTAGGCTCCATGCTTAGAGATTATATGCTGAGGGTCTTAATAACTCCTGACCTCGCGACCAGGTACTCAGCAACCGGACAAGCTATGTTGCAGAGCCCGCACTTAGAGCACTTACCAACGTTCAGATATATGTCTGATCCTACATAAATAGCCTCTCTAGCACACCATGACTCACACATACCACATAAGGTACAGTACACTGCACGCATAATTATCCTAAGGATCTTCGCTACAGTGTCAGAGATCTCCCTGATATTTACGTTGAAGTTGACGGATAGTTGGCTGTTACTGATCGATATTATGCATCTATGGTCATTATAGAGATCTATTATCAACATATGATTATCTCTAACAACATTCTCAACTTCTCTAATAGTGTGAGAGAGCTCGCACAGTCTTCTCAAGATAGTACATACATCAGTAGCACGACGCAGAGTCTCTACTATGAGTCCTCTCGCCTCAACTCTGAGCTTGAAGGGTAGCGCTTTCTCTCGATACTCCTCGACAAGCTTGTCGACCCTGAGTCGAGACCTAGTCTCTACATATCTCCTCACGTCTCCTGGAATCCTGCTTCTCCACCTCCAGAGGTAGAGTCTGAACCACTCTTCGGGAAACTTCAGCTCTGACCTTACTAGGTCTATTATGGCGTCCCATCTTCTTTTTAGGACTTCATACTTCTCTAATGCTAACTCAATCTCCGATATCTCGTTTGCTGGGCATATCCAGCATCCTATCCTGTCGAACCCTAACAGGTACGCTCTATTGTAAGGTAGCCTCCTGCTCCATATGTATATCCATACGTGAAGGCTCGTCCAGTCGTCTATGGGGGCGACAACGATCGTGTTCGCAACCCACCTAGATCTAGATACTGCTGGCAGTCTGGCTCGTAGAGATGACTCATATTTTCTCTGTCCTGTGAAGCTGATCGATCCTGTTGGTGCGATCCTCTTGAGGGTGCTTGAGATTGGTGCAAGTTTAAGCATTTTACAACAGTATCTGAAGTCTCTAGATGGTAACAGCATTGTCTTCACAATGTTGTAGAACGATGTTCTTGCTCTAGCTATATGAAGATCACCACCATATCTCGAACATGCCTCAAACACGTTGACATACGTGTCGGGAAGCTCGAGAAGAGTATCATTAAACAGTATTGAGTAGTCTCTACAGGTCTCTTCTACTAGGTCAAGCACGACGAGACTGTCCTTTCCTCCACTGTAAGATACTACAGGTCTCTTCGAGCTGAACTTCTCTAGCGCCCTCCTTATGGTTCTCCTGGCCTTCTCAGCTTTCAACTCTATGTCCCTGAGATTAGCCTCTATAACGTCCTTCCAGGTCGATCTAGCATCGTCAAGATAGAGAGGCCTCACGCTTCTCCAAGCCTTCATAATATATAGCCTTCCTCTCCTCACAATTCTCGCAACCCCCTGCCACTTACCATCTCTCGTCACCACAGCAACAATCTGACCCTTCCTCTCAGGAAGCTCACCACCAACAACACGATCTCTATGTACCTCGAACCCCCGGCTCAGCTTAGGAAGATCAACAACCGCGAAGTACCCCGCCTTCTGCTCTATCATTCTCGCAACTCCATGAAGCAGTGGACGAAAACGCCACCTCCGCTCAAGAGGGTCATACCAGCGGTGTCCTATAAGCTCTCCATTAACTATGACCTCATCGGCCTCGTCAGGATATCCAGGTATCTTGTTGAGTAGAACTATCGAGCCCGTAGGTACAAGAAGATCTAGGAGACGCGTATCGTCGAACTCGTTCAGTATCGCTTCACGAATAGTGAGGACATCCTGAGGAAAGGCCGGTCTCACGTCGCCAGGCTCTGTTAATCTGATGCGAATGTAGAAGCCGTCGTGGAGAGCTGGATTAAGGACTGGGATGTTCTGGTCCGGGGACCAGTACAGTGTGAATGTAAAGTTGAAAGGTTTCGACGACACGTCTGTACTATGATACCAAGAACATGTTAATAAACCTCTCTAACCTACGAGCATATACTAGATGAGCAGAGAAGGCATAGCAGAAATCATTAAAAAAGAATTGAAAGAAAACCCTGGAAGACCCTTCATAATAGCATTCATGATACTTCTAATAATAGCAGCAACAGAACTAGCAATAGGAAACACAGCAGCAGCAAACAAACTAGCAGAGATAGCATACTACTACCTGGTCATAGGGGTCATACTCACAATATATACCGTAGTGAAAGAAGAGAGGAGAAAGATGAGGCAAAGTTCTAAAGAGGGGGCCTCGGGTCCCAGCACCGCCGTTTCCCGGGGCCTCTCGGACCCCAGTACTGCGGTCGGCGTTGGGGTGTTTCA
>JAADER010000057.1 GCA_013153275.1 Thermoproteota archaeon
TTACTATGACGGGTAGTCCGTTGTTTATTGCGTTTCTGAAGAATATTCTTGCGAATGATTCTGCTATTACTGCTTTTACTCCTGCTCCTTTCAGCGCTACTGCTGCTTGTTCTCTGCTGCTTCCCATTCCGAAGTTTCTTCCTGCTACTAGTATTGCTCCGTCTTTTGCTTTCTGGTAGAAGTCTGGTATTAGTGGTTCCATGCAGTGTTTTCCTAGTATTTCAGGTTCTGTGTATACTAGGTACTTGGATGGTATTATTATGTCTGTGTTTATGTTGTCTCCAACTTTGATTATTTTTCCTCTGATTATCTCCATGTTGGTCTAGTCTAGTTTTTCTGTATGATTTTTAACTAGTTTCTAGATAATTATTAAAGGTCTGGTCTTGATCTTTCTCTGTAGAGGTCTGTGGATCCTGTCAAGGTTGCTGTTGTTGGTGTTGGGAGGTGGGGTAGGAATCATGTGAGAGTAATGAAGGAGCTTGAGAGAGAGGGTATTGTGAAGTTGGAGCTTATAGTTGATGTTTGTGAGGAAGCTGCTAGAAAGATAGCGTCAGAGCTCTCTATTCCAATGTTCTCTACAGATGTTGGAGACGTAGCAAAGCTATGTGATGCAGCCGTTATAGCGGTACCTATAGAACATCTTTATGATACTGCTAGGGCTCTCCTAGAGGATGGTGTTCACGTCCTCGTTGAGAAGCCTGTAGCAACCTCATGTTCTCAGATTAGGGATCTTCTCAACATATCTGAGAGAAGAGGGCTAGTTGCAATGCCTGGATTCATTATGAGGTTTAACCCAGTCACGAGGATTCTGAGAGAGTCTTTCAATCAGGAAGATGTGATATATATGCTCTCTAAGAGGCTCAGCAGGAGGCCTCCACAAGCTCGCAGGTACAGCATTCTTCTCGATCTTGCTGTTCACGATATCGATCTATGCATGTTCATAACAGGGAAACATAGCTTAAACTTGATTAACTGTATAGTGGAGGATCTTAAGTATGATGAGCTGTGTATAGCATCTATAGATTCCGAAGGTATTCGTTGCCTGATCCATGTTGATGGTCTATCTCTAGCTAAGGTCAGGGAGATAGATATCATAGGTGAGAAATGTTTCATACGTGGTGACACTGACTCTCTCATAATATCTGTAAGGTATAGCGATGGTAGATGGAGGAGCGAGAAGCTTGTGGGCGAGGAGCCTCTCAAGGCCGAGGACAGGTCATTCATAAAGTTGATAAATGGAGAACATGTTGATGGTGCTCCATCTCTTAGAGATGCGTTAGAGGTCATGAAGATAATTGAGAACATATCACAGAGATGTAAGATAGAGCTCATAAAGAGTAGCAACATATGAGTGAAACCATTTAAAAACTAGCACTACATACGTCACCTAGTATCCATGGTTCCACCATTGAGAAAGATAGCGGACTGCATATGGGAGATCCCTAAGACCTACAAGCCCTGCATGAGAGTACCAGCAAGAGTTTTCGCAAACGAGATCCTGCTTGAAAAGATGAAGAGTGACGCAACGCTGGAACAGGTAGCGAACGTGGCTTGTCTACCAGGAATATATAAGTACAGTATCGTGCTACCAGATGGACACCAGGGTTATGGATTTCCTATAGGAGGAGTGGCAGCAATAGATGCAGAGGATGGAGTGATAAGCCCTGGAGGAATAGGATACGACATCAACTGTCTCCCACCAGGCACTAGAGTGCTCACAAGTCTAGGCTGCAGAGTCCCTATCGAGGATGTAGATCCAGGGTATGAGCTCCTCATAGTTGATAGATCGACGGGAAGATCGGTAAGGACACGTGTGATCGCGAAGATGGCTAGAAGAGATAAGAAGTTGATAAGAATAGTAACAGAGTCAGGACATGAGATACGTGTGACAGAGGATCATCCAGTACTGACTGACCAGGGAATGATAGAGGCGAGAGAGATCAGGGAAGGAATGAGAGTAGCACTATACCCGTTCGAAGGCGTAGACTACGAGGAGCCGGAGAGCTTCATGATACTGACAGGAGAGGAGCTTGAGCCGGAAGTGAGGAGAGAGCTCGAGAGGAGGAGACTGCTACCACTGACTTCAAGAAGCAGTAAGCTTCCGATACTGCTGAAACTGATAGGTTATCTGCTCGGTAACGGCACCATACATGAGGATCATGTGATGCTTCATGTCGCTCGCGAGGAAGGTTCCGAGCTTCTCAGAGATATAGAGATTCTAGGATTCAACTACGAGCTAAGTACGGTAGATAACGAACATGTCATCACGATCACCTCAAGAGAGCTAGCATATCTCTTAAGAAAGCTTGGAGTAGCTGACCGCAAGGTTCCAAGCTGGGTATTCAAGCTTCCATTATGGATGAAGAGGCTCATTCTTGCATCATTATTCGGAGCATCCCTACCTGGGCCCGAGCCAGGGACAGATTATGGGTTCTCTGCACCAGTGCTGAGGCTCGGATGCAGAACATTGCTCGAGGACGTTGCTAACCTCCTATCAGATTTTGGAGTGAGGGCCTCCATAGACTATGATGACTGTAGCATCGTCATAGACCCTGACCCTGAGAACCTACTGAGACTATGGTCAAAGATAGGCTACGAGTACAGTAGCACGAAGAGAGCGCTAGCTAACGCCGCCATAGTATACATAAGGCTGTTGAGAAAGATCAAGTCGCTAGGTGTACCCGTAGAGAACAACGTTATCGTAGCTACTGTAACTACTAGAGGAACAATAATCAGCGAGAACGTGAGGACTGCTTCAGAATTTAGCTTTAGAGTTCCAGAATTCGAAGAGTTTGTTAGAGAGCGTCTGAGAGGTGAGATCGTGTTTGATGTTGTCGAGGATGTCCGCATCGAGGATTATGATGGTGTAGTATATGATGTGACTGTTGAGGATGAGAACCACGTGTTCGTTGCTGAGGGATTCGTAGTATCGAACTGTGGTGTGCGCCTGATTGCTACGAATCTCACAGAGAAGGATGTTAGGCCGAAGCTGAAGCAGCTTGTGGATACGATATTTAATCTAGTGCCTGCGGGTCTCGGCGAGCGCGGTCTCCTTAGATTGAGTATCGACGAGCTTGATAGGGTTCTCGAGGAGGGCTGTGAGTGGGCTGTGAGAAAGGGCTATGGCTGGGCTGAGGACCTCGAGTACATCGAGGAGAGAGGAAGCTGGAAGATAGCTGACGCTAGCAAGGTTAGTCCCAGAGCTAAGCAGCGTGGTAAGGATCAGCTTGGAACCGTTGGTAGTGGTAACCACTTTGTCGAGATCCAGAAGGTCGATAAGATATTTGATAGAAAGGCTGCGGAGATAATGGGCATACATGAGGAAGGCCAGGTCACTGTCATGATACATACCGGTAGCAGAGGGCTAGGTCACCAGGTAGCTACTGACTATCTGAGAATATTTGAGGCCGGGATGAGGAGATGGGGTCTGAGACTACCTGACCGTGAGCTTGCTGCAGCTCCACTGAAGACTCGTGAGGCACGTGACTACATTGCTGCTATGGCTGCGGCAGCGAACTTTGCATGGACTAACAGGCAGATAATAATGCACTGGGTACGTGAGGGCTTCAGGAAGGTGTTTGGAAGAGATCCTGACGCTCTAGGAATGCATCTTATATATGACGTAGCTCACAACATTGCCAAGCTCGAGGAACATGTCATAGATGACGCTGGGACAAAGAGGAAGGTCTGGGTTCACCGTAAAGGAGCGACAAGAGCGTTCCCACCTGGCAGACCTGAG
>JAADER010000047.1 GCA_013153275.1 Thermoproteota archaeon
CTGAGCTTAAGCTTGTTTGAGAGATAGTATGCTCCTACACCTGCTCCTATTGCCGCTAGAGTTATAAGTAGTGCAAGAGCGACTATTAGACCTCTTGAGATCACTCATATACTATCTTTATCAGGATTTTTAATCTTACTGCCTCACCTCTATAAGATTTCTGAACAGCGCGTAAAGAACATCATACATGTCTCTCAAAACTTTAACAGTGGATGTATCATGCATTACATAGTACAAGTTCGATCTAACATGCCTAATATCACTACATCCAAATCCATAAATCGGGACTAGATACCTAACTGCAGAGAGAGTAAACGATAAGAGCACCTCAGCTCTAATACTGAGACTATAGTATCTTAACGAGGAGCATAGTATACATATGATCTCGGAGTCACACTGAGATAGAAGGAAATCTATATGCCAGTGAGATCTCTTCCTGTACCTTTTCTCAACATATCTTCTCAATCTCGTGCATAATCCTCTCAATGCTGAACCAACGTATATATACGTACCTTTACGTATATTAAATATTGTTCTACCTCTTGTCTTAACTACACAGTCCTTCTTAACCTCTATAAGCAGCAGATATACACCTGGATCTCTCAACTTAGCGTACATGGTAGTGTTTAAAAACTGCAGTCTGACGCTTCTACGCGATATGTGTTACTGGTAAATCTCATAATAACAATAATAGTAGTATCAGTCTCAGGAGCCTGTGCACCAGGTCCGCTAACCTTCGCTGCACTCATAGTGGGATCCTGGTATGGTGCACGAGGAGGGTTTAAAGTTGCTATCGGTCACATGCTCTTTGAAGCTCCATATGTGTTTGCTCTTCTGTTGCTTTTTAACACTGTGAAGTCGATATTTGAGAGCTTCGTCGTGAGGCTAGTGCTTGCTACTGTTGCATGTGTGTTCATAGTGTACTTCTCATACCTTGGCTTTCTATCTGGTGTAAAGATAGTTAGGAATGGCTGTGACTGTATTAGAGTAGAGGACATGCTTGGGACGCGTGCTGGAAAGTATCTTGCTAAACCTGTTGTTGTGGGGGTCATGCTCACTGGGCTTAATCCCTGGTTCCTGATCTGGTGGATCACTATTGGAGGTATAATACTCGTGAAAGCTCTTAGTCTCGGCTTGTTTGAGGCTTTCGTGCTTGTCATGGGTGCACATGTGTGGCTCGACTATCTGTGGCTGACGTTGCTGGCATACCTGTCCAGCAAGGGATTGAAAGTCCTTGGCAGAAGGTACGGATATATACTCCAGGCGCTGTCAATAATATTAGCAGTGTTTGGAGTGCTCCTGGTAGTGAAGCTATTCCTAACGTGATGAGTTCCCCACTGATGACCGATAGGGATGATGGAAAGGAGGTGGGCTGACTCTTAAAGAGGCTCTAGAAACATAGTCTCGTGACCTCGCTCGTCTGGATAATAACTTCAAGATGCTTGCTTAACTGTCCTCACTGCTATGCGTATATGTATAGGGGAGAGAAGGAGCTATCAAGAGAAGATAAATTGAAAATAGCAGCACAGATCACAGAGACAGAGATACGTCACGTATGTATATCAGGAGGAGAACCACTCCTGCTACCAGAGCTGAGAGACATCGTTAAGATTCTTAGAGACGGCAACATCAGTGTCTCAGTATTTACGAGCGGTCTCATACATGATGAGAACCTCGTTCAATATCTAAATAAGCTTGAAACATTTTTCTATATAAGCGTTGACGGGGATCCCGAGACTCATAATATGATCCGTGAAGGAACCTGGGAGAAAGTCTCTAAATTTCTCAACTATCTCAGACATGTTGGGGCATCATTTGGGACCTGTATGGCTATCTCCAAACTAAACTATGATAAGACTGGTAAGTATGTTGATACGGTGCTTAGATATGATCCTGATAGTATCTCTGTGATACCTGTGATGCCTAGTGGACGAGCTCTCGAGACAGGTATCTATGTTGATACTAGTCAGGTGAAGATAGCTCTCAGTGTTCTTCGTGAGGAATGTGAGAAATATGGTATTAGAGTGCATGTATGGTGTCTGCCTTGTCTGAGAGCATATGTAGACTCTCCATACCTGATAGCTGGGTCTTGTAGGTCCTGGAATGTTATTGATGTCTCTCCATCTGGAAGGTTCCTTATCTGCGATATTTTGAACGTGGAAGTATGTAGATGGGATATAAATGAGAGGTTTTCAGATCTCATCGAGACCTATAGAGAGAGCGAGCTATATAAGAGAAGTAGAAAGACACCTCCCGAGTGTCTTAGATGCAGGTTCGTCAGTCTCTGTAGAGGAGGCTGCTTCTCAAGAGCATATATCAGGTATGGAGTTTTTGAGAGAAAGGATCCTCTATGCCCACTCTAGTATACTAGTGGTGAGGTCGTAGTCTCTTTTTGAGGTCTCAGCCACAGCTCCAGGTTCTTCTCTATCAGAGAAGAGTACTTTCTAGCGTGCTCTTCCAGGTTATCTAGCGGTATCTCGTAGTTCACAAGCTTGGATATCGCTCTGATAAGCTTTATAGCTGCAGTCACGTCCGGACCTAGCTGGCCCACTGTCTGTCCAAGTATGTACATTACGTCCCTGTGAGACGTCACTTTTCCTGACTCTACAAGCTTCTTTATCGCTGTCAAGACCTTGGACTCCGCCATTATTAATGCACCGACAATGCTTCTTGAGAGAACGGAGTCGAGGAACATTGCCTCAGCTCCTGCTATGATGGCATCCTTTATAGGTTGAAAGCCCAGAGACTTGAACTCATCAACATAGTACTCCTCAGTAACAAAATACACATCCTCCGTCTCCGTCTCAGAGACCGCGGGTATGGAGGTTATCGCTATCACTCTCCTGATATTGTTCTCCTCAGCCCAGTCAAGTATACGCTCTATAAACTGGCCGTAGAGCTCCATCGGTATCGGCACATGTTGCCTAATCGTTATCAAGCCCAGGTCACGTCTGTAGAAGAGCCGGTATGGAAGCTTTGCAGCTCCATCGACGGCAGTGATTATTGGAGGGACGCCGGTAATCTTTATTGCTCCGATCTCCTCCATCTTAAGCTTATCTATTATGTACTCTACAGTAACGACAGATGCAAGACTAGGCTCAGGACAAGCTATGACAAGGGTGTTCCTGGGATCCTTCTCAATCTTCCTAATCTTAACCTCTATCTGAGCCATATATTATTAAGACACTGAGCATCAAATAAACTTAAACCCGGGGAAGTGATCCAAGGAGAAAGGTTTAAAAGAACACAAGAGTAAGAGATCCCGCGAAAAAGGGGCCGGTAGTCTAGCCTGGAAGGATGCCCGCCTTGCGAGCGGGTGGTCCCGGGTTCAAATCCCGGCCGGTCCACCATTAAGAAACACAAACAAAACACTTATATTATCCAACCACCTCCACTGCCATGCTTAGCATATTTCCCGAGTACAACACCGTGAGAGGACTAATAACAGCATCCTGGATACTCCTCATAGTAACGTTAGTCATATCCCTCATAATGGTAGGATTAGAAATAACAGGACCTGCAGTAGAGGCATACGGCCCCATCGCAGCCATAGCGCTCCTCATACTAGGCTTCCCCCTCATATCAATAATACCTACAGCACTTGCAGTAGTATTCCTACCAAGAGTAGGAAAAACACTAGACGAAGCAGTAACAAACAGGGACGCAGAAAAGATCGAGAAAGCAAGAAAGAGAATACTAGCCTGGGCAATAATAGCACTAGTATTCAG
>JAADER010000039.1 GCA_013153275.1 Thermoproteota archaeon
CATCTGCTAGGCGTAATAACGCTTGAAGAACTAGGACTAGAGCTGGATCTCTCAACGGGAAAGCTAAGGCATGCAGATGCATTACCAATGTTCCAAATGGAGCGTATAGAGTCCTGTGTAGGTACTATCAGAGTGTGTGAAGACATGTCCTAATTCACAGTTTAATTCAAACTCCTCACATTAAGCTCAGATTCTAGCTCTTCAATAATTTTTCTAACCTTCTCAATACTGTATCTCACTTCTTCAGGTTGATAAACTCCCTCATAAAATGCTTCCTCATGTAGAGTCCTCATGAGGTCGCTATATGTTGCTCTAAGGTCTTCTCTACCTATCTCACGTAGGAGTCTTCTACGTTCAGTGTGGTTTCGAGGGACTGTCCCAATTTTCAATTTTATGTACTCGTTCAATGCAATTATAAGTGCCAGAAACGCCTTGTCAGCAGCATTTCTATAAAGAAATACATCTCTAAGCTTCAATGACCTATCAAGCTCCTCACATGCATAATTTAAAATCTCTCTAGCACTCTCGAAGGCAGACGAACACATCTATCTACAGATAATGTCCCTATCGTTTAAATATCTTCTCTTAAGGGAGGGATTGAGTACATATCTAGTCTGAAGATCATAATCGTTACAGGTAAACGCTACATATGGTACTGGTAGATTATTGATAGATCTCTGTAAGATTTTTGAGAAGACTATCCTCTGTATATTGAATCCTCTTATGAATCTTCTCTTAATGATGTTAGAAACATATTCATATAATAGTAGAATCATTCTAATATCGTTATTGTTTTTAAGAATTATCCTACTTAGCAGAGTGCTTGCAAGTGCTGATAGAGTGTTTCCGCCTCCTGTAAGTGGTTTAATGAATCCTCCACAGTCGCCTAGAAATATAATGTTATGATATGTGAATGTTTGTTTTCCTGGGTCGAGAAGGATCTTTCCTCCAAATAGTTTACGTATTCTAGATATGTTGAATATTTTTAAGAATGTTAGGAACCTGTATTTGACATATGTTGAAGATCCGAGACCTATCCTGTAGTAGCCGTCCTCTCTTGGGACGATCCATGCGAAGTATCCGGGGGCGTATTTATGGGAGTACATTACGATTATGGTGTCAGGATCCGTCACCTTACTACTGATTCTACAGTCACATTGTATACCATAGACATATCTTCTCTCGGTTTTTCCTGTAAGTCTTCTATATAATGCTCTTCTTGCACCTTCGGATAATATTATGATTGAGCTGTCTGGAGATATTTTGAGTACTCTATTTCTATTTGTTAGTATTTTTATGATCCTGTTCTCAGTAGTTATGTTGATAATCCTCTCTTTTAGATAGATCCTGTATCTGTGCTCGATATCATTGTAGAGCGATCTATCAATTCCTCCTCTATCTACCATGTACACATTCTCTCTGAAATCAAGCTCTGCAAGCGTTCGAAAGTTCTCATCGACTATGACTATTCTTCTATACTTTCCCAATATGTGCCTTCTCGCTAGTGGTATGAGCTTAAGTAGCTTCTCTGATACTATGCCTGTGCAGTGTTCAGGTTCTCCTATCTTTACGTCCTCCTCGAAGCACTCCGCGTCTACTCTGCCGTTCAGGTTGTATAATAATGTTAGTGAGCTTATTCCAAGTCCTATCACTATCAGTTTCATGTCTTTCTATATGTCTGAAATGTTCTGATGAACGCTTGTGCGAGGTCTCTCCCTATTTCATCTATTTTTGATATGAGTTTTCTATAATGTTCTCTTGCGAGTCTCTTGATCTCCTCCAGTATCTTCATATGATTTTCTCCTCTAATTATGTTGTTTAGCATTCTCTCCATCTTTCCTCTGAATGTTGGGTCTATTATCTCGCTACTATATCTCGATAATGCGCATATTAATGCTTTTCCTAGCTCTGTCGGTATGCACTGTCTGTTTCTTATTTTGAAGTATCCTCTAATGACGTTAGTATGTATGTGTTCCTGCATTGTTGCGTCAGTTCCTATTCCATACTTTCTCATCAGCTTCAGAAGCTCGGACTCTGAGAGGTAGGGTGGTGGCTTGGTCTCGTTCTCTCTGACCTCTACCTTCACTATCTTCAGGATCTGTCCCTTATGTAGTTCAGGTAGCTTTCTCTCGCTGTATCTCTCGTAGGGGTATATTCTCCAGTACCCCTCGTCAACTATTTCAACTCCTTCAGCCCTGAAAACGTAGCTACCATGCCTCACCTCGACCTCCCTCCTAACTATCCTAGCAGGATCGCTCAGCGTCGCAAGAAAGTGCCTAACCACGAAGTCATAGACTATCCAGTACTCTCTTCTCCTAAATCTTGCAAGTATCTCACCTCTTGATGCTCCAGCTGTTGGATATATTGGAGGGTGAGCACCATCATAGGTGCTTCCTCTGGTTGGTACAAGCCTCTCCTTACTTAACAGCTGCGAGACATAGTCTCCATGCTCCGTAGATACGAGCTCTCTAAGTATCTCTCTCAGGTTGAGCGTTGGCGGGTATATTGTAGTCTCTGTCCTAGGATAGCTAATGTATCCATGCCTATACAGCTCCTCTGCTACATCGAGAGCTCTCTTTGGTCTGATGTTGTAGAACCTGCTCAGTCTCCTCTCGAGCTCTATAGTATCTAACGGTTTTGGAGGACTTATCTTTGCTTTGATGACTCTTACACAAGATATCTCTACAGTTCCCGTCTTCTCGAGCTCTCTCTTCAGCATCTCTGCCTCTCTCTTATCTTTGAACGTTCTCGTACAGTCAAACTTTACTACCGCTGATCCATCTTTTGCATATATATGAACGGTATAGTATTTCTCCGGCACGAACCTCTCCCTCTCTAACGCTCTCTGAACCACAAGGTTCAGTACTGGTGACTGACAGGGTCCATAACTTAGGAAGCGTGTCCCAAGTTTCTGTCCTATATGCTTCTTTACCGACAATGTCAGTAGTCGAGTGAATACAGCTCCGAGAGTGAGATCAAGCATCATTCTTGTGAAGACCTTCTTAGCTATCTCAGGTCTAGGCTTGGTTAGGTTGTTGAACGCTTGTACTATGTCTCTCTTTGTTATTGCTGAGAAGAGTGCTCTGCTATATGTGAGTCTCGGATTAGCTATGTAGGTGTTAAGTATGACCTCAAAAGATATTGCCTCTCCCTCGCTATCAGAGTCGAGAGCAAGTATGACATGATCGCACTCTGCTGCAAGCTTTCTGAGAATACGTACGTAGACTATGTTCTCAGGTCTTATCACTAGCACTGGCTCTGCCTCGAACAGTGCTTCGGGGCTCACGCGGTCCCATCTGTTCAACTTCTCGTCGAAGTCAAAGTCAACTATGTGTCCTCTAAGTCCGAGACAGTAACACATGTTTCCCTTCCATGTGAATCTGTATATTCTAGCTCTGCCGTATCTGTAAGCCTTGACGCTGCCTTCGGCAAGGTACCTAGCGATAGCTCTGGCGACTGAGTCCTTCTCTGCAACTATCAGGACCTTCCTCATCTTCTCTTCCAGCTCTCCTCCTAGTACTATGCTCACAGGATTTATAAGGCACTACCTGACAATGTATAGGTATAGAGTATGCTCTCTCGATGGACCACGCACTCTCACAGTCTTTACAGGTCTCCATCCTGGAACCTCAAAATCATGACTAACCACCCTCGTACCAGGACGAAGCTCACGCTCCAACTTAGGACGAAGACGCTCAT
>JAADER010000044.1 GCA_013153275.1 Thermoproteota archaeon
AGATCTACTCTATCACGTAGAATAGAAATATATAGACGAATCCCGGAACATGCAAGCCTCTTCACAGACTGTCTAAGAACAAGAACGCGCGTAGACCTATTATGAAAGGCTGGACATCTCATAAATAACACGACAGACCTAGCAATACCACATCTGAAGGACTCGAGCTCCTCCTCCGTAAAAACATCTCGAAAAAGATCAAGAACCATCACAGATGCCATATGGAGAGGACCTGCAACTATATTCTCAAACCTCCTAAAAACAATATAGAGAACAAGAGCTCCGTAGAAAACACCAAGTCTATCAAACCTATCAACACTCCTAGAAAACTCACATACGACATCCTCAACACACATAACATAGAGATACAACAACAGACTTAAAAACAAGAACACGACAAGAAGCAAAGAGGGACCGGGCTCGGCCACAGAGGCCCCCCACGGGAAAACACCCCGTGGGGCCGCCGAAACGGCGGGAGCCGAAACCTGCTCTGTGGGGTGTGGGTGTGTGTATAACCCACACACCCGCGATGAAGGCCAGTCCTCCGGGGCACCCGTGCCCCGACCCGCCCGCCGGAAGACGGGTAGGGATCGGGGTACCGGGTGAACCGGGTTAGGTCCGGAAGGGAGCGGCCCTAAGCCCGGGCGGGTGCGTTCGGAGGGCCACTGGCCTGAGGCCCGGGTGTGTGGGTTATACACACACCCACACCCCACAGAGCGGGGTTGGGTCCCTCGTTGTCTTTATTAGAATACGTCTTCTACGTTTTCTAGGTCGTCAACGTCGTCTGTTATGTCTTGTGCGAATAGTATTGGTATTCCTAGTGTGTCTGAGAGAAATGTTAACAGGAGTGTGTCCTGTACCATTTCTTGGAGGAGTCCTAGTGCTGCTAGTGATGATGCTACGTGTTTTAGCTCTCTTGCTTTCTGTTTTGCTTCTTCGTGTTTTCCTTCGGTGATTAGTCTCTTTGTCTCTTCCAGGCTCTTCTGCACCTGTGTTAGGACTTCTCTTCTTAGTTGTTCTAATGTTTCTTTTCCTTTGTCTGTAAGCTTGAGAATTCTTCTCTTTATTACGTGTCCATGTTCCTCTACTTCTATTAGTCCCTGCTTTTCTGCCTCTCTGAGCGTCTTCTCTATGAGGTCTCTTGAGAGCCCTGAGAGTCTTGTCGTGAGTTTTCTGTCTGATGTTGCTCCTTTCTGTATTGCTTCGAGTATTAGGTATAGTACATGTTTGTCTAATGTCGTGCTCATGCGGGTTCTGGACTCTATTCTGATCTGTGTGACCTATAATGATAGTGTTATTATTCTGAAATTATAGGTTTCATGTACTAACCAATTGCTTATATTTATCCTCAAGTTTCTTCTCAGCAACACCCATGGTATACGTCAGCCCGGAAATGATGAAGATTCTGGATGAGAAGCTTGAGAAAGGTACCTTTACTGCTGAAGAGTTTGCAAACATGTTAGGAGATAAGGCTCTGAGAGTCCTAATAGATCTCTACTGTCAAGGACTGCTCGATAGAGAGGAAGGAGACAAGTTTATTGTCACTGACGCAGGTAGGAGACTAGTGATAATATGGAGGACCTGTGGAAGACCAACAGTCAGTCCCTGGATAGATAGCAGAGTTCTATCTCTAATAGAGGCGTCAGTTCTCGCAGGTGGACGTGTTGAGGAGGCTTGGATAGGTCACCTTCTTCCAAGGGGATTTGTAGGTGAGAGCGGAGAGCTAAGTCCAGAGGCATACGAGGTTCTCGACATATTTGAGAATGTTGATAGGAGGCTAGTGGTGAGTAGAGACATGGCTGAGGACCTCCTCTCGCTTCCAGAGGGGCCTGTGAGTGCTGAGGCGTTTAGCACAAGATGGCTAGATACCTATGAAGCTATGGATATTATTGTTCGAAGTTCACCAGAGGGGAACTACATATCTATGACTAGGGTAGGAAGGTTCTTGAGAAGAGCTTTCAGAGATGTGAACCTCTTTGTAGAGTACCCTGCCGTAGTTAACAGGAGGATATATGAGAGCTTGGAGACCATAGAGAGTGGGGGCAGAGTACCTGAGGAGGACTTGAAGATGCTCTCTGAGATAGGGTACGTTGATCTAAGTGGAAATCTGACCCGTGCCGGGAGACTTGTACTTCTCGCGTGGAGGTATCTTAAGACCAGGGATAGGACGCCGCCTATAGGTATCTCCTCAGCAGAGCTTGATATTATGAGAGAGATAGTTGAGCTCTGGAAGAAGGCTGAGTGCAACCCTGAGATGGCTCCAACGCGGAAGCTTATTGAGGAGAGATTGAAAGAGGGCTGGAAGCTGAAGCACTACACGATAGGGCTCACACTATACCAGCTCGAGGCACTTGGACTTATAGAGGAGGTCAAGGAGGAGGAAAGGCTAGTCCTAAAGCTCACCAGAGAGGGAGAGCTAGTATACAGGGAGAGTAAAGGAAGGCCAGCATCATCCCTAGCCGTCAAGTCGCTTCTCGAGGCCGACTGCTGTAGAAGCCCCGACGAGGACTGGATAAGGCTGGCAAGAGAGGAGGGATTGATAGGTCCGGGAGGACCTACAGGATACGGTATAGCACTCATGAGAGCATCAAGAGAGGCAAGGAGAAGCATACTTGTAACAAACCTCGAGGTCCTGATACTTAGGAGACTCCCAGAAAGAAGAAGCATAAGAAGAGACGACCTCGTAAAGAGCTTTCCAGGACAGGAAGAGGAACTGAACATAGCGCTAGACAAGCTAGAGGCAAAGGGCCTAATAATGACATGTCTAGGAGGCAGAGTAGTCCTAACAGAGGTCGGATCAATACTTAAGCAAGCCATAATAGGAGTCCCTACAGGAGTAGCAGCACCAGTTAACCCACACGTGATAAAGCTACTAAAAGCCATAAAGGAGCTAAGGACCGAGGACATAGCGACACTAGTAAACGAGACCAAGCTAGACCTGGAGACAGTAAAGACAGCACTAATAATAGCAAGAGCATGCAAGTTCCTAGGGAGAGGAGGCTCAGTAACAGACGAAGGAGAACTACTACTAAAGGCAGTAGACATGTTAATGAGAAGAGCAGCACATGAGACACTTACAGCATAAATCTCACAAGATCACGAACCTTCTCACAATACTCATAACAGCTCTCATACACCATATCAACACAGGATAAAAGCAGCCTCCTGACATCGTCAAGATTAATTCTCCCCCTACAATATATGCTACCAAACTCATTAACATCTCTACGATGGACAAACCTACAGTAAGCTCTCGAGAGACCACACATCTCCCACATATGTACGTAATTAAGCAGAGACTTCAGCTCACCTCTATCGAAAACGTTAACAATCCTCCCGAGAACACTGTAGTTAGAGAACAAGCGATCAACAACATCAAGATCTAGAACCCTAGGATCAACATAACCATAGTATGAGCATTCTGAGAGCAACTTCAATATAAGGTACATAATGAAGAACTTACATACAGGCAGAAGATATCTATCAAAGGACGAGAAATATCTAACAAAAGACTTAACACAGGAATACACATTATCAAACCTCTCAACAGAGATAAAAGCATCGATGACTCTATCTAGAAGGTACCCGAGATCTCTATCATCAATATTATTAAAAACATTAGAAACAAAGTCATACAAATTTCTAAAAACATTAAAAGCATGAAACATCAAACCTGTATCAAGATACTCCTTGAGCTCACGGAACTTATCCCGAAGCATCCTTAACGTATGAACGATCCGCCCATGCTCTGAGAACCTATCAATGAGAACATCGAGAACATGTAACAGAGCGTCAATATTATTATCAAATGAGGGATATCTTAGAGATATCTTATAAACATAGAGAATGGACTCAGCAAAGATCGATCCATCAATAACGTCTATATGAGGATGAGTTAACAGTCTCAACAGGTTTATAGCATCAAGAATACAGTACTTATATGAGATGTTAGATAGATACGAGATATCAATTATTGTCTGACAATCTTTACAGATACTAGATAAATATATATTTAAAAACCTTACAAAAAATCTCGATAACTCACTTGAAATACTATGAAAGTTTATCCAAATTTTAGATAATATACCCCTTATATAACCATCATTTTCAAAGATAGATAAGACACTATCTCGAACACTCTTGACGTCATTATCTATAAAAATTACTAAAAAATTTCTCACACTCTCGTAAAACGCTATAGCAAGCCTTGAATCTACCGACCTCCCTCTATATATTATCTTTCTAATTCTCTTCATTTTCTCTATAGAGTTTTTATCAAGTACAAGGAGATAGAGCATATCTTCATTATCTCTCATCGATATCGGTTTATGCTTAGTGTATTATATATGATTCTCCTGTTATCAGACTAGAAACACTTCTTCATTTCTCTGACCCACCCGTCTCATCATCAGCATCCTATACGATCTTCAAGTAAGGCATAGTTATGTGAGATCTGAATCCAAGTTTCCTATATAAGCGTATCGCAGGAGCATTCTCATGATCGACAAATAGAAATGGTATTATACCTAACTGGAGAGCATTCTCGCATAGCGAGGAGAGTACAGCTCCTGCTAGTCCTCTTCCTCTGAATTCTGGTATAGTGAACACACCTGCAATTAGACAGGTTTCTGGAAGTATGAGACATATCCTAGCTATAGATAGTATCTCGTTATCTCTTACTGCTGCAAATATTCTATCGTTCTTAAAGTATTTTATATAATCTTCACTTATTTTGAAGTATTTTTCTAGAAATGTTTTAAACATATTGTAATCATTCTTATTATCAAGATCTATCTTTCTTATCACTACATTCTCCACCCTCGGTGGTATTTTTCTGAAGCTATTTTTATCTAAACTCATTACAAGGAAGCATTTTCTGAATATTGATCTTTCTCTAAATATTGATCTTAATTTGTCTAGTATAGTATCTATGTTTCCGTAAATGTAAAATGAGTTGCATTCTTTCTCTTTGCAATATTCTACATGTTCTTTCAAGGTCTCAATATCTACCTTGTCTGTGTATATGTAGATGCTGCAGTTCCTGTATGGGGGATTATAGTATGTTAGTATGTATTTTGTATCATTAGTATATGTTAGTTTTGTTCTATCTTGGAGGAATATGTAGTCGTATAGTAGGAATGAGTGAAGTATCCTGTCCCGGCTATATGTTTTCACTATCTTGTCTATCATCCTATGAATTCTAGAATGTCTGTACAGGTATTTTCAGCTTCTCTTTAACTTCCGGCAACGCTTCTCTAAAGCACTTTATTATGAGAATGTCTCCATCCTCTAGCCTTGTGTCAGGTCCAGGTAGTACTATTATGTCACCTTTTCTCTTCACTGCAAGCACTGTCAGACCTAGGTCATCTAGTGCAAGGTCCCTCAGCGTTAGTCCTCTCGCGTCCTGTATCACTATCTTGAGAAGAACCTCCTCGCCCTCTCTAACCGCCTTCTGGAGTATGTTAGCTAGCTCTGGACAGGACTTCACTGATATTGCTAGGCTTCTCGCAGAGTCAACTATCTCCTCTAGGCAGAGTACATACCTTATGGTTGTTATAACCTCAACAGGATCGCCCTTGAGAGCCTCATATATCTTCTTCTCGAGCTCTATATGTCTAACATCGAAGTAGTGCTCTATATCTTCGACCTCCTCCACTATCGATGGATCTAGTGATAGTACTGTCAGGTATGCTAGATCGAGAGCTACCTCGCTAAGGTTCTTCATGTATGCGAGCTCCCTTATTATTGCCTCAACATCCTCCTGAGAGCATTCTCTACATGGTTCTACCTTTGGCCTCCTTACCTTTCCTATGCCAAGCTCCTCAAGACGTTCAAGAACGTCTCTAGTAGTCCTAACTATGAGGATGTCCCCCTTATGGAGGTGCCTGTCCTCTGAGGGATCTATAAACCAGGCCGCACCACATTTTATAGCTATAACGTCTAGAGATGCCTCGATCCTATCTATGAGCTCCCTTATCGTCATCCCACGCTGAAGCTCAACTATTGCGACCTGCTCCTCACTTATCTCTACAGCCTTGACTAGTGCTGGGTGAGGTCTGTAGCCAAGCTGTATGAGCTTACAGAAGTCTAGGAGCACGTCCACAGCCCTCCTCATATGGTGTGCAAGCTCTATGAAGCTGTTTATGACCTCCATCATCTCTGGTAGCAGGCTGACAGCCATGAAGGCGTGCCTCATCATCTCCTTCCAGTACGATACCGTCTCCTCTCCTGTGGCATATGCTACCTGTGCTAGCTCTCGATCCTGGTAGAGGAGCGCATAGTAGGTGAGGTCAAGCATGAGGCTCGACTTGTCTCTAATCTTCTTTATACAGTCAACTACTGATGATGTTCGCATGCTTGTCCTGTTATTACCTTTGTGAAACATTTCCCCTAGTCTACTATACCTATAGTGTTTCCTGACTAATAAATCTAGTGGTATTATGAAATTGATTTATAGTGCATTAACGCAAGGGAGCACTAGATAACCTTTAGAGACAATACTTAAAACATATGCACACAATAGATCCCAACAGATTAGCAATATACATAACAACAGAGAAAGCATACATATGAGAAAAATAAATAAGAAAGGAGCACTATCAAACATAGTATGGGCGCTGATAGGCATACTAGCGTCAGTAGTCCTCGGAGCAATAATATACTCATTCATGTCAAGCAGCATGAGTAGAAGCGCACAACTATCCGTAAATGGATACCTAGTAGGAAACAGCAGACTCATCGTACAGATACGTGATATAGGAACGGGAGAAGTCACAATTAAGTCCCTGGAACTCTTTGATAATACTGGAGCTAAACAGAAGTGCAGTATAGACAAGATCTCGCTGAACGGTCAACAGGTAAAGTTCCCGGTTACTGTGAGACCTGGACAAGTTCTCGAAGTCGATCTAAAGGGAAGCTGTATCAATGCATACTCGATACTCGTCTTCACGAACTATGGTGTTTATAAAGGGTACGTATCTAGCTAATATGGGTGATGTATCGGATTTCGACTGAGAAAGTGATGAAGAGCGCCGTCTGACTAGACTCTTAAATCTTCTGTCTCTCCAAGTCTCTTGACTATAGGTTTTACAGGAACTACATCGTTCTTTGTTCCGAGAACCACGAAGGAGATAGTCTTAGATAGTGGTCTTGTCTCACCTATGTATACTATATCTCCAGGCTTAACGTCTATGCATGGTGGCAGTCTGGCATGTATCTTCTTTCTTCTCCACTCGTACCTCTTGTACTTTGGATCATATTTCAACCACTCATGCTGTGTGACGACGAACTTCGGATGGACTTTGACGACCTTGACCTCGAGAACTACTCCCCTAACCTTCAGGTGACCATGCCATGGACACTCATAGTCTAGACATACCTTTCGTGGAGGTGCAATCCATGGTATTCCCACATGCCTCACCACTACTCTCTGTCCTGTTGGAAGCACTACCTCTTCTCCCGGTTTAGGTCTCGTAGGTAGCTCATAGACAGGTACGTATGACATGCTCAAGTTTACACGACTAGACCTATTAATTAAGTTTTCTATAGTGCTGACCTTCTGACCAGCTCCTCAACGATCTTTTCAACTATAGCTCTCAGAGTCTGCGGAATCTCCTCTATATCTATGCTCACGAAACCTCTTATAAGTAGCTGCATGGCCTCATCCTCGCTTAGGCCCTTACTCATCAGGTAAGTGATCTCCTCCTCTGAGAACTTTCCTATTGCTGCCTCATGACTGAGCTGGACATTCATCTTATGAGCCTCGAGCACGGGTACAGATGTGATTATCGAGGACTCATCTATTGGCACTCCCAGACACTCTATATGTCCTCTAGACTCATCTCCTTCAGCAACTATCTTCGAGACACTTTCTATCCTAGCTCTCTGGGCACCCAGCATCCTCGACATTATTATCGAGGAGGACTCTCTACCACGTAGATACGCTGTCGTCTCTGTACGATATTCTCCGACTCTACCATAGATTATCGAGGAGAGGGTTGACGAAGCGTTCTCGTGAAGCTCAACTATGACTTGATCATCCATCCTACGTATGGGACTATGAGTGACGTATACTATAACTATCTTGCTCCCCGGTCCTGCACGGATCCTCAGAGAAGACCATAATCTTACGGTCTCGTTCCAGTTATGGTACATCACCATTGTGAATTTACTATTTCTTCCAACTATGACCTCTGTAAGACTGATATGATAGACGTCTAGAGCGGCACGCGATGATGTACAGGTTGATAGAACCTGAAGCTCAGCGTCGTCCTCTACGACGTATACATTATGTACGAGCTGTGCCGTTCCTGTGAGTCTCGTGACGTAGCATGTTCTGACTGGTCCTACGCGATTATGAGATCTAACTCTAATATATGCTCCCCTATCTTCACCATACTTAGCTATAAGCGCGATATGAGGATCCTCGTCTGGGGAGGCCAAGCTCCATGGAGACTCCACGTCGAGCCCCTCAAGTATGACGTCTCTCAGTGGACGAACGATGACTGCCCTCTGATCGGTTAATGAATACTTCTCCGAGGATAGATCTACAAGAGAGTAATATATTCCTCGTCCCTCAACGTCACATGAGGTCTCTGGACGATACTCATGTAGCGAGATCTGGAGTCTAGCCATGATCTCTCTTATCTCACCATCACTCTTCAGCTTGGATAAATACTCCTCAGCTTTTCTCTTGACGTCCTCTCGAGTACTACTCATCTTCAACCTACACAGTAATGCTGTATCTCCTATTGATAAGCTTTAGTCGAATCTTTCTCTCAGCTTCTCACACACTCTCCTGAAACCGCTTCTCAGGACCTTCTCAAGCATCTCCTTTCCATCACTTTCAACTATCCTTCCGCTACACATGACGTGAACCCTATCTATTCTCTTCAACATGTTCACAATGTCTCCTCTATGTGTAACAAGTATACAGGATAGTGAGCTATCTATTATCATGTTTATCACCTCACCTATCTTTACTAGGCTGTCAACGTCGACGCCACTGTCAGGTTCGTCGAGGAGCACAAGTCTAGGATTTGTGAGAAGAGTAAGATAGAGCTCTAACCTCTTTCGCTCTCCACCACTCATATTAGTAAACAAGTACCTGCCTCTGAGGGACTCAATATCCAAGGTGTCTCTAGCCTTCAGAGCCAGCTCGTTACCACCAAACTTAGATATCAACATTCTCTCCAGATCCTGTACTTTGACTGTCTTAAACTGAGGCTGGAACTGATGCATAAGGCACATTCCTCTCCTAACTCTCTCAAAAGTCGGCAGATTAGTAACGTCCTCATCCTCGAACACTATCCTACCCTTCTTAACGAGATAACGAGGTATTCCTGCGATCGTGTATAATAATGTTGATTTTCCTGCACCGTTAGGCCCAAGCACTACATGTACCTCGCCTCTACTGAGCTCTAGATTTATTCCTCTGAGAATCTCTCTTCCGCCTGACTCCACGTGAAGATTCTCGACTACGAGACTCATGACGCTCTACCTAGCACTCTCAGGATCCTATTTTTCTCATCTCCCTTTAGATTATGTAGAAGGGCTACCCACTCTCCACCACATCTGAAGTAGATTGATGTCTCGCCAAGGATAATATCTGAAGGCTCTTTACATACCTTCTCTATGTCTGTCTCTACAATCATCTTCCTGTCTCTGAGAACTATGTTTATGGTCTTCTCTTCTCCTCCAACATATACTGTTATCTTGATAACAGTCTCCAGCTCTAGCTTTCTCTCTTCTTTTTCCTTCACTATTAGTCTGTTGCAGAAGTCTCTCATCACATTATCGATATCCTCGCACGTTTTTGAAAGTTCATTTTCAAATTTGAGTAATTTCTCGAGAACGTTATCTGGAACATCCTCATCTTTGCAGTATACTCTGTAGAGTGTGTCTCTGCTTATGCCGAGCTTGCTCGCTATCTTCTCAACGTGGTCTAGCAGGGACTCTGTCTCCACGTATATGTGACGTATACTTTCTCTTATATAGGTTTAGTTCAAGATTTATAAATCCTGTGAGCATAGTCTTACCGTCATGGAGGAGGAGCTTCGATCATTCTACGATCTAACGTATGAGGAGGATAGGCAGGAGCTTGCACAGTTCATACTTAGAGGAGTCAGGCTAGATACTACGATAACCGCTCCTGAGGATCTATCTGAGGTTAAGGAGGCTGTTAACGATCTATGTAGAAGAATGAGTGCAGAGCTCATAGAGCTTGATACTTCCCAGTGGCCTAAAAGGCTTATCATAAAGTTCAGAATAGGTAATAGAACGTATGTTCTGAAGCTGTCAAAGATAGAGGAGGGAGCATATAGACCAGAGCTCACTACAGAGTAGAAGTGTACAGACTACCTCTACTAGGAGAGACCGAGAACTGGCTGAGCAGGTACATATCTAGCATAGAGGATGATAGAGAGATCGCTCGACATATAGTTCTAACACTACTAGAACATGTGATAGAACTACATAGATGTGGGACGATACCTAGAGAAGTAGCATGCAAGATATGTAGAGCGCTGAGAGAGATCTATGATAAGATAGAGGAGCTATACTCTAGGCAGGACCTTGATCGTTACGAGGACTTTCATGAGCTACTTGAGAAGCATCTCGTAGACAAGCTTGGAATAGATGTTGCAGGATGGATAGGTCTTGGGAGAAGCAGGAACGACCACGTCGTGACAGCACACAGATTAAAGCTGAGAGAAGTATTCAGAGACCTTATTATAAGAATCTTAGAGCTGAGGCGAGCACTCATTGACAGAGCCGAACAACATAGGGACAAGATGTTTATCGCGTTCACGCATGGACAGCCTGCTCAGGTGACTCTCTTCTCTCACTATCTTCTCTCTATTGAGGAGATGTTGCAGACCTACGTGAACATGCTTTTACAGGTTCTAGAGAAAGTAGTTGAAAAATCTCCACTAGGATGTGGACCGGCTGTCGGAACTACGGTACCAATAGACAGGTATAGAGAAGCTAGGGACCTATGTTTCAACGATATATGCATAAACGCGCTATACTGTACGGAATCTAGAGACTATCTTCTGATCACCGGGTCCATTCTATCATCACTCTCCGTAGAGCTCTCGAGAGTTGTAAATGACCTGATAAGGCTAGCTGATCCTCAGATAGGTATAATAGTGATTCCAGAGGAGCACTGTGCTACTAGCAGCATAATGCCTCATAAGAGAAATCCCGCAACTCTTGAGATCGCTAGAGCAAGACTTGGAAGAGTTCTGGGAGAGTATGTTAGCTTATGCTCAATAATTAGATGTGTAGGAAAGGGATATTATCTCGACCTTCAGGAGGCCACACCACATGTATGGAACATGGCTAGAATAATCATGAACGTGTTAGAGATCCTACGTGACATCTTCTCAAAGATTAGGGTTAATGACGATAAAGTAAGAAAGCTAGTATCTGAGCTTCCTGTAACTTCTGCGGAGACTGTAGAACAGACATGTCTGAAAAGTGGTAGAAGCTTCAGAGAGATCTATCTCGAGACTGCAAGAAAGATAAGAGAGGGGACCGCATGTCTTTTACCTCCAGAGGATGTACTTGCTCTCAGATCTAGCATCGGATCTGCATCTCTCAGAGGTATTGATAGGCAGATAAGTGATGCTATATCGAGATTAGAGAAGGACTATAATGCTCTTAGGAGACTTGAAGAGAGAATAGTGACAGCAGTATCTAACGTGTTCAGAGCATGCGACGAAGTATGCGAGAGGTTATGTACTTAAGGTGTCTACAGGTAATGTGTTACTATGTCGTACTCTCTCAGTGTAGATAGAGTAGAGAGATATCTTAGAGAGGTCTTCAAGAGTCCTGTAAAGGTTAAGGATCTCAAGCTTCTTGGAACAGGATGGCATGCCGAGGCTTGGAAAATAACCGTTGAGATGGATGGAGGAGCCTTGAAGAGTCTCGTTCTGAAGTTTCTGAAAGGTGAGAGAGGGTTCGGCCATGACTATCCTGCAGATAGAGCACAGGTACTACTAATGGCTCACAAGGACTTCAATAAGCTTCCAAACCATGTGAAGTCTGTTGATGTTGGATACATAGACACGTATGGTGACCTTCATAGTTGTGGAAGCTACGAGGAGTTCTTCATAGTCATGGAGGAAGCAACAGGGAGACCCTATATCGAGGATCTTAGAGAGATCCTTAAAAGAGGTATGTTAGAGAACAGAGATAGAGAGAGACTCAGAATACTTATCAACTATCTCGTAGATATTCACTCAGTAAAGTATCAAGGAGATACAGAGTCGATGAGAAGACTCTACTATAGAAGAATAAGGGACCTTGTCGGTCATGGAGAAATGATTATGGGAGTCATAGACTCAGCATATCCCGACGATTTCAAGCTTATAGATAAGTTACAGGAAATCGAGATGCTCGCAACAAGATGGAGATGGATCCTCAAGAAGTATTATCACAGACTCTGTCAGGTACATGGAGACTACCATCCGTTTAACATATGGTTCACAGACGATAACAGGCTCATAGTGTTGGACAGATCTAGAGGAGAGTGGGGTGAGCCTGCAGACGATGTGACATGTATCTTAACAAACTACGTATGGTTCTCTCTCCTAGACAAAGGTAGGTTCACAGGGGTGTTTGAGACCATGTTTAGAGACTTCCTAAAGACGTATATCAACGCTACAGGAGATGAGGAGGTTCTCAAGGTCTGTCAGCCCTGGTTTGCTTTCAGAGCCATAGTCATAGCTAGCCCACTCTTCTATCCGGATAACCCCGAGAATGTTAGGGAGGGATTGATAAACTTT
Source organism: Thermoproteota archaeon (assembly GCA_013153275.1). Lineage (GTDB taxonomy): Archaea > Thermoproteota > Thermoprotei > Thermoproteales > Thermocladiaceae > JAADER01. The sequence continues at coordinate 12,789 of JAADER010000044.1, forward strand.
GCTTTGAACGTTATGAGGATTGAAAAGTTCGAGCCGGACCTCGTGAACGACCTTATTAGAGGGTGACTACTCCTCGCTTTCCATTGCTCTTATTCCTACATTGATTAGTCTTCTAAATATTCTGTCTAGAAGTCTCACATATACTCCTCTATGTCCTACAAATGTTCCGAAGTTATTTCTTCTTATTGTTACTACAAGCTCAGGGCCTGCGAGGTCGACATCTATTATATGTTTGCCTATCCAGGATACTGGGTGTATAGCTCTTATCCAGCTCTTGAAGTCTAGAGTCATCTCGACAACTCTCACTCTCAGACCTGACTCGTTCTCCACTGTCCTTATCCTCTCTCCTCCTCTTCCAACTACTCTACCAAGGTGACCTTCCTTGGCTATTATCAGTGCGTCAGGAACGTTATCTGACCTTATTCCAAGGCTCTCTTTCTCTGCCTTGAACTCTATTACTGTGACTATGTCAGCATCTGGTGCGCATACTCGGACTATGTCGAGGAGCTGTCTCTCACTCTCTGTTAGTTCTCTCTTTCTCATTCTGAGCTCGAATATCACTTTTACTCCTCTTCTCGCTCCTGGACGCACGATATCTTTCAATCCTAGGTCTATGACGGCAGCATTCTCCTCATTAAGAAGAACCTCTCTAAGCAGTGTCGCACCATCCTTCTCCACGGTCGTAGGCTTCTGCAATACCGGATCACCAGCTATCACCAGCTTCGAGTTTCGACCTATCCTCATCAGTATCTCAGCAGCACTCTCCGGCTGAACATTCTGAGCATCATCTAGAAATATTATCGAATCATCGAAAGTTCTACCTCGCAGATATGATACGTCTGTAACAACAACCTTACCCTCCTGTAACAGCTTCATTATCTCATCACGCGAGAGAAACTCTCCGAGAACATCCTCAAGATATGATGATGCGATCTTATAGTAGAGATCTCCAAGCCTCTCAGGTGTTATGAGCTCTCCCGTAGTGACATCAACGACAGGTCTCGCAATTATGAACTTCTTATACTTACCACTAAGCACCATAGATATACCATATGCGCAAGACATGAGAGACTTCCCCGTACCTGTTGGACCGAAAGCCCCAACGATCTCGTTCCTATCATCTGTGAGAGCATTTAGCAGACGCTCCTGCCCTATGGACATCGGCTTAATCTTCTCTAACAGAGACATGAGCACATAAACTAGAGAGCGTTTAAAAATCATTTCTAGCAGAATAATAACCAATGAAGAGTCAGAGTTACACTGAAAAGATGATGACTACTCAGCAATCAGATAGAGAAAAAGAACCATCTTTATTTCTGCTATACCCACCTTATCCTCCTACGTTTGCGTTAGTTTTTGAAGAGTCTTACCGTCTTTATCCGTTCCATCGTAATAGTGTTTAGTTTTAATTAGGGAACAATGTACTACGTACATAACAACAACGTAATTATCAGTACCAACGTAGTTAATATGTCTAGAAATATATCAGCATTTTTCCTCATAGCATTACTATTAAGAAAAAAACGCCGTTATGATTAACGCTCGATTAAAAGCTCTCTATTTATCGACTTTGGTATTCGAAACACTTAAAAGTAAATTCGAAGTCTATTAAGCCGATGAATAGAAGGCTTTTAATCCTAATTGTCTAAAGTGATGAGCTTCCTCTAAATACTTAATGGCACCCTCTGAGCTCTGATGAGTGGGTCACGAACTGACTTTTCTCGTGAAGAGTTCTCCACATCTTTATAAGTCATGGTATATGTTCTCCTTCTCGAGCTTTTCACTGTTATGCTAAGATGCTTAACTATGCTTAGGGTGGTGTTGTATGGGAATTGTTTTATATTTCTTCCATCTATGCTTGGCTTATGGGGATGAGAAGAATATCTTCTTCTAGGTCTAGGGTTAGGGTTGGTACTATTGGTAAGCTTCTTCGTGAGACTGAGAATATTCTTGAACCTTCGAGGAGTGTTAGGGTTAGGTATAAGGCTGTTGAGGTTGATATTGAGACTCTCTATTCCTGGCTTGAGAAAGGTGAGATCGTTATTGATCCTGAGCTTCAGCGTGGATATGTCTGGGATAATACTAAGGCAACATACTTCTTCGACTCTATTATACGTGGTTTTCCTATTCCCCCAATAGTATTATTAGCTAATAGAGATGGTAAGTATCTAGTCTTAGACGGTGTTCAGCGTCTATCAACGATCAAGAAGATTATCAATAACGAGATCACGTTTACAGCAATCAGAGGGTACGAGAGTAAAAGATTCACAGACCTTAGCGAAGATGTTAGGAGGAGCTTCCTAAGGTCGAGATTAACATATTACTCGGTTGAGATTGAGGCTCCAAACGAGGAAGAGTACATACGTACCGTGTGTAGTATAGTTCGTAGGTTAAATGTTGGTCAGGTCAGGATGACGCTAACACAGACGCTTCTATTAACAGCTAGGACTGAGACTGTTAAACTAATAACGAGAATAGCTAGGTCGAGGATCTTTCTAGAGCTTGCTCAGCCTACGGAGATGGAGAGGAACATTCTACATGACAAGAATATTCTCATGATGCTTGCAGCAAGCATAATAGCTGATAGACCACTAAACCTAGGCTACCTAGGTAAGGTAAGAAACTTCACATACATAGTAAAATTCCTCTTCTATAACGGAGACCTCAAGCAACTTGAGAATGATATAGTTGGAACATTAGAACTATGTAGAGAAGCAGGATTCGAGAGAAGCGACTTCCTCTTGAAAACATATGGTAGGCGTGGAATAGCTAGAATACACTTCCTACCCTGGACACATATTACGTTCCTAATCTTCGCACTATGGTACACCATAGACGAAGAAGACTTCGACAAGATTCGAGAAATACTACGAAAGAACTCGAGAATCATTAAAGACATAGTGCATGAACATATTAGAAATATACCAGACAACGAGTACAGTAGAATCTTGAGAGGAGACCAGACAACATTCGAAAAACACTTCAACATGCTGTATGAGAAGGTTAGGAAGAAGCTAGAGGAGAATAGTGTAAAATTCATAGAAGAGAAACATACGGAGACTAGAAGTGTCACAGTAAGCTGAGACCATACTTACCTACCCCAGCTTTAACATAGCGCAGATAAGCAATGTGTTGTGTATGGTACCTATCCCGAAAACATCCTAAACATACTATCAATACTAGAGATCAAGAAACATCTCACTAATGCAACAGTAAGCGACCTAGAGTCTCAACGTGTCCTCGATACCGCTCTCAGAATAATCGAGGAAAAGAATCCCAGAACCGCAATATCTGATCCTACAGCCAACTCACTCGCCATAGTCCTCCTCTACATAGCTGATAGCGAGTTTGCAAGAAAACTATTCTACAACATTGAGAAAGATGTTAAGAGCATACTACCAGAACTGTCTAGAAATGTGCTTATTAGGTTAGGCTCTACCTATATCCCTACCATACCTATAGAAGAGCTGGTTCTAAAAGAAAGATTAAGCGCGAAGTTGATACTATTTTACGATGTTGCTATTAGGCTAATAGACTTCTTGAAGATACGTAACAGAAGAATAAGACTAACAGAAACATATCTCACACATGGCTATATACTACTAACAGCAGAAG